>JAJRTK010000516.1 GCA_024278345.1 bacterium | reverse complement strand
AGGGAGCTGGCTCCCTGGCGTGGGTCTGGGAGCGGCGCTCCCAGCGGAGGTCCGGAGGCAGAGCCTCCGCCGGGTTCCAGGGCTGGAAGCCCTGGGGCGGCGTCTGAAATCTGAACCGTGGCCGGTACCATGACCGAGGCCGAAAAGTGGTCTATTTGGTTCCGAACATCCGGTCTCCCACGTCGCCGATTCCAGGGAGGATGTAGCCCTGTTCGTCGAGCTCGCGATCCACGGCGGCTGTGAAAATCGGCACGTCGGGGTGTTCCTCCATCACGGTTTGGATGCCGCGGCGGGAGGCCAGGATACAGACGAACTTGAGATTCTTGGGCCTGGACTGCTTAACCCGGGTGATGGCGGCGATGGCCGTGTGCCCCGTCGCCAGCATGGGATCGACGATGATGGCGGAGCGCCCCTCCATTTGGCGTGGCAGCTTGCAATAGTATTCCACGGCAGCCAGGGTGGTGGGGTCGCGGTAGAGACCCACGTGCCCCACCCGCGCGGACGGGATGATCTGGAGCATCCCGTCCAAGATGCCTTCCCCTGCCCGCATGATTCCAACCAGCACGAGCTTCTTTCCCTCCAGAACCGGCGCCCTCTCCATCGTTTCCAGAGGCGTCTCGATGGACTCGTAGGTCAGGGGGAAATCCCGGGTGATCTCGTAGGCAAGAAGAAGACTGATCTCCTGAAGCAATGCGCGAAACTTCGCCGTGCTCGTCCCCTTCTTTCGCATCTGAGTGAGCTTGTGCTGAATGAGCGGATGATGGACAACGGTGACGTTTTTCACTCTTTTTTCCTACTGAAGGCGTTGAGGGAGTTTCCGCCGAACAACGATTCAGATCGTGTTCTTCGTCGAGGGTGTGGTTGTCGGTAAATCCTTTGTTTTTTTGTGTGTTACGTTCCGCTCCCAGCGACGGCAGTCCGTCCGCCGCTGCTCGCCATTGTCGCCGCTCTTGCTATCCACTGCCCGAAGGCCGAAGCACCACCACGAATCCGGCTCCATTCCCAAGCTCCCTCCGTTCCGTGCCAAAATCCTTCCCGTTCAAAAGACCGTCCCATCGCTCTTGAGGGTGATAGGTGGCCGACCGTCGGGCCGGAGCTCCCGGGCGATTCGGCGGCCGGTTTCCCAAGTCCCACCCTCCAGAATTTCGGCCATGGTCAGGTTTCTGCCTGCTTCCCCCAGCTCTTTCCGGATGCGTGGGGCCAGCTCGTCGAGGCCGGCAACGGTGAGGGCCCGCCATTCCACGATCTCCACCGCTGATGCCGGGAAGTCGCGTTGCAGGATCTCTTCGCGGCGGGGCTCGATGATCCCCAGATCCAGCAGCAAGCCACCATTGCGATACTCCGCAAGACCGGTCAAGGCCTCCACCCCATGGACTTGGAAGCCCAGGAGGGTCATGGCCTCTACAAGGGAATAGCTCAACCACTGGGAGAGCTTGTGGAAGGGGATCAACCCCCCGGAAAGCCCGGATCCGCCGGCCTTGGGGTGTGGCCAAACATCCCCCAGCGGTACGCCGCCGATCTGGAGCCGGCCTGGCCAGATCCCGGAAAACTCGGCCAGGAGGTCCCCGAAGATGACTTCCGCCCGCAGCCATTTCTCAGGCCCCGCAAGGCGGCTCCAGCGATCATACAGTTCCCCGGGCCGCCGCGGCTCCGCCGCTTCGAGGCCCGGGCGCCCTGTCGCCATCTCTGACCGCCGCGCGTCCGATTCGGCCCCCGGCCGCCCTCCCGCCATTTCTGGCTGGCGCGGATCCGCCGCTTCGAGGCCCGGGCGGCACGGATCCGTCGTCCCGGTCGGATCTTCCCGGAGAAGCTCTTCTCCCAGCCGCCGAAGCAGAGCCGCCCGTCCCTCCAGCCCCGCCAGGGGATTCTCGGGCGTCACCTGGAAAGCCTCTCCGAGTCGCTCCGCCGTGATGGCCGTGAGGCCCGTTGCGTCGGCTCGGCAAGGATGCTTCGGGTCACTGGAGAAGAGCCCCTGGAAGAAAGCGGTGACGCTGGCCACGGCCAGCCCCTCGGAACGAGTGAAGAGACGGCCCGTCTCTGGCTCCGCATAGCGCCACGCAGCGCCAGCGCCGGCATCCAGGAAAACACTTACCACCACGAGGTCCACAAGGCTCCGGCCCCGTTCCGCTTCCGACGCTCCATGGAGCTTCGCCCAAAGACGCGCCACCCGGTCCTTGCCCCCAGCCTCAAAATGGCGGAACCGACTGTGGAGGGGAATCCGGAGATCGGGATATCGTTCCCGGACCACCGCCGCCACCCGTTCAGCCGCCTCGTCGAGGCGCTCCTTCCGGTAACGGAAGTGACGGAGCTCGCCCTGTTCCGCCAGCGCCAGGAGGCGCCGGCACCGCTCCCGAATCGTCCGGGGCCGCCGCAGTTCTTCGATGGCGGCCCGCTGGGCCGGCGGCAGTTCCTCAAGGCAAGATCTCTTTGGATACCTGCCCTCCGCCGCGCACCGCGCCGCATGGACGGTGGGGCCGGCTTGCGCCGCGGTTCCTGACACCACATCCCCTGCTTCTTCTCCAGGTGCTGGATTCCAGTCTTGCATCAGGTGTCGCCCTTGAGTTCGCGGCCCACGACGCTAGAGAGGCTCTCTGGGTTCGGCGCCGGCCCCTCGGTGTAGTACCCCGCGGCCATCTTGGCGTGGATCTCCACCTTGGCGTCCTCCGGGACGAGCTCGTCGGGAATCCGGATCCGCTCGGCGATCTCGATTCCCGACCCCACGATAGCGTCGTACTTCATGTTGCTCATGGAGACGAACCGGTCGATGCGCCGAATCCCCAGCCAGTGGAGTACGTCTGGCATCAGCTCTTGGAATCGGACGTCCTGCGTCCCGGCCACGCATTCGGTCCAGTAGAAATACTTGTCCGCGCTGTCGCCGCCTTTCTGGCGTTTGCGGGCGTTGTACACCAGGAACTTGGTGACCTCGCCAAGGGCGCGGCCCTCTTTTCGGAAGTAGACGATGACCCCGGCGCCACCCTCCTGAGCCGTTTTGACGGCCACTTCGATCCCGTGGGCCAGATAGGGGCGGCAGGTGCAGATGTCGGAACCGAAGACGTCCGATCCGTTGCACTCGTCGTGGACTCGGACGGCCAGCGGCCGCGCCGGATCGGTGATAGCCTCCGGGTCCCCGAAAAAATAGACCGTCAGCCCGCCAATGGGTGGCAGGAAGACCGAAAAATCGGGTCGCGTCACCAGCTCGGGGTACATCCCGGCCGTCTCCTCGAAGAGCGCACGCCGCAGCACCTGCTCCTCGATGCCGAATCTGCGGGCGACTCCGGGGAGATGCCAGACCGGTTCCACGGCCGCCTTGGCCACCACCGCGTCGCCGTTGGCTAGAAGGAGCTTGCCATCCGGCTGGAGCCGTCCCTGACGAATGGCGTTGGCCAGTTCGGGAAGGTGGATGTGCGCCCGAGTCACAGCGATGGTGGGCCGAATGTCGAATCCCTGTTCAAAATAGGCGGCGAAGGCGGCGCGCACGATGGCGCCGTGAGGGTCGAGAGAAACGATGGCATCGGGTTCGGACCATTGGGGATGGGGCCCGAACTGGAAGGTGGGCGAAGTCAGGGTCAAATCGGGGACATGTTCCGGGTCCAGTCCTCCGCTAGCGATGGCCAGCGCCCGGTAGAGCGCGTAAGCGCCATTGTGCGTCCCGATGACGTTCCGGTGATCCGGATTGCTCAGAGTCCCGATGATGGGGCCACGTTCCATGGGCGTCGCCGCGCCCCAGCGGACGGGGATCGGCTTCGGCCCGTGGGAGCTTGGGTGGGACGTGAGAACGATGTGCCGGCTGGATCTCTTTTCGCGCATCCTGGTGGGTCCTCTCCTCGGAATAGAAAATATCATTTTATCATAAACACTTCCCCCACGTCACAAGTTGCGTGGCCAAAAAAGGTGCAACGAAATCAACCCATGATTGGCCACCTCTTTCGGCTGTCCGACGTTTCGGTTCCCCCCCAAGAATCGCTGGCATCCGAAGAATCGCGTACCTATTCTTGACAACCCTAAGGTCAAACTGTTAGAATAGACAATGTCGTTTTTATTAGTGGATTTATGTCATCAAACGACGGGCCGCGCATCTATCGCGATCCGTTTTCGAAACCAATCCGTGAGACCGAGTCCTATGAACATCGTTGTCCACACCACGCGAATCGATATCAACCGAGCGGGGTGGATGGGCACGTAGTTTTTTTTGAATAAAAATGTATGTTGCCCGCCTCCCCCGGAAGAGCGGGCTTTTTTGTTGCCTTGAACGGCTCCCATGGCCCGCACAGCGATGCGGGCTTTTTTCTTTTCGGGAGACCCACATGGCGCGAAGAACCGGGAAAAAGAGAACATCAAGATGGGTCGGCCAGAGGCCAGCGATGACGAGATGGTGGTCGCCGCGGATACGGCGGCGGTTCACAAGGCGATTCTGGGCTTTGAAAAGGGATACGCCACCGTGGTGGGGGAGAGGGGAATCACCTTGTCAGGAGGTCAGAGACAGCGGTTGACTTTGGCCCGCGCGCTGCTTCGGGATCCGGAAATTTTGGTTCTCGACGATGCGCTTTGCTCCGTCGATACCGAAACGGAGGCAAAAATTCTTCAGGCGTTGCGCCAGCGGCACGGACGCCGCACGACCTTGCTCATTGCACACCGCCTTTCCACATTGATGGAAGCGGATCGAGTCCTGGTACTGGAAGAGGGCCGCGTGGCGCAGTTGGGCACCCACGAGTCCCTACTCCAGGAAGAGGGGCTCTATCGCCAAGTCTGGTCGATTCAGGAAAGTGGCTCATGAGTGAAAAACGATTTGCGGAAGAAGAATTTAGTGGCCGCCTGGATTGGTCAGTTTGGAGAAAGATCTTGGCCTTTGGCCGCCCGTACCGGGTCTATTTTTTCATTGTAGCGGGAAGCGGCGCCGTGACGGCGTTTTGTGATGGAGGCTTCGCTCTGGTGACGCGGTCCCTCGTGGACGAGATCGCGGCGCGAGGCGTCAACGCGGAGTTGGCGGGTCTTGCGTGGTGTTACCTGGTTTTGGCGCTGCTTTTATCTTTCTCCGTGGGGACATTCGTTCGATACGCGGGCCGGATTTCCACTTCTGTGAGCCACGACATCCGCAACGCCGGGTTTGTTCGGTTGCAGGAGCTCGAGCTCGAGTACTTCGATCGCCGATCCGTCGGTTGGCTCATGACGCGTCTGACGTCGGACTGTGACCGTTTGTCGCGGGTGATAGCCTGGCTGTTGCTCGATGTTGCCTGGGGATCATCTTTCTTGGGTTTCATCACCGTCATCATGCTCTGGCTGAACTGGAAGCTGGCACTTTTGGTGCTCCTGGTCGTTCCGGCTCTTGCCTGGGTGAGCCTTTGGTTCCAGAAGCGCCTTCTGGCCAGCTCCCGGGCCGTGCGCAAGACTGGCTCTCGGATCACCGCTGCCTTCAATGAGGCGATCAACGGGGTACGGACGACGAAGAGCCTGGTGAGAGAAGCCGGGAACTTCAAGGAGTTTCAGAGCATCAGCGGCCGGATGTTTGGGGAATCGGTGAGGAACGCGGTCCAGACGGCGCTCTATCTTCCTGTCATCCTGGGATTGGTCAGTGTGGGCACGGGCCTGGCCTTGGTCTTTGGCGGTTACGGCACGATGGCTGGGGGGGTGAGCCTTGGTACGTTGCTCCTTTTCATGACCTACGCGAGGCAGCTTTCCGACCCGGTTCAACAACTCGCCCAGCAGCTCGCCCAGGCTCAGGCTGCCCAGGCGGCGGCCGAACGTGTGGTGACGCTCCTGGACTCGGTTCCCAAGATCGCCGATTCCAAGGAGGTGCGAAGAGAGCTTGAGCTTCGCAAGTGGGGGTATCCACGCAAGGCGGGACAGAAACAGAAAAAAAAGGAAAACGCGTAGCGTACAAAAACGTGGGCTGGGATCCCGTTGCCCTTCGTTGCAACGGGAAGATGAGCGCGCTCCCTGCCCACTCATTCCGTAATGGTGGAAATCGTTGATTTTTTTCTTCACGCGGCTTCGTCGTCACCCCGTTCATGATCGAGTAGTTTGAGGATTGGCATGAGATTGGACGCCTTGGAATAGTTTATT
>JAJRTK010000515.1 GCA_024278345.1 bacterium | reverse complement strand
TATCGCCGCCGAAAGCGTGGCGCCGGCATCTTGCCGGCGGCGGGCCGGACGGGGTTCACGGAGCGGCAGGGGACGCTCGTTCCCTGGGTCAACTTGTAAACCGGGTTTGATAGGTCCCCAAGGAACGGTCGGTTTTCTGGTAAAAGAAGGCCGGGAGAATCTTGGGATTGGCCAGGAAGCTTTCTATTTGTTTTCCCCATGGGTATCCACGCAAGGCGGGACAATGGGTCGCCGGAGCGAAGAAGGAAGGGCGGTAGGGGGAAGGTTCCGCGTTCGACGGGCGAATTGGTTGTTGCTATAGCTGGTTGCAACGATTCAAAATGAGCTGCCTGGCGGGGTGCGAGGCACAGTGCCGTTCGTCATCACGCCACCGGCGCAAACGACCAACGGGTGATGCCATGTCTGCCAGTGAAACAACGACCTCCCCCTCCGATTTCCCGGCCCTCGTAGGTCGTCTTCGAGATGCCTTCCGCACTGGCCGGACTTGGCCCGCGGAGTGGCGGCGGCGCCAGCTCAAACGCCTACGGAAACTGACCGTGGAGAAGGAGCCCGAAATTCTCCAGGCGCTCCATTCCGATCTGGGGAAATCCTCCTTCGAAGGCTGGATTGCGGAGCTCAACCTGGTGGTGGCTGAAATCGACCACGCGCTTTCGCATCTTTCCGCATGGATGAAGCCCCAGAAGGTCAGTACTCCGATGATCCTCCAGCCGGCCACTTGCAAGATCTATCCCGAGCCTCTCGGGGTGACCCTCATCGTTGGACCGTGGAACTATCCGTACCAACTTGCGGTGGCACCCCTGGTCGCTGCCATTGCCGCCGGGAACTGCGCTGTCGTCAAGCCCTCCGAGCTGGCCCCGGCAACATCGAGTCTCCTGGCCAAGCTTCTTTCGGAAGCTCTGGACGACGCCTGCTTTGCCGTTGTCGAGGGCGGTGTAGAAGCGAGCACCGGTCTTCTGGAGCAGCGCTTCGACCACATTTTCTTCACCGGCAGCACGCAGATAGGCAGAATCGTCATGCGGGCCGCGGCAGAGCACCTCACTCCCGTGACGCTGGAGCTTGGCGGCAAAAGCCCCTGCATCATCGACAAGAGCGTGAGCATGGATGTCGCCTGCCGCCGTATCGTCTGGGGGAAGTTTTTCAATGCCGGCCAAACCTGCGTTGCGCCGGACTATCTCTTGGTGCATGAGACGGTCTTGGAACCAGTCCTCAAGGGGCTTTCTGGCTGCATTTCGGACTTCTTCGGCGATGATCCCCGCAAGAGCGCGGACTACGCAAGAATCGTCAGCGACCATCATTTCCAACGGCTCTCCTCCCTCATAACGGGGGGCAAAGTCGTCACTGGCGGCGAGCTTGTCGCCGGCGAGCGGTATATCGCGCCAACGATTCTTCAAGACGTGGATCTGGCTTCGCCACTCATGTCCGAGGAAATCTTCGGCCCTCTCTTGCCCGTTCTTCCCGTCTCTAGTATCTCCGCAGCCGTGGAGTTTATCAATGATCGGCCAAAACCCCTGGCACTTTACGTCTTTAGCGATGACAAGGAGGCGCTGGATTACGTTCTCCGCGAAACCAGCTCTGGCGGCGCCTGCACCAATGATGTCGTGGCCCACTTGAGCGTGCCCGACCTGCCTTTCGGGGGCGTGGGACCCAGCGGAATGGGTGCCTACCATGGAAAGGCGGGGTTCGATGCCTTCAGCCACCGAAAGAGCGTCCTCCACAAATCGACCTATCTTGACGTCGCTCTCCGCTACCCGCCGTACAACGAAAAGAAGGCCAAGTGGGCCCGCCGCATCATGTAGAGCGCGGAAGAAGTGTATCCAGCCGGTTCCTCAAGATCTCCCCTTCGCCAGAATCACGGAGGCTCGGTGATCGAGTCGATCCGGTCCGTGAAGATCAGTTGGAACCCCCGATTTTGGCAGGCGATGAGGGTGTTGCGGTAGTTCGCGAAGCCAACTCCCTCTAGCAGGGAACGGGCTTTCAAGATTGGGCGTGCTGTTTCCGGAAACGTCAGATACCAGCCCAGAATCCCGGTGTCCAGGTGCTGGTTCAGGTAGGCCAAGGCCCTCTTGGGCGAAACCATGTAGATGTAGGCTCTGGGAATCTCGGGAAGGCTGGCGCGTGCCGCGTCCAGGGGGCGTGGATCGAGGGAAATGAGGGTTGTGCGTTTCTCGAGATCCCGGCTCCGCAGAAGGTGCCCGACCCCTTGCAAAAGCCTATGGAGCCCAGCCTTCTCGTCGTAGAGCTTCACCTCCAGGAAGAAACCCGGGCACTTTTCGCCGTACCGGTCCAGGACCTCCCCAAGGGTTGGGACCAGCGGCGCCAGCCGCCGGAGCTCGGCGAAAGTCATCTGATCGAGCCGCCGCGAACAGCCATGGACGCGCTCCAGGGTCGGATCGTGGTGGACGACCACAACGCCGTCAGAGGTCAAGCGGAGATCCATCTCCAGAGCGCCACCTCGTGAAATAGCCAGATCGAACGCCTCGAAACCATTTTCCCGGATCTCGGGGTGTCCGAAAACACCGCGATGCCCAACGAGCAGCGGCTGCGCCGCGCCCGGACGCAAGATCCGTGGCCAGGCCGCGTAAAGACGATGGAATGCGTCTTGTGCCTTTTTCTGAAGGCCTCCTTGGAGACGATGCCAAAGAGTTTCACCTGCTCGGGTATCCACGCAAAGCGGGACAATGGGTCGCCGGGGAAAAAACTTGGCCTCGGACAACGCCGCGCTCCGCTCGGCGGTCGTCCGGGGACTTCGGCTGCGGCCCTCTGGGCCGCGTCTCGCTACGCTCGGCATCCGGTCCCCTGGCAAGGCTTTGCCTCGCACCCACCAGGGATCGAGCTCCCCGGACCCAAATTCTTGTAGGCTTCGCATGGCCTCGGTCATGGTACAGGCCACCCGAAAAAAAAGCGCGGCGCACAAAGATCTGGATAGGGGTAGGGAAAGCGCATTGGTTTGCGCCTCCCCTCCCTCCGAACCGTACGTGCGGTTCTCCCGCATACGGCTCTCCAGTCGGTAGGGTCTCTCATCGAGACTGGCAGGCTGCAGCATGGGCTA
>JAJRTK010000514.1 GCA_024278345.1 bacterium | reverse complement strand
CTTCACCGCTGGGGCGGGCCTCCTTCCCGGCTCCGTGCAGCCCGGAGGGCGCTACACCGGCAAGATGCCGGTGCCACCGTTTCGGCGAAGAAAATTGTAAAGCAAAAACACGACAATTTGATAGGTCCCCTCGGTGCAGGTTCCAGGGAACTCAGCGGATGGCCGACCCGGTGGTCCGCAGCCCACCACCATCGAGCTGGGACCGCCAGCGCGGGAGGAACGGGAGTTGGAGCGTGCGGATCAAGGTTGGGAGGAAGCGGAAACCCGGCGGATCCGGATTCGCGGTGCCAACGGAATCCAGAGCTGCCGAAGGCACCACCGATGACCAAGGCCGCCTTGGCGGTGTTACCGCCCGGGATTGGCGGGAAGTTGGGCGAGGGATCCGAGCGGCCGCGAGGAGCGTGAGCGGAACTCAACACTGAGCCTTCTTGAAATTGCTTGGAACGTCGAGTTCCCTGTTGAGAGATTGCCGGTGTGCTGATAGGGAAGCGTTGGACCCTTTGGATGCGGCCGCCGCGATGGGAGGAGAATCCGCCACGAAATCATCCGTGTTGCCGGCCGCCGGATTCTTTCCTGGGAGATGTTTCATGATCCCTGCCACGACACTGCCGCCTGGGAACAGCCTGTTGACGGAGATGGACCTCTACCTTTTCAACGAAGGGTCGCATTTTCGCCTTTATGAGAAGCTTGGGGCGCATCCTTTGCGAATGGAGGGGACCGAGGGGGTTCACTTTGCGGTGTGGGCGCCCATGGCCAGGAGTGTTTCGGTTCTTGGGGATTTCAATGGCTGGGATCTTCGGGCGCATTCTCTTTTTCCCCAGGGCGAGTCGGGGATTTGGGCGGGATTTGTTCCGGGGCTTCGGCCTGGCTCGACTCGGTACAAGTACCATATTTCCGCGCCTGGGGGCTATGAGATCGATAAGTCGGATCCGTTTGCTTTCCATGCGGAGCTTCCTCCTAGCACAGCGTCCATCGTGTGGGATCTGGACTATGAGTGGGAAGACGATGACTGGATGTTGGGGCGCACGACACGGTCGGCCAAGAAAGACGCCATGTCCATCTACGAGGTGCATCTTGGGTCGTGGCGTCGGTGGGCGGACGGAAGCCACCTTTCCTACCGGGAGCTGGGTGGGCGGCTTGCCGATTACGTGGAGCGGATGGGGTTCACCCACGTGGAGCTCTTGCCCATTACGGAGCATCCTTTTTATGGGTCGTGGGGGTATCAGACGACGGGCTACTTCGCGCCCACCAGCCGTTACGGGACTCCGCGGGACTTCATGGCCTTCGTGGAGATTCTGCACCGGCGAGGGATCGGGGTCCTTCTGGACTGGGTGCCATCTCATTTCCCCACGGATGGACATGGGATCGGCTATTTCAATGGGACGCATCTCTATGAGCACGCGGATCCCAGGAAGGGTTTCCATCCCGACTGGAAGAGCTTTATCTTCAACTATGGGTTGGGCGAGGTTCGGAGCTTTCTCATTTCCAGCGCCATGTTCTGGGTCGATAAGTACCACCTGGATGGTTTTCGCATCGACGCGGTGGCTTCGATGCTCCACCTGGACTATTCCAGGAAGGATGGAGAGTGGCTTCCCAACGAGTTCGGAGGTAGGGAGAACCTGGAGGCGATCCAGTTCCTCCGGCGCTTGAACGAAGAGCTGCACAAGGAGTTTCCGGGCGTTTTGACCATCGCCGAGGACTCGACTTCGTGGCCCATGGTTTCGAGGCCTACTTATGTGGGAGGACTGGGCTTCGACATGAAGTGGGACATGGGCTGGATGCACGATACTCTGAACTACCTGAAGATGGATCCCATCTTCCGGAAGTTCCACCACCAGAAGCTGACGTTCCGGATGATGTACGCCTATTCTGAGGACTTCGTTCTGTCTCTCTCTCACGACGAAGTGGTCCACGGCAAAGCGTCACTTCTTGGGAAGATGGCCGGGAGCTGGGACCAGAAATTCGCCCATCTGAAGCTCCTTTACGGCTACATGTATGGAACGCCGGGCAAAAAGCTGCTCTTCATGGGCCAGGAACTTGCCCAGGTGAAAGAATGGAACCACGAGTCCCAACTGGACTGGCATTTGTTGCACTATGCGAGTCATGAGGGAGTGCGGAAGTGGGTGGAAGACCTCAACCGGCTCTACCGGGAGGAGCCGGCCATGCACGAGGCGGATTTTTTGCCTTTTGGCTTTCAGTGGCTCGATTGCCATGATGCCGAAAAAAGCGTTGTCAGCTTTCTCCGGCGTGCCCCTGGGTCCGATGTGTTGATTTTGGCCGTCTGCAACTTCACTCCGGTTCCCAGGATGGGATATGAGCTTGGAGTTCCCCGGGGGAGTGATTGGATAGAGATCCTGAATAGTGAAGCCGAAGCTTACGCCGGTTGCGGGCTGGGCAACATGGGCAAGATCGAGCCGAAACCGAAGCCGCTCCACGGATATCCCTATTCGGTGGAGTTGACGTTACCGCCTCTGGGAGTGCTTTACTTCAAGAACAGCTTTCCGGAGCCCGTGGAGCTTCCCGAGCCTGAGCCCACGGATCTGGAGAAGCAGTACAAGGCGCTGGTGGAGAAAAACCTTGCCCAAGCCCAAGCCCTTGCCCGGACGGAAAAGGCTGCTGAACCGCCCCTGAAGGAAAGAGGCGGCGCGGAAAGGGCTGAAGCCGCGGAGGAAGCCGGCGCGGAAAGGGCTGAGGCCGCGGAGGAAGCCGGCGCGGAAAGGGCTGAAGCCGCGGAGGAAGCCGGCGCGGAAAGGGCTGAAGCCGCGGAGGAAGCCGGCGCGGAAAGGGCTGAAGCCGCTAGAGAAGTCACCGCGGAGTCAGCTCCCGGTGCCGGCGAGATCAAAGAGACAGTAGCGGAGGCGGAAGATACCGCATCCACGGAAAGGCACGAAACCAAAGGAGAAGCGCCCGGAGAGACAGGGGATGCCAAGAAAGACCCAAAGAGAGAGCGGCGCAAGGAAAAAGCCGTGGCCATGGCGAAGGCGGCCAAACGACGCCGGAAACGGCGGCGGGCTCAGCGGCGCCGAAAGTCCTGACGAAATCCCACATCCCGGACCTCCTCGCACCCACCGGGCACTGCCCGGAGAGGCTGCCCATGAAACAACTCACCCATCCACCGATTGCCAGGCCGAGCTTCAGATCCGTTTCTACTCTTCGGCCTCCGTCTTCCCTCCTCACTGGAGATCCGCGTCACCGGGCGGCAGCGCCATCACGAAGAAGAAAATCGGGCCTCATCCCGGTGGTGCTCAGCCTCTTTCTCTTCCCCCTCCTGGTGGGGCTCACCGGTTGCGAAGATCGCGAAGCCAAGGTCGCCAACGCGCCGATCCTGGAACGCCAGAGAAAACAGGTGAGAGAGATCAACGAGCGGACAAGAAAGCGGCTTGAGGAGATCGCGGAGCCCGAGCTGCCCAAAGAGCCCGAAGACCCCAACGACGACGAGCGATGAGAGTTCTCGAGTTTTTTCCAATCGCTGTTGGTGACGACGCTCCGTTCGTCTTGGGGGCCGGTTGACCGGTTGGTGGTTTTCAGGGATTTGCCCATCGCCGCGGTCATCGGTTCGGGGAACGCCGAAGCTGGAAAGGTGGCAAACCACGGACCCCTCCACGGGGGACGCTGCATGCAGCCCCTTCCGTGACAGGTTGAGGAGAGACCCATGCCTTCGTGGTTCCAATGGGCGGTCCCCTTTTCGTGGTCGCTGCTCAAACTTTTCGCGATGCTTTTGGCGGCGGGTTGGTTCGCCAGTCGGGTCTGCGATTTCATCGGCATTCAGGAGCTCTGGGACCGCCTTCTCCACGGCTTTGCCTTTGGCCTGAGCTTGCTCTTGGGGGCAGCTTTACTCCTGCTTTGGATCGGCCAGTTTGCCGTCTGGCAGATGATCTTCGTTTTGTCCCTTGCCGCTGTGGCCACCGCCACCGGTTTGCCCGACGCCCCAAAAAGGGAGAAACCACCGAGGAAAACGGGTACGCGACCATCGGCCCAGTTTCTGAAAACTCCGGAGAGCGCGGCGAGGAGGACAACCTGGATCCCAGTTCTGCTTTTCTTTGGGGCTCTGGTCAGCGTGTTCTTTGTCAGTCTCTTCCAGGCCCTTTCCAATCCCCCGCTTTCCGGTGACGGGCTTGCCTATCACCTGCCCATGGCGGCGCAATGGTGCCGCGAAGGAACCATCTGGGCACAAGATGTTCGTGCCTGGTTCTACCCTGGCAATTCCGAACTCCTCCTGGCGATCTTGATGCTTCCGTTCCGCGGTGATGCCGTCATCGGGGTTTCCGATAGCGTCTACTGGCTCGTCCTGGTCCTGGCCCTTGGACGTTTGATGCGGATGCAAGGGCTCTCGGCGTGGGCAAGCCTGGGTTCGGCCGTTCTTGTGGCGACGACTCCGCTGTTCCGCCGAAGCCTTGGTGAGCTTGGCAACGATCTGTTTCTTGCCATGCTTTTTCTTTTGGCGCTCTACTTCATCGCCCAGGCCAGGGAATCCGTGCGGCCCGGGGCTCCAGCCCTTCTGGCCATCGCCTCTGCTTCCCTCCTGGTCGGGACCAAGTACAACGGCGTGGCCTATGCTTTGGGGTTGGCATTCGTCGCGGCATGGCACTGGCCCCGTAAGCTCTGGAAATGGCTGCTACGCCATGGAGTCCCCATCGTTGCCACCGGCCTTCTTCTTGGAGGAAGCTTCTTCATCCGAAATCTGGTTTTGACCGGTAACCCCGTCTACCCGGCGGGTGTGGATCTGGGACCCTTGCAGATTCCTCCGGGGGATATGAGCCTGGTGGTGGGCTCGGCGAGTGGCGTTACCCAGGAGTTTCTCCGCACCAGCACGCTTTGGGGGAACGCAAGAGGGATGGAAGCGCTTTTCGGTTTCGGGAACTGGTTTCTCCAACTTGCGTGGCCGAGCCTCGTACTCTGCTTCCTGGCGATCATTTCCTGGTTGATGGGACGTAAGCCTGCCCGTGGCCAACGGGCTCTCCAGATCAGCCCCCTCCTCCTTCTACTCTTTGGCTGTGGACTCATTTTCGCTCTGACCCCTCTCTGCGTGGAAAACATCCCCGGCGCCTTGAACCAGGTCTATCGGGGGCGCTCGCTCCGGTACGCCCTGCCGTTTTTCCTCCTGGCCGCCCTCTTGCTCACCAGCGTCACCCACCCGGGAAAAGGCTTCCTGTGGCTTCCCGCCCTGGGTGTCGTGGCCAATTTTCTAACACCCTCAGCGCGGTGGGGAATGCAAGAGAGCTTGTTGTTCGGGATCCTATCGATGCTCTCTTTGGCCCTTCCGTGCATCCGTCCCTCCCGACTTTCCCGCGCCAGCGGCTGGTTTCAGGCCCGCCGAGCCCGAAAGCCGTTTGGATTCATCTACCTTGGCCTCCTCCTTTTCGGCCTTCTTGCCATGGCCCTCCACCCTATGCAACAAGCTCGCCGAGCTCGATTCTACACCTACTCGGGCTTCACGCAGGTCATCCCGTGGCTCGAGGATCTCGAAGACAACCGGGTGCTACTGGTCTCCATCGGCATTCGGAACTACCCCTTCTTCGGTTCACACCTCCAGCACCGGGTGGTGACCTTGGGCTTGGCGCAGACAGCGGAGGAATGGCGAAAAAAGATTGTCTCCCTCCAGCCGGACTACATCATTGTGTCGCGAGAAAGCGGAGACCGTGCAAGTCCCGACTACGGGCGGTTCCCTCGTCAGGAAGCCGCTGTGCTCACCAGGCCAAGGGCATTTGGGATCGTCTATGCCGACTCGTTCGTCCGAGTCTACAAAACGCCATGGACGAAAAAGAAGGGGAGCCCGAAATGAAAGGCGGAAATCGCCGGTCACAACGTTTTCAGTCGGGCAACCTTGGACTCGTCCTCTTGGGCGCTCTTCTCGTTCCCGGCGCGGCTTTCTTGAACTTGATGACCGCACACCCCGGCAACATCGACGACGCATTCATCGTCCTGGTCTATGCTCGGCATTTCCTGGATTCAGGCAAGTTTTACTGGAACCTGGCCGATGGTTTTCTGGACGGTTTTACCAGTTTACTAGACGTTCTTGTCAAGGCGCTGGCCATCGATTTTTTTCCGGCGGATCCGATCTTCACCATCTCGATGCTCACGTGCCTCCTGTTTGCAGCCATCGTTGCCACCGCCATCGCCATCACCATCCATGCCCACACGCGCCAGCCGGCATCCAGAATCTTGGCCATGGCTCTCCTCGCCGGCCTCGCCGTGGGAAGCACTCCAAGCCTGGCGGAATCCGCCGCCTATCTTCTCGAAGGGCCTCTCTTCGTGCTGGTGACCCTCTGGGCATCCTGGTCCTGTCTTCAGCTCAACAGCCGTTCCTGGCCGATTCTTCTTGCCGAAACCTCTTTCCTGGTAGCCACTTCACTGGCGCGGCCGGAAGGAATCCCCTTGGCCCTCGGCCTGGCGACGGTCGCGTCTTGGACCCGAAAAAACCTCTCCGTCACCCGGCGCCTTATGCCCCCGGCTCTCCTTTTGGGAACCATTATCGGCTATGTGGCGTGGCATTGGAGCCTCTTCGGGACAGTGGCACCCAACACTTACTTCGCCAAGACCTCCAGTTCCCGATGGCTCGAAATCCTGGACGGACTTCGGTACGTGGGTGCCTACGCCCGGATGGAATCGGGGCTGGGCGCCCTGAAGCTCCTTCTCATCGTGGGGGTCCCTCTTTTGCTCTTCTTTCCGGTCTGGAAGGACCACCATGGCCGGGTGCAAGTGGGGATTTTGGCATTCATCGCCCTGGGAAGCCTCGCCATGGTCGTCGTCAGCGGGGGAGATTGTTATCGCGGCAGCCGTCTTCTTGTCTTGCCATTACTCTTTCTTCCCACGACCCTTATCGTCGCCGCGGCCAGGATGAACCGCCTCCGTTTTCTCCCTATCGCACTGCTCGTCATCCTGACCATTGGGCAGATTGCCCAGAGCGCCCTTGTTTGGGAAAACTCCTCGGCCCGAAACCGCATCGCCTGGCCCCATGGCCTGGAAAAGGATTTCTGGTGCGACCAGGAAATCAGCTCCAAGTTGGCAAGAATCGTGGGCGAAGGACCGGTGGCGCAAAGCGATTACCAGCGATTGAAATTCTTTGCCGACTCCATCCAAGTGATCGATCTCGTGGGCCTGAACAATCGAGAAATCGCCCACCAACTCTGGGATTCACCGGTTCTTTATGGCAAATACAAACTGAGGAACGGAATCGAGACCGCGGCGCCCATCTGGATTTACGGTAAGATCCTCAAGATCACCTCCGTTCCCATGACCCAGTTTCCCATGGACGCCGTTTTGCGCGATGCCGCCGTCGCCTCCATCTTCATCGGTTACCTGGCCAACCCGCAAAATGCCAAGCAGATGAGCAAAATCTATACTCCGGCCAGCATTCAGGCCTGCGGCGGCTATTTCAATCTCCTGGTGCAGCGGGATCAGGCTCGATTCTACTCCGAAAAAGGACTCTTGCTTCCCAAAGAAATCCCGCCCCCCTCGAAGTAGGTAAAGCTGCCTGTTGAAACCAGGGCACGCCACGATTCAAGGGCATGGGCGACCAAGGCCGATCATTTTTGGGGTTGCGTTCCGCTCCCGGCGGCGGCAATCCGTCCGCCACCACTCGCCCGTCATCCCCCACACCCGGGCCACGAACCCCAATCCCGAGCCCACCAGCGGGTTGCTCCAAAGACCGATCACATGACCAATAAAAAAGAGAGCAAGCTCTCGGTTCACGCCGAGGTAGAGCTGGAGCCCGGCCGAGTCCGGAAAGCGATCCTGACTCTCTTCGTCATGCAGTTCTTGACCGTGGTCCAGGCGGTCATGCTGATCCCGGTAGTCAACGAGATTCTTTTCGACCTGGCGCTTCCAGAGCATGCCCCCGGCCTCCTCTTCATGCTTTACATGGTGGGCTCAGGCGTGTTCGCGTTTCTTTCAGGTCCCTTTTCTGATCGCCTGGGCCGCCGTCGCCTGCTCATCGTGTTCGGCGGTTTGGGAAGCGCGGCGACGATCCTCTTTTCCCTTGCCCCATCATCCGGCTTTCTGTACGCATCCCGTTTCGCGGCTGGCGCCTTCATCGGGCCGGTGCAAGTGAATATCCTGGCGTACGCCGGGGACATCGTTCCTCCCGCTCGCCGAGGCCGGATGATCGGGCTCCTGATGAGCTCCTTCTCCCTGGCGAGCATCGTGGGGATTCCCTTGGGCGGCTACCTAGTCCTCCTGGGAAGCTGGCGCGCGCCCTTCCTGCTGGTGGGCATTCTTATGGGCATCATGACGGCCCGCGGGCTGGTGACGTTACCCGACACGCGCCAGGCTCTGAATCTCTCTGAGGGGCCTCGCTCTTTGCGCCAAGGATTGGCAGACCTTCAAGAGGACTACGGCAAGATGTTGGATTGCTTCCGGGAGCCAGTCCTGGCCCTTTTCCTGAGCTCGCTCTTCTTCTTTTTCGTGGGCCTCATGTCGTTCATCCCGAACTCCAGCACGTGGCTCCAAAGAAATTATGGCCTCTCCACGCTTGCCATCACTCATCTTTACCTGTTGGGTGGTCTGTTCAATGCCGTGGCGACCTTGGGTTCGGGGTGGCTGGCGGATCGCGTGCCGAAGACTTTTCTTGTGGCGGCGGGCTGCGTCCTGATGGGACTGCTGCTCATCGCCCTCACAAATCTTTCCTTGACGCCGTCGTCCGCCGGCCTACTGTTCTGCACACTTTTCTTTGCTGGCGGCACCCGTGGGGCGCCCTACTTCGCCCTTGCCACCACCATGACCGGCATCGACCGTCGGGGCCGCTTTATGAGTCTGCTCCGGCTCATCCAAAATCTGGTGATGGGGCTCTCTGGATTCGCCGCTGGCCTGGTGGTCAAAGCCGACCCCAAGACGGGCCTTCTCCACGGAATCGACAAGGTCGGCCTGGTGGGCGGCCTCCTGACGCTTTGCACCCTGCCCATTCTTCTGAGGCTCCGGCGGCGGTATCAGGTGGATTGAAGGGAGCCGCCGCGGATCGCCTGCAAGAACGGCTTGGCGCCTTCTCTAAGCCGGCGCTCTTGGGTTTTGAAATCCACCTCGTAAAGCCCGAACCTCATGGAATAGCCCTCGGACCATTCGAAGTTGTCCATGAGCGACCAATAGAAATAGCCTTGAATGTCGCAACCGGCCAGGATGGCCCGGTGCATTGCGTAGAGGTAACGCCGGATGAAGAGCGCCCGCCGATCATCCTTGGCATCGGCGATCCCGTTCTCCGTGACGTAGATGGGAACTCCCAGTGTGGCCACCTGGTGCAGGGCGCGATAAAACCCTTCGGGATAGATGACATAGGGCATGTCGGTCATGGTGTCCCCCTGCCGGTACCGAAGCTCGAACGGCTCTTTCGGATCGAGACGTACCCGGGCGTGCAGGTGGGAATAGTAGTTGAGCCCGACGAAATCGAGGGAGCCCCTGGCATCAGGCAAACTCCGTTTGACGCGGACCAGACCGGGAATGTGCAAGCGAAACTTCCCGGTTCGGAGGCCGTCCAGCAAGCAATCGTTGAAAAGCCGGTTGACGGCACCGGTGACCATCCAGTCCAACAGACTTGCCCGGCGCCACGGCTCGAACTGGAAGATGCTCTTGGCCAGGCCGATCCTGGCTTCGGCTCCGCCGGGAAGAGCCTTCAACCGGCGGTAGACCACGGCGTGGGCCTCAAGAAGATTGACGAGAACCTCGCCCGTCTGTTGAAGATCCTTGCGGCCCGGAGGGAAGAGCCCCGTAAAATACCCCTGGGTCGCGAAAACCGCGGGCTCGTTGATGGTACACCACATCTTGACCCGGGAGCGGAGGCGGCCAAAAACTTCTTCGCAAAAGCGGGCGAACGGCTCGATGTTTTCCCGTTTTTCGAAGGCGCCCGATTCGTGGAACCAGAGGGGATGGGTGAAATGGTGAAGGGTCACGACCGGAGAGATGCCAGCCTCGAAAAGTGCATCACAAAGGTCCAGATAGTGCGCGAAAGCGGCGTCGTCGAACTCCCCACGCCGCGGCTCCAGTTTGCTCCATTCAACGGAGAAACGATAAGCTTTGACGCCAAGCTCCTTCATGAGCCGGATATCCTGGGAATAGCGATTCCAGTGATCGCAGGCCATCCCCGCCTTGTCATCATTCTTGATCCGGGGTTGCCCCCGGGCGTTGGTCTGTTTTTCCCAATGGCTCCAGTTGTTGTTGTCGCAGCCGCCTTCCACCTGGTGCGCCGCGGTGGCGACGCCCCAAAGAATCTCCTTTGGAAACCGGGTTTCATCGACGTCGCAACGATCCCAGTCCCATCGGAGCTCTGGACAGCTCAGGTTCCACCAGACCATCCACCCGCCCGCCACCAGAAAAGCTACTCCCACAAGCCCCAAAACTACAGTCATCGTGTGTCCTCCCAAAGGGTGTCGTTGACCCACGGTACAAGCTCACCGTGGAGCCGGCAATCACCGGAAGCAATCCCTGACTCCGGCAACCCAGGACAGGTGCGATGAAAAGGCGAGTAGCGGCGGACGGACTGCCGCCGATGGGAGCGGAAGACAACACAAAAATGGAAACGGAGCTTACCGAAAAACCCTGCCCCGAAGGAGAGAGCACAGCCCAAAACCTGGCCGGGAACAGAATTGGGCGGAAGTTTGTTCAGTGCAAAAGAGAAACACCGACCCCCTCTTCAGCTCTTGCGCTGACAAAGGAATATCAAGGAGATCCAGAATGAACCAAACTTTTAAAGTCAGCGCTTGCCGGTCTTTGTTGCTCTTGGCCGGGGTGATTCTCGGCCTGGGGGCATGCACCGAAAGCCCGTCCGGATCCAGCGGCAGCCAAGACCCGTCCAAACGACCGAAGGCTCCGCTCTTCGAAGCGACAACTCTTGCCGGCGCGGATCTGGTGCTCTCCGAGCTGAGGGGAAAAGTGGTCCTCATCAACTTCTGGGCCACCTGGTGTGGCCCATGCCGGATGGAGATCCCCGATCTGGCAAAGCTGGACCAGAGCTACCGCAATCAAGACTTGGTAGTGGTGGGAATTAGCCTCGATTCCAGGCCGGAATCGTACGTCCGAGTTGAAGCAGAGAAAATGGGAGCGACCTACCCGATTGTCCTGGCTGGAGAAGATGGTGGGCGGGACTGGGGTGGCATTACGGCGATCCCCACGACCTTCCTCATTGATCGCCAAGGGCGGATCGCCCACCGCCTGTTGGGATACACTCCCATCGAGAGGCTCGTGGAGCTGGTCCGGCCACTCCTGGCTGAAGAGGCGTAGCGCCCGGGCCGGCTGCTGGCCTAGAGCCTTGGGATGAGCCACCGACCGGCGAGCAGGCTGAAGAAAAAAGCGATGACCATCGCGGAAAGAACTAGCGCCTGGCAGAGGTTCCGAAGCTCGAGGAGCCGCTGATCTTCATCCAGCACCGAACCATCGATGCAAAGTACCGCATCCACGGTGCCATCTCTCGTTCGGATGGGCGCGTACCCGGTTCTCCAAACACCGCAGCCATTCCTATAGAGGTTCGCCGTCGATCCGGGAATCCCCCTGAACGCACTCTTCATTCCCTCGTCGAGACAGTAACGCTTGCCATAGGGAGCGATATCTTCCGGGGCCAGCCAAGGGAAGTCGGAAACCTTTGCCGAGTCCACCGCGAATTCGGTTTCCCGCACCTCGCCATCGTCTTCCGGGGGCGCTTTGCGCAAGCTGTACACGTGAACGATGCTCTGGTCGGTGTTGACGTGTAAAATCCGGCGCATTTGCTCCATGATTGCGTCATAGTCAGAGCCGGTGCCTTGGACGCGAGCATGAAGATCGCCGTCAATTTGGAGGGCGGCCACGGCCGCCACGGATGCGAGTTTTCTGCCTGTACTGTCCAGTGTCTGATCAACGGCGAAAAGGAAAAGAACGTACGACGGCACCAAGCTCGCGAAAAAGCTGAGCAAGATAAAATAGATGCTCAGCCGGGTCTGGGGGGGAAGCCTTGGAACAAAGGATTTCGCCAGGGAAAAAAAGCGAACAATCATGGTCGTGGGAATCTCCAAGGCAAGAAACAGGATCATACCCGCTACTCGGGGTACGGCTTCAGGGAGACAAGCCCGATCCGGTGGTCGCTGAAAGGCGAGTGTCGGCGGACGGACTGCCGCCGACGGGAGCGGAAGACAACCCAAGGAAAAGAGAGCGGTTCCCTGAGACCCTGCCCTCCTTTATGCGTCCCACACCCGAGGCTTATCCGGCATCAGTGACCGCAGTTGTTGGTCGCCCCGTAGGGAGTATTGCCCGAGCCGATGAAACGGTTCTGGAT
>JAJRTK010000030.1 GCA_024278345.1 bacterium | reverse complement strand
GGAGCGCACTCCCTGGACCCACATTTTTGTGCGCTGCGCGCTTTTTTTTTGGGCGGGGGCCGGGTCCGAGCGACAGCGAGAGCTGCCGAAGGCACCACCGATGACCACCTCCTAGCCCCCCAAGAACACTCCAAAATCACATGGGAATGTTGCTGAGCCGCTGGAGAGTCGCCCCATCGATGACGCCCGTGACCGGGATCTTCTCCTTTCGCTGGTAATCGCGCACCGCACCCTCAGTTCCCGAACCGAAAATGCCATCGGCTCCGATTTTGTATCCCGCCCGCCGCAAGAGCTGCTGCGCCTGCCGAACCACGCCGCTCACCTGGGCTGACTGTTTCAACACAAGCCGCCCCTGGGCCACATCCTGAAGCGTCAACTTCACCGGCCCACGAGGCGACTTGGCAAACCCGCTGAACTGCTGGAGCTTCTTCAAGGTCCCGCCGTCAATGGTCCCATTGACTGGAAGTCCCTCCCGTTTCTGGAAGGTCTTCACCGCTTGCGTCGTCTTGTCGCCGAACCGGCCATCGGTCTCCGGAAACGAGTCGTTGTGGCCACCGAGGGGGATCCCCGCCCGAACCAAGAGCTTCTGGGCCCGCTCCACAAGCGGACTGTACTCCTTGGACGGCCCCAAGGTCACCCGGCCGGCAAGAACGTCGGCCACGCTCTTGGCATCGGGAATGGGCGTGCCAGGCTGGTACCGATTGTCCCCCGTGCCCGGCATGTAAAACAGGTCCTTGCCGACATCTTCCCCTTTGATCTTCTGGTTGAGGTCCTTGAGGATCGTTCCCACGTCCTGGCCCTTGGTCAAACCACCCACGAAGATGCCGATGGCTTCTGGAAGTGTGTTCCAATAAGCCAGGTCCTTCGTCAGAAGCAGGTCGAGATTTTTAGTTCCCTTGAGACGCTTCCGGATCTGCGCCTCGTAGTCCTTGGTACGACAGCCCAGGAGGGCCATAATCTGGTACTGCTGGGTGGTATCGGTGTTCCGCAGACCTCTGGAACTCTTCCCTTCATAGAGATTTTCGGGTTTGTGATCCGAAGTATAGCCGCGGCCGATAAAGTAGTTCTGGTCGTTATCCTTGATGTCGTTGAAGTCCGGCCCCGAACCATAGCGGGCATGGCCGCTGTAAATCACAATCTCTGATGAGCTCATCGCCTCGGTGAACTTGTCCAACGGCTTGTCACTGTTCCGCCCTTGGAAAGCATTGATGACCACCTCGGTCTCTTTGCCGCGAATCGTCATCCGCTTCCTGTAGACATGAACACCCTCGTCCGTCACGAGATCCTTCTTGAAACCCATGGACTCGATGCGCCAGGTCAGGTTTCCCCAGGCCGAAACGTCTGCCGAGTTCTCATCGTAGCCCACGCCGATGGCGATCTCGAGCTTTCCGTCCGCCAGCAGCTTGTCGTATTCGGCATATTTCTTCCCCGCTGAATCGCTGGCGCCCGCAGTGGCTCCCTGCCGCTGAGCCGCGGTGAAACGATCCGTTGCCGGTGTCCCGGAACTGGAAGCAGCCGATTGCCCCGCCGCTGGAGCCGCGGGCGGGCTCTCTTTCCGCGGCGATGATGCCGGCAAGGGTGTGGGAAGAGGCCCGCGAGGAGCCGGCGAGCGCTTCGTGTCGATCTGAGTCATGTTTCTATTCTCCGGTTTTGGGGGCGAATCTCCAATCTTCGGCCAAAGTTAACACAACCGCCAACCGAAAGTGTAGGAGAGCGATTCAAACCATCCGACCCATTTGCCCCCAACTTCATCGCGAAGCGGTTGCGGCGCAAGTTCGAGAGTGGGAGCATTCGTACCGAAACGCTGGTCCAAGAAATCGAACCCAAAACCACCGGAGGAAATCCGTGAAAAAGATCGCCATGTTGGCTGCCCTTGGATGGGGAGTGACCCAATTGGCCGCTGGAAGCCCAGCCCAGGCCCACGAGGAAGGTTCCACAAGCGCCCGCCAAGAACGCATCGCCCTTTGTATCGGCAATGGAGTCTACCGAAAAGGTCCCCTCCGCAATGCCGCTGCCGACGCCGGGGCCGTCTGTTCCGCCCTCGAATCCGTCGGATTCGACGTGGAAGTCTTGGGAGATGCAAACCAGATCAGAATGGAACAAGCCCTGAACCTCTTTACAAAAAGACTGGAACCTGGAGGCATCGCTTTTTTCTTTTTTTCCGGCTACGGACTCCAATGGAATGGCGAATCTTATCGGTTGCCCGTGGACTTTGCCGGCTGGAACAGGCCCGGGGCAAGCCTCACCGAAGAGTGGTCCGCGAAGGGGATTGCCACAAAGATGCAGAGGGCCAAGGCCGGGATCTCCATCCTGGCACTGGATGCCTGCCGCGACTTGCCCGGGGAGTTCCCATCGAAGATCCGGCCGGGGTTGGGCTTGGTTTCAGGCGGCGTCAACACCTTCGTTGCGCTGGCGGCGCAGCCTGGCGCGGTAACAGAGGACTGGTCGCGAAACGGGTTCGGCCTTTACGCCGATGCCCTGGCTCTGGCAATCCGGACACCCGGCATCGAGCTTGGCAGGCTCTTCGACAGGGTGCAGCAAGATGTCGCCTTGGCAACGGGACAACGGCAAATCCCCTTTGCCTTCGATGCCGTGCCAGATCTCTACCGCTTTGGTGTTGCTCCGCCGGTGGCACTTTCCACGGGAACCACGGAATCCGGCAAAGAGCCTCCGGGACCGAATGATCGCCCTGAAGTCGCTCCGGCGGAGCCGGTACCGGCCAGCAACGGACCGGTGATGAGTGATTCGGGGGATGGCGACGCCCAAACAGAGCGGACAGATCCGGCGGTGGAATATAGCCGCGACCTTCAGATCGAAGCTGGCTGGAGCCTGGGCGACGACGTGCTTCCGCCCGATTCAGGGCTGGCGCGGGGAATCGATCTCTACACCGGAAAGGGCGGGACGTTCGATCCGAAGGGGGCCGGAAAGATTTTTCAACGCGCCGCGGGGGACGGCGATCCCATGGGAGAAATGTGGCTTGCCCGCTCCATTTTCAAGGGCCGCTGTGGTTTCCGTGCGGAACCTGAACGGGCGAAGCTGATGGCCAAACGAGTCTTGAAGCAAGTCGGTTCCGCGGCGGATCAAGGAGATCCGGCGGCGGCATTCTTGCTGGGCTCCGCCTATGAAGAAGGGCTGGGCGTAAAGAAAGACCCCGCCAAGGCAGTGGGATTCTACCGGGCATCCTGCGACGGGCGATTTCCCCTTGGTTGCTACAATCTGGCGGGAATGTTCAAGATGGGAAAGGGTACGGAAAGGGATGATTCACGAGCCGCGGAGCTCTATTTCAAGGCTTGCGACGCCGGCTCCATCTTCGGCTGCAACAATTTGGGGCTCCTCTATGAAGCCGGCATCGGAGTCCAGCGGAACGAAACCCGGGCCGCGGAACTCTACAGCAAGGCCTGCGCCGCTGGTTTCGCCCTTGGATGCGCGAACCTGGGAGGCATGGCCGAGGATGGCCGCGGAGTCGAAAAAGATATCCAGAGGGCCAAGAAACTCTACCGGGATGCCTGCCAAGGCGGGAGCAGCCACGGCTGCGAAGAACTGGAACGGCTGGAAAAAGAAGGAGCACACTGGAAACCCGAAGAAAAGGCGAAAGAGAAAGAAAGAAGAGAGCCAGGCTGGAGGACCGGCGGATAGGCCTCGAAGGGCGGCGGACACGTCTTGTGGACAGGTGGCCGGGGACGAGCGACAGCGAGAGCGGTCGAAGGCACCACCGATGACCGATGCCGCACGAAGCTCTTGGGGAATCGTAGCGAGGCAGTGGGGCGCAAAAGACGAGTGTCGGCGGACGCGGGGAACTCGTGCCGCAGGCGCGGGTCGGTGCCGACGCGAGGGGAACACAAACCCAAGAAAAAAGATGGCTCACTCCTGAAGCATCCGCTCATTTCTAGGCGGAAAGAGGGTTTGGGGGCTCGTTGACCGGTTGAAGGGCGATGAGAGGGGAGGGGCGGCGGACGGACTGCCGCCGACCCGACCGGACCCCAACCAGCAGAAAAAAGCAGTTGTCGGAGTCTTTGACCTGGATGCGTCCCACCAGCAAAAAATAAGGGGATGGCTCAGGGCTCACTGACGAATTGACTCGACAAAGGACCAAGGATCGGTCTCCTGACCTTACACGCCCGGGGCACCTCCAAGAACATGGGCGGTTCGGGCGATGATTTCATCCTTCATCTCTTCCGTCAAGTCGTTGAAATAAGCGGAATATCCCGAGATTCGAACCACTAGATCCCGATGGAGATGGGGATGCGCCTTGGCCTCCCTGAGCACCTCTGGATCGAGGACGTTGATCTGCACCTGGGCACCGC
The DNA here is from genome assembly GCA_024278345.1 of bacterium. GTDB lineage: Bacteria > CSSED10-310 > JAJRTK01 > JAJRTK01 > JAJRTK01 > JAJRTK01. The sequence goes on along the minus strand of JAJRTK010000030.1, from coordinate 2,509 downwards.
CCTGGGCGAAATAGCCACGCAATAGCCACGCAAGCATCTTGTTTCCTGTCTTCCCGCGCACGTGATCGACGTTCAGCTTGACATTGCAGGTCAGACCGTTGGAGATGTGGCGGGTATCGAGGCCCACGACGGAACCCAGCGAAGCGGTGGGCCCTTTGGAGTCAACGCCGTTGATCGGTGAAACGCCATTGGCTAGAGGTTCTCCCTTCCGGCGACCGCAGGGCAACGCGCCTGTCCGGGCACCGAAACCCTGGTGAGTCGTCATCGTCCAAAAGCCCGGAAAATAGTTCCCGCCTCTTGGATTCTTGAACTTGGAGACCTCCTGGCAGAAGATCGCGGAGATTTTCTTGGCTAGCTGGTCAGCCTGAGGCTCGTTCCGACCGTACCGCTGGGGGCGGTGGAAAAGGCGTTGCCGCAGTGGTTCCTGGCCCACGAAGTTCTGATCCAGGGCAGCCACGAGGGCCTTCAGGCTCAAATCCCCGCCGAAAACGAGCTCCTGGATCGCCGACAAAGAGTCCACCACATCCGCGAGACCCGCCCCCTGACAACCGGTGGAATTGTAGAGAGCCCCGCCGGCATTCACCTCGACACCGGAATCCAGACAGCCCTCCACCAAAGCTGACAGAAAAGGCGTCGGTCGATAGCGAGCATGGGCCTGCTCGATGGCATTGTTCCCCTCCACCGCCTGCTCCAAGATCCGCCGGAGCTGGAGCCGAAAGGCCTCCAAAAGCTCCGCCATGCCGGAAAACGACTCCACCTTGCCCGTGGCCGGGCCAAGGCGGCGGCCATTCAAAATCCCGTCCCGCAATGCCAGCTCAAGCGCCCGAGCCAGGTTCACGAAGATCGCGCCCGCCGCCGGAAAGCTCTTGCCCTGAACACCCCACTCCACGCAACCCACGATGGAATAGTCTCGTGCGTCTTTCTGCCGGGTTCCCGCATCCATCAGGATGGAGATCACGGTTTCGTCCCCAAAAAAGGCCGGCATTCCCCCGCCTTTGGCCAACACTTCCCCGCAGAGAGCCAAGAAGTCCCGCGGCGTGGCGGAATGAACCCTTACGTGCAGATTCGGCTGCCGCAACCGGACCTGATCGTAGGCAATCAGGACTAGGCGGCTCAGCTCATTCGTCCCATCCACCCCATCTGGCGTCAAGCCACCCAAAGTTAAGCCCGAGGCTGAGGACAAGCCGCTAAAATAGCTGGTGGCACGCTGGAAGAACAAGGGCAAGAGCTCCCCTGCCTTCACCAGAAAGCAACCGAGCAACTCCACGGCGCCTTCGGCGTCCAGGCGCCCCTCCTTGAGATCCCGCTGGTAGTAGGGCCAGAGGAATTGGTCGATGCGCCCAAAGGAAACCCCGTGCTGAAAACTCTCCTGATGCACGATGACATGGGCAAGAAACATGCTCTGGAGCGCCTCGTGAAACGTCCGGGCCGGATAGGAGGGAACGCTGTCCAAGATGCGAGAGAGCTCATAGAGTTCCTGGCGGCGTGTGGCATTCTCCTCGCCAGCCGCCAGTCCCGCCACGTGCGCGGCCCAGCGCCCCGCAAAACGAAGGGCCGCGTCCACCGTAATCAGAACCGCTTCAAGGAAGTCCCGGGCCGCGTCGTCGGCATCTTCCAAGAGCCTCCGAACCCGCTGGGCAATCCCAGAAAAACCCAGCTCCAGCACCGTCCGGTAGCTGGGAGTCACGTGGGAGATCCCGGAAAACTGCGTCAAGATGAACTCGCTCCCTTCCAGAAGCTGGTTCGAAAGCTCTCGATTCCCGCTCATCAGCGGGATCTTAGCCAAAACAGATCGGGAGAACCAATAGGGGAATATCTCGTCTTGAAGCTCACGGACCTGCCACTCCTCCACCGCGATGGGATTCACCTTCCGCGAACCAAGCCCCCGGAGCTCCGGAAGCATCAGCAACCCACCAAAATCCGGGTGAATCGGCGCCCCTACGCGCCAGGCCGAGGGATTCCCTACAATCAACTCGTCGGCGTAGACTCGAAGTTCCATCTGGTCCAAGGTAAAGGCCAGCGCACGGGCGAACTCAAGCTTTGCCCGACCGGCAGCCGGAGGCTCCAGAAAATCGTAGACCTGGTGAAGTGCCCGATTGAGCGTGGCCTGAACCGTTGTTTGCGGTTTTCCCACCGCCACCTGACTCATGGCGGCACGGTAGAACCGTTCATGCAGGCTCCGAACTCCGTGAGCGATTCGGCTGCCGACATCGCAAGATTGTTGAAAGTAGCGGGTCATGAGCGCCGCCTTCTGAGTGCAGAGATGGTAGCGGCTCTCCAAGACCGCACTCCGCAAGGATTCGAGCCGATGGATGGGGCGAATCTCACCGAGCCGATGGTTCGAAACCGCGGCTAGGGTAGTTTCTGAGGCCTCGGTCATGGTACCGGCCACCCGAAAAAAGCGCGCAGCGCACAAAGATGTGGGTCCAGGGAGCTGGCTCCCTGGCGTGGGTCTGGGAGCGGCGCTCCCAGCGGAGGTCCGGAGGCAGTGCCTCCGCCGGGTTCCAGG
>JAJRTK010000513.1 GCA_024278345.1 bacterium | reverse complement strand
GGTCTGGGAGCGGCGCTCCCAGCGGAGGTCCGGAGGCGGAGCCTCCGCCGGGTTCCAGGGCTGGAAGCCCCGGGGCGGCGTCTGAAATCTGAACCGTGGCCGGTACCATGACCGAGGCCGGAAGAGGGAGCGGCACAATAGCGCCCGAATCGGCGCGGGCCATCCTGGTAGGCGGCTGCACCGATGAACAGATACCTGGGCAGCCAGCGAGGAAAGCTCCGTTTTGACCACTGACGCTGCACGACCTAGCCAGACGGGATTCAACCCAGTCAAAGGTGACCAGACTGGCGGGTCTTGGTTGCCCTGGCTGAGCCTGCTTCCGGGACTCTTGCTCCGAAGCCTGCTGCTGCCGCTGGCCGTTGCTTTTTTCTGGCGATCCGTCACCCCATTCAATCCGTTTCGCTGGCCCCAAGGACTGGCAACCCTCTTCGAGACGGATCTTCCACTGGTCTTGGCCATCCTGGGACTTTCGCGAGTGGCTGCCTATTTTGGTCGAAGGCCGTCTCCCGGGCTGCTTGTGGCAGAAAAGCAAGTGGCCCGGATCTTTCTCTTGCCGATGCTCTTGGTTCTTCTGCGCTCACGGCCGCAGGCGATGATCTTCTGGACGAAGGCTCTCTTTGGCGGTCTGGTGCTGGCCTGGGTGGGTGTGACGCTGGTGGGAGTCTGGCGGGTGCTGGAGATCGAGATCCGTCCGAGATGGAGCGGGACTCTAGCCCTTTTCCTTTGTTTCCTTGGGCTCTACGCAGCCGTGGGCCGGTACACCTGCCATCTTTGGGCCCCCACGGCGGACGAGCCTCACTATCTTGTTGTAGCCCACAGCCTGTGGCAGGACGGCGACCTGGATCTATCCGATGACTTTCGGGACAAGGAATATCTTGTCTTCTATCCAGGCCCCTTGGGACCGCGGTCCTGGGACGTGACCCGGGAAGATGGGAAGATCTACTCATGGGGCGGCCCGCTCTTTCCGGCGCTTCTGACAATTCCCTATGGGATCGGGGGCAGGAGCGGCGTCGTTCTGTTTCTCAACCTGGTGGCAGCCATGACCATGCTGGGAGTGTACCGTCTGGCCCGGGATCTAGGCGGCAAGATGCGAGAAAGCCTGGTGGGCTGTCTCTTCTTCGGGATGTCGCTCCCGGTGGTGGCCTATTCGTCTCTGGTCTATCCGGAGCTCCTAGCCTCGGGGCTGCTTGTCGCTGCTGCGAGGCTGCTGGTTCCATTCCTGGAGGAGAGCGAGCCCTCCCGGGAGGAACGACAGACGCCGGAAGAATACACACTCTCCGATTTATTGCGCCAACCGATGGGCCAAGGTTGGCGCCTGGGCCTCGGCGCCACAATCTTGGCCTTTCTGTCGGTGCTCCGGGCCAAGTACCTGGCGCTGGCCCTTCCCATGGGACTTCTTTGCACATGGCGGGCCGGTGGAAAGCGGGCCGTCCGAGTGAGTGTGGGAATCACGGGATTGCTGGGCATGTACGCATTCGTGGACCTTGGATTGATGAACGGCGAGTGGATCGGTCGGCTCGCTGGCTACTTGGGCTCGGCGGTGGAACAGATCTCCGCTGGCGGCAGTTTGGCGGGGCTCGTGGGAATCTGGTTCGACCAAGAGTGGGGCCTGTTGCTCTACAACCCGCTGTTATTGGCCGGTCTGGCCGGACTCTTTCTGGCCGCGCTTGTCCCGCGTAAGAGAGTGGCAGCCCACGGGGCGGAACCTGGTCGGGAGAGTCTCTGGACGCCCTCGTGGACGGCGCGGGGACTAGCCGTTGTGGTGCTTCTCTACTCCGTGGCCGTGGGCCTCTGCCCCATCTGGTTCGGAGACTGGTCATCTCCGGGCCGGTTTCTGGTGCCGCTGGTACCGCTCATGGCCGTTGGATGGGGCGTCGCCGGAATCGGCGAAAAATGGTCTGAATCCCGGTGGGGCCCTTTCCTTGTTTTCGGGGCGGCCCAGGCGGGTCTCTTTACAATCGTCCTCCTCTTTTCGCCGCCGCTGGGCTACAACTATGCCGACGGAACCGCCGCGATCCTCGAAGAGGCGGAGCTGGTCCTCCGGATGCCGATTTGCCGCTTCTTCCCCTCCCAGATACGGCCCGGCGGCCCTGAAAGCTGGCTGGTCCCTGGAGTGATTGCCCTCTTCACGGTACTGCTGGCATTTAGAAGGCGCCCGCGAAACTGGAGGTGGGTTTTGGAACGGGGAGTTCTGTTAGCCCTTGTGCCATGGATCCTCCCCGTCTTGGGGCAAAGCCTCTTCCCCACCAACGTCATCGAGGTGGAGGATTCCCTGGTCCGCTCCATCGGGGCCGAGCCCTGGCCCGCTTCCCGGACCTTCTATTCCAGGAGCCAGGCGGGAGATTTGAGACTTGGGCTTCGCCTCCCCCCAAAAACGGCCCTGGCCACGGAGATCATCGCGGGTCCCGGGAAACTCCAGGTTCTGGTCTTCGGAGCCGCTACGAAAAGGGGAACGCGCCTTCGACTTTTCCTGGATGGCGAGCCAAAGGCCACGTGCAGTGTGCCCGCCGGCGGCTGGGGGCCCTACGGGCTTTACGCGCTGAAAAAGGGCGGACCGATGAAGATCCAGATCCGGAACCTGGGTCCCGGTGAAATGCTCATCGACAAGCTGGAAATTCGGTAGGAGGCCGGCAGGGGATGCTTGGGATCGCCTTTGGTCCTCGTACCGGCCAGCAGCTAGACAAGGAGGGCGAAATTGCCCTCGACAGCGATGGAAGGCTGCCTGATGCGGGGCATCCACGCAAAGCGGGACAATGGGTCGCGGGGCCATCCACGTAAAGCGGGACACTTCATGGATTGTGGAAATACCAATCGTCCGGGCGGCGCCTCGCGCTGCTCGGCGGTCGTCCGGGGACTCCGGCTGCGGCCCTTTGGGCCGCGTCTCGCTGCGCTC
>JAJRTK010000512.1 GCA_024278345.1 bacterium | reverse complement strand
GGTGCAGATTTCAGACGCCGCCCCAGGGCTTCCAGCCCTGGAACCCGGCGGAGGCTCTGCCTCCGGACCTCCGCTGGGAGCGCCGCTCCCAGACCCACGCCAGGGAGCCAGCTCCCTGGACCCACATCTTTTTGCGCTGCGTGCTTTTTTCGGGTGGCCGGTACCATGACCGAGGCCGATTCTCCCATGAGTGTTAAGACAATTCACGCGAGGAACAAGGCAATGACAGGACGAGATATGCGCTGGTTTGTGGGAATCACTCTCTTGGTGTTTCTGTTCCTTGGCACTTACGTCGTGCTCAAACCCTTTTTGTCGCCCCTCGCTTGGGCAGGGGTCCTTTGTTACACGACTTGGCCCGCTTACCGCGGTCTGTTGGCTCGGCTTGGAGGGCGCCAGATCTTGGCGGCCTGGATCATGCTGCTCTTGATCATTGTGGCGGTTGCGCTTCCCGTGCTCTATGGATCATGGAGGCTGGCCACGGAGGTCCAGGGGACCATGGCGAAGGCCAGGGAAGTTCTGCACGCTCCTCCCGAAGCGCCATCGTGGCTCAAGGAACTGCCCATCGTCGGAGTTCGCGTGGAAACTCTGGCAAAGCAGTGGCACGAGGACCCTGAATCCATCAAGTCGCTCATTCTGAAAAAGGCATCGTCGTTTCAGGATCTGGCACTCGATCTTGGCGGCCGCCTTGGGAAAAACATCGTTAAGCTAGGTTTGACCCTGCTGACACTTTTCTTCTTCTACCTTTCCGGGGAAGAGGTTGTGGAGCAAACCCGAAAAGTCGCACGGCGATTTGCCGGCGAACAGGTTCAGCGGCGTTTTCAGAATGTAGGGCAGACCATCCGCGCGGTCGTTTACGGTTTGCTGTTGACAGCCATGGCCCAGGGGGTTTTGGCGGGCATCGGTTACCTCATTGCCGGGGTTGGAGCCCCTCTCCTCTTGGGGGCAGCGACGGGATTACTGGCGCTGATTCCTTTTGGCGCTCCCCTGATTTGGGTCCCGGCGGGATTGTGGTTGCTGATGCAAGGTCTGGTTTTCCAGGGAATCTTATTGCTCTTGTGGGGTGCTCTGCTGGTGAGTACCATTGACAACGTCCTCAGGCCTTACTTTATCAGCGGCGCGACCCGCATTCCCTATCTGTTGGTGTTCTTCGGAGTCCTTGGAGGCGTGGGAGCTTTCGGGCTGATTGGGCTCTTTATTGGTCCGACGATTTTATCAGTCCTCCTGGCCTTGTGGAGGGAGTGGGTGAGCGAAGCCGAAGAAATAATGCGCTTGAAAGAAAGCAAAACAAATGCATAGGGTGATTTTTTTGGGAGCGATTGGGTTTTCGCTTGGTTAGAATAACCTTGTCGGTTCTGGTTGCCAATGTAGGGATTCCGGGGCGTGATTGTATTCCGGGGGCTGAGGGCTCCACGGTGACTTAGAAACCTTTGGTGGAACAACAAGAGGGGAGGGGAGGTCATGGCATTGCGTACTTCTCATCGACCGGTGGGCTCCAAGAGACCGTTTCGCAAAAGAGATTCGGGTGAGTTCGAACGCCGGGAAAAGGCGCGAGAGCTCTCACAACGGAGCGGGATTCCTCTGCATTTGGCTTTCCATGTCATTGACGGTCGCACGACTCTGAACGATGTCCTCCGGAAGATGATGCTGAGGGAAAAGGCTCGGAGGCTGATGGAAGATTACGGGCTTTCCGCCTCTGTGGCTGGCCAGGTGGCCCGGGGGCACGCATCCTTGGAAAAAGTTGTCGCCCGCGGTAAAAGGCGGGCCAGTCGTTTTTGGAAAGCCCGATACAGTATTTTTGATGTAGAAGAGCACCGGGCTTGCGATCTCGCCATCTTGTCTTTTGGGCGACCATGGCGGGTTGGCCGTTTGTGTGGTGTTGAGAAATACGAATTCGAATTCGAGGCCGAAGAGGGAACCGAGGTACTCCAGAAGCACGACGTCAAAGTCTTGCTGTTTTCGCCGGAGCAGATCGATGTTCTGCGGAATGCGATGAGCGTGGACGAAGAGGTTCAGAAACGGGGTCTCTCTGCCACCGTGGATCTCAAAGAGCGCCTTAAGATCGATAAAGAGGACTTTTTCGAAGAGATCCGGGGGGGTGAGAGGCTGCGGTTCGTCTTTCGGGACGGCGACTTTCTGGAAGGTGTCGTCAACTGGTTCGCCCGTTATGAATTCGGATTGACCGTGGCCGAAAATGTCGAAGCTGTTGGCTTTTTCCACGCTCTTCTCTCCCATGGTCCCGTGGACGCCGCTGACGCGTCTTCGGGGGAGGCTACGGAACCATCTGAAAAGCCAAGTCCGCGGAAGAAAGAGAAGAAGGTGAGGCAAAAGCCGGTAGCGGGGAAGAAGAAAAAGCATCGTCGGCGCCGCCGCTGAACCGAGCCACCGATGGAGTCTCGAATGAATAAGATAGCTGCGGAATGCCGGTGGGATGAGGCTTGCGGGAATGAGATCATCGGTGGATAGGCCACGCTGGTTAGCGCCGCAATACCCGATCTTGGCGCTGGCCCCGCTGAATGGCCTGGTCTATCTTGTGCTCTCCGATCCTGGTGGAGCTTTTGGTCCGGCGGATGTCGTGACGCCTGTTGGGCTCGGCCTCACGGGTTTCTTGGCTCTTGGATCGGCTGGAGTCTACCTTCAGTCGAGGATATTGCCACGGAAGGCAGCATTTTATGCGCTGCTCCTCAGTTTTTGCGCGGTTCTTCCGATTCTTTTTCTTTCTCCCCCCGACGCGGTATTGTGGCCTGTGGCCGCGCTGGCCAATGTGTGGATGGTTCAGTTGTGCCGGTTGGAAGATGCCGACCATGGCTCTCTCGCGGTACCGGTTACCTGGCTCAATCTGCTGGTGCTGGTACTCATCCTTCTCTTCGTGGGCTACGAGCTGAGTCAAACTCTCTGGACGCATCTTTGTCTGGCGATCTTGGTGGCCCTGGCTGTCATCGAAGCCCGTTTTGTGCTGCCGCCTGGCTCCCGCGGCCCTATGGAATCCAGGTTTTGGTGGCTGGCCATGTTTTTGTCGCTTCTTCTTTTCGTGGTGCGCCCAAGCTTTGCTTTCACGATGATCGCCTTGGGTCAGATTTTTCTTCTTTGGGGCGTTGTGCGCCAGCTCGACCTTATCGTGGGAATTCTGGAGGGCCTTTATCGTCGCCCTGCGCAAATGTTGGCCTTGAGTTTTTCGGGGATCATCGCCGTTGGCACGATTCTGCTGAGCTTTCCCGTCGCGTCGGCACACGCTCCCATCGGTTTCTTGGACGCTTTGTTTACGGCGACTTCAGCCACTTGTGTCACGGGTCTCATCGTTCTTGATACACCGGTCGATTTTTCGACCTTCGGCCACGTAGTCTTGCTCGTTCTGATCCAGGTGGGGGGACTGGGCATGATCACGATTTCGAGTTTTGCGTCGCTATTTTTGGGGCACCGGATCGGCTTGCGAGCGGAGGCGGCCTTGGGGACGCTTTACGAAGCAGATCGCCCGGCCGTGCTCTTTTCGCTCATACGCTTCATTGTGCTGGGCACTCTTGCCATAGAGCTCGTGGGCGCACTTTTTTTGGCCAATGTCTTCTTGAAGCAAGGATACGGGCTTGCCACAAGTTGTTGGTACGGGCTTTTCCATTCCGTCTCGGCGTTCTGCAACGCGGGTTTCGCTCTCTTTTCCGACAGCTTGGTGGGGCTCCGTGGCTCGGTCCCCGGGTTGTTGACCATTTCGCTCTTGATTTTGGTTGGTGGGATCGGTTTTGGCGTGCTCTCTCTTTTCTACCGGCGCCTGATTGGGATGGCCGAGGTGGGTCCCACCCCCATCCACGTGCGCTTGTCTCTCCTTGGCACGTTGGCACTGGTCGTGGTTGGAACTCTGGTCTATGGGTTGTTGGAATGGGACGCCTCGCTGGGTGGACTTCCGCTCCAGGACCGGGTGCTCAATGCCTTTTTCCAATCGGTCACCTGTAGAACGGCTGGCTTCAACAGTGTGGCGTATGGGACACTTCAGTCGGCGACAATTTTTTTCATGATGTTGCTGATGTTCGTAGGAGCTTGCTCCAACTCCACCGGGGGAGGTGTCAAGGTCACGACGATCATGGTCTTATTGGCGGCAGTGGTATCGACAATCCGGGGCAGAGAAGAAGTCGAGGTCATGGGCCGCACCATCCCCGTCGCCACGGTCTACAAGGCGACGGTGGTCATTACATTGTCGCTGCTCTTTGTTTCGGGAGGCGTTCTTTTGCTTCTTGCCACCCAGTCGGGCTCTTTCCCATCTCTCGTTTTCGAAGCGTTTTCGGCCGTGGCAACCGTGGGCCTCTCCCTAGGGACAACCGGTCTTTTGGATAGTTTCGGGAAGCTCGTGATCATCGTTCTGATGTTCATCGGCCGGATCGGCCCGCTCACCCTGGTTCTGCTCCTAGAATCGAAAAGCCGGCTCGCCTATCGCTTGCCTCACGGAAATGTTTTGGTAGGCTGATTTTGCTCCCTGTGGCTCCGAAAAAAAGGGCACGCCGACGCACCTGCAAGCACCGGTGGAGCCGTAGAACAAGGAAGGTATGAGGTGCTCGGAAAAGTCGCCATTATTGGCTTGGGCCGTTTCGGCCGCGCATTGGCGTTCTCACTTGCCACGGACAAGTGGCCCGTGCTCGCCATCGACAACAACATGGAGCACGTGGAGCAGGTGAGCTCTTTTGTGGACAGAACGGTTTGTATGGATTCCACCGACGAGGCGGCCCTGGCCAACGTCGGGATACCGGAAATGAGTACTGTCGTGGTCGCCATGGGAACCCACAGTGTGGAATCCAGCATCTTGACCACGGCTCTTCTCAAGCAGCTTGGAGTTCCCCGCATCATCGCCCGTTCCACAACACCGCTTCACGGCCGAATTCTGCGGATCATCGGCGCTCACGAAGTCATCAATCCCGAACAAGAAGCCGCGGATCGCCTGGCGGGCCGGATCGTCCGGCCGGGGATCCTCGATCTCCAGTCACTTTCCGACGACGTTGTCATCGGCGAAGTCAGTATCCCCGCCAGTTTTGTGGGAAAGACGATCCTGGAGCTCGATATCCGCCGCCGCTACGGCGTGTTGATCTTGGCCATCCGACGCCAGCCAAGTTCTGGAAGCCGGCACAAAACGAAGCGCCAACTGGAGCTCACCATCCCGAGGCTCAACGACCAGTTCACTTCTGACGATATTCTGCTTTTACTGGGCTCTCCGGACGATGTCGCTCGGATGAGCAACCTGGACTAAGGACGGATATGCGAGCAACCGAGTCGATCTTCGCCGGATTCATCGTTCTGGCCATCATCATGCTCTTGAGCGCGACGACCGCGATATGGAGAATCCACGACCTGGGCAGCGCCATCAGTGGCGTCATCGAGCAAAACTACATGTCCATCCAGGCTGCCCGTACCATGGAGCAGGACTTGACTCAGCTCAACGGGCTCTACATGGCAAGGCTCCTGGCAAGGGACGCCATCGATACCAGCCGTTTCAAACAACTCGCCAATGCCTTCTCCAGCCACCTGGAAAGAGCCCGGAGCCATTCTTCTCTTCCCGGGGAAGCGGAAATCCTTAGCAACATGGCAGAGGAATTCCGGAACTTTGTCAGTTGGAGCGGCCCTGACCTCGAGATCGAGCCGCCGCCCACCATCGAGCACTATCAGATTCGGGTTCTTCCGCAGCTCCGGACACTCCAGGACGCCACCCAGCAGCTCCTCAAAATCAATGAGCTGGCTCTCCACGAGGGACAAAGCCGCATCAAGGCACTGGCAAAACGGGGCGTTCAGTGGCTCTCCGTCCTTCTAGTCTGTGGATTGCTGGCCGTGTATGGTTACTACAGGCTTCTTTCCCACTCTCTGATGCGGCCCTTTGCCAACCTGCTCCACCACCTCCATCGACTGGCTCAGGGCGAAGCCTATCTCAGGCTTCCCAGCCACGAACGGAACGAATTCGGGGATGTCGCCGCAGAGATCAACCGCATGCTGGAGCAATTCCAGCAGACAATCGACCGCCACGAAGCTCTCTGCGCGGACAAAGCCCAGATCGCTCGGGCGCTTCTCGAGCTTTACGATGGACCTGCCATCATTTTCGACCTCAGACGGGAGGTCCTCCTGACCAATGCCTCCGGTCGTGTCATGCTCCTTTCCGCAGGTTGGCGCCGGGACCTTGGAGCGATTGTGACTCTGCTACGGGAAGGCAAGCGTATCCGCGCAGATATCGAGCTCACCGATGGCAAATTCCGCCTGACCCAGGAACCGATGCGCGACAGCCGTGGCGGCCTTCTTGGGACCTTTGTCACCCTCATTAATATTGAGCCTCCAAAGAAGCCAGAAAAACCTGAACCGGCGGAGGGTCCTTCCCAATCACAGCGAACCCAAGAGAGGGGATCCAAGAAGATTCCGGGCAAATGACCAAACGCCCTGAAACTCAACAGCGGGCTATCCTTCGGGGTGAAGCTCTTTCGCTGGGCGAAACAAGGCGCACAGCGCGCAGCGGACGCGAGCGATGGGAGCGGAACTCAACCCAAGACAAAAAAGCGTTTCAGTCCGGTTCCGCCATTGACGGACCACGATGAAGGGCGGAGCTCAGTGGCCCATCGTCCGGAGCCAATCCTCCAAAGAGGAAATCTGGAGGTACGGGTTCGTCTTCCGCTCTTTGCCAAGTGTAGATTTTATGTCCGCGGCATAGTTATGGCCAGGGTAGAGTTCCACGTGATCGGGCACTTTGGCAAGCCTTCGGGTCAGCGTGTAGTACATCTCTTCGGGGTCGGCCCCCGGGAGATCGACGCGACCGCAGCCCTGGATGAAGAGCGTATCGCCCGACACCAAGCGATCATCGACCAAAAAGCACTGGCTTCCAGGGGTATGGCCCGGCGTGTGCAATAGCTCGATGGGCACGTCGCCGACTTTGAGCAGATCACCACCGTCGTGGCGAACCAGGTCCGATTCTTCGAGGCCCGTGACCTGCTTGAGGCCATCCGCTTCGTGCCGATTGACATGAACGGGCACGGGCCGGAGCTCCATCAAGCGGCTTAGTCCTTCGATGCTCATGCCGAAGATGGAGCCTCCCACGTGATCTGGATGGTAATGGGTTGCCAGGACGCCCGCCAGCCGTATCCCATCTTTGTCAAGGAGGTCCAGAAGTCCCGCGACATCCCAGGCGGGATCCACGATGAATGCCTCGCGCTTGGAATGATCGCCCAAGAGATAGACGTAGTTGGCCATGGGTCCGGCCGGTATCTGCCGAAAGTAGATCTGCTCGTTCATGGGATGAACCTCATTCTTGGTCATTGTCTTCCGCCCCCGTGGGCCGCTGGTTCGCGTGGGCCAATTCCGGAACACTTGCCAGATACCGAAGTTCCACCGCCGGAAGGAAGGTGTTGGCTAGGAATCGGAACAGGGAGGTTTCCGCAGAGCCTCGGCCTGTGGGCGGTCGTTGCCCCTCGGCCTCTCACCGCTTGGATTCAGCTTGGACCAGCAGTGTTTTCGAAGCAGCCATTGGGCGGTTTCCAGGGCCCGCAGATAGCGGCCTCCTGAGTAAAGAAGCCTGGTTTGGGCTTCTTCGAAGCTGACCCATTCCGCGGCAAGGACACCTTCCTTTTTCCGCGGCCGGAGCTCCATGGAGCCCTGGTAATGGATGAGGAAGAGGAGCACGGTTTTGAGCCGTGGCTGACCACAGTGGTTCCGGAAGAAGTAGAGGACACGATCGAGACGCTGCCCGACTCGGATGCTGCCGGTGAGCCCAAGCTCTTCTTGGACTTCGCGCCGCGCGGCTTCCCACCCACGTTCCCCCTTCTGGAGCTTGCCCTTGGGGAGTTCCCAAGGTGTTCTGGTACGCATGATCGCTGCGTCATAGTTGGCATTGAAATCCCGAACGACGACGCCTCCCGCGGAGACCTGGAATCGGAAGTCCGGCCGCTGATCGAGGAAGAACTCCGCCGGGACGCTTTCGCAGAGGTATTCTCCGATTTCGCTTTTGAAGAAGGGGACTCCCTTTTGGGCAGCCTTCGCGGCTTCGATGACGATGATGTGGGGCTGTTCGTCGGAGGAACAGTGGCTCTTGCAGTCCGCCTCGCCGGCCGAAGCGCAGAGGGTGACATACCGCTCCGGATCGTCGGGAGTCAGGGCACCTGCCTCGATGTAGCAATGGAGCCGGCTTTTTGCGATACCGTAATAGAGGAGCTGAGGCGGTTCGGTTTTTTCAAAGACCAGGCGCACCTCGGGAAGCGTGTGGCCACTGTTGGCGCGGATACGGTCATCGCAGAGGCTGTAGCGGCTCTGGTGATCGTGCTGGACAAGCCTTTCGAGCTCCGAGAGGGAAATCTGGAACTGTTTGTGCCGACGTAGTCCCTCGATGAGCGGGGTCACCTCGGTCCAGCCCCGCTCGTCGAGAATGATCCCCAAATCCCTGGGGTTATGACGTAAAACGTAACATAGATAACGGATAAGCCAGCGGCGGTTCATGGGATCGCCTGACAAGGGAACTCTTCTGGTGTGTTGTGGCGGAATTCGAGTAAGGCCACCCCCTCCTTGATGATCTCCCCTCGTTCCTCTCTTCCTTACTATGACCCTGCAAGCGGTAGATTTCAAACACGTTTTGACAAGCTTCGCATGAAAAAGCGCCGTGCTGGCCCACGAAAAGGAGCGTCACGAGGTTCTTACGCCAGAGCGATAGCAAGCGATTCACGGGCGGCGGTGATCGTGTCGTCCACAAGTTTTGGAGTATGGGCCAAGGAAAGAAACCAGGCTTCAAACTGGCTGGGCGGCAAGTATTGCCCCCGTTGGAGCATTGCCCCGTGGAAAAGGCCAAACCGCTTCACGTCGCTTTTAAGAGCGTCTTCGTAAGAGTGGACCGGACCGCCTTGAAAAAAAAGCGTCACCATCGAGCCCACCCGCTGTACGTGAATCGCTCCCGGCGCTGCGGACCGAAGAAGCCCCTCTTCCAGGCGCCGCCCCAGTTCCTCGAGCGTTTCGTAAGCACTTTCGTCCAACAGGCGCAACGTGGCGATCCCCGCCGCCATGGCCAGGGGATTACCCGACAAGGTTCCCGCCTGATAGACCGGACCCCTGGGCGAAATCTGGTCCATCAATTCGGCTGGACCTGCGTAGGCGCCCACTGGAAGGCCTCCGCCAATGACTTTGCCAAAGCAGTAAAGATGAGGCTTGGTCCCGAACCGCTCCGCCGCGCCGCCTCTTTTAACTCGGAAGCCCGTCATCACCTCATCGAAGATGAGCAGAGCTCCCTGCTCGTCACAGAGATCGCGAAGGCCTTGGAGGAAGCCATCCTTTGGTGGCACGACTCCCATGTTCCCCGCCACGGGCTCGACGATGACTGCGGCAATCTCCCCTGGATGCGCTTCAAAAGCCTCTCGGACAGTTGCCAAGTCATTGAAGTCCGCCACGTAGGTCAGTTTGGCCCAGGCAGCCGGGACTCCCGGGCTGTCCGGGGTGCCCAAGGTTGTCGCTCCAGACCCAGCACGCACCAACAGCCCGTCACTGTGGCCGTGGTAGCAACCAGCGAACTTGACGATCCGGTCCCGGCCGGTGGCGGCCCGCGCCAGACGGAGAGCACTCATGGTCGCTTCGGTGCCCGAGTTGACAAACCGGACCCGTTCCACACCCGGAATTCTCTCGATGACCAACTCGGCAAGGGTGATTTCCGCGGCCGTGGGAGCGCCAAAACTTGTTCCCTTGGCCAGGGCTTCCTCCAATGCCGCGACGACACTTGGATGCCGGTGGCCCGCAATGAGCGGCCCCCACGAGCCCACGTAGTCCGTATAGCCGTTGCCATCTTCATCCGTCATCATCGCACCTTCGCCCCGTCGGATAAAAAGCGGAGTTCCGCCAACGGCTCGAAAGGCGCGAACAGGGCTGTTGACACCTCCAACGAGGGTCTTCTGAGCGGCTGCCCAAAGGCTATTAGAGCGAGGATATATCATGGGATCAGTTCCTTGTCAGGAGTTCACGAAAAAAACCACAGGGCGACCCGACGATCTAGCCGTAGAACGCCTTCAGAAGCATCATTTCCAAGAATCGCGTTCCCTTCTCATGGTTGTGGGCCACCAAGGAGGGACCCAGGGAATTCTCTCAGCGCACTTCCAGCGCTTCGGAGATCTCCCCAAGCAAATCTGTGGCACGCGGGTGACGCGGCTCCAACGCGAGAGCCTTGCGAACTTCGTGGAGAGCGGTGAGGAAGGTTTGCCGCTCCACGTAGCGTTCGGCGCGGTAGAGGCACCAATCTAGATCGCTGGCCGGCAGGGAAACCGCTGGCTTTTCCTCTACCACTTCCTGGAGGCGCTTGTGGACCTGGGACGAAACGAGATCACCGTCGTCCACCATGGTCTCCCCCTCAGGTGACCAGAGATTGCGGTTTTCCGGAGGTGGAGGCAAGAGTTCCAGGAGATCTTCCCTGAGCTCCAAAGTCGATTGATAGCGATCGCCTTTTTCCTTTTCGAGACACTTGAGGACAAGCTCCTCCAGGCTTGCCGAGAGCTTCGGCTGATGATGCCTTGGAGGAAGAGGCGGCTCCCTAACGATCTTGACCAGAGTATCGACGATCGTCTTGCCCGTAAAAGGCTTTTTTCCCGTCAATACTCGATAGAGGATACAGCCAAGGGAAAACACGTCGGTGCGGCGATCCACCTTCGAATCGGTGACCTGCTCCGGGGACATATACGAGGGCGTGCCCACCATCTTGCCAGTCTGGTTGAAGAGAATCGTCGTGGCACGTCGTTGCACCTTGGCGATCCCGAAGTCCGTGATCTTCGCTTGCAAATCGCTTGTCAATAGGATGTTCCCCGGCTTGACATCACGGTGGATCACCTGCTGATCGTGGGCATAGTTGAGACCATCGCAGACTTGGACCATGATCTGGCGAAGCTCCCAGAGGGGCAGAGGGCCTTGCTTCATGCGCACGGAGAAGTTGATGCCATCCACATACTCCATGACCACGAAAAAGACATCACCCTCTTCCGCACAACGGACCTCTCCGTAAATCTGAACGATGTTGGGATGGATCAGCTTCGACGCGATCTTCGCTTCGTGCCGCAGGTTCATCTCCAGGGTGTCAAGTTGGGACTTGTCGGTGATGACATCCAGGGGCAGAGTCTTGATGGCAAGCCTTTGATCGGCTTCGGGATCGTAGGCTTCGTAGATAACGCCCATCGCTCCACGTCCGATGATCTGCCGTACCTCGTAAGGACCTATTTGAGTCGGGTGACTTTCGTCCTGCATCGGATCGTACGCTCCTCGGGCATTCGGGTTGAGTCTAGCCGCCCCCAAAAACGACCACACTTTCTGGAGAATGTCTAGCCTTTGCTCGCTTCCTCACCGCTAGCGCTTACGCCCGGGGGGATTCACCGGTTCGCCCGCTTTCCGAGTCACCGGACAAAGCGATTCCGCCAGCGCTTCCTTGGAGGGAAGAAGGAAACGAGGCCAGGGAAGGCTCCGAATTCCAAATTTCCTCATGACAACGAAGCTGGCCACGAGGTTTTGGCCGGCGGCGGTGATGGCTCCAGCCCAAGCGGCACCAACAACGCCCCACCGGGGGATCAGCAAGAAACTCAAAGCGACAACAAGCAACATCATGGCAAGGGTAATGTTCCGCAGAATCTTTTCCCGGCCAGTCATGATGAGAACGAAACCGACGGAACCGACAGCCGCGTTGACAAACTGGCCCACGGCAAGAATGGCAAGAGCCGGAGCGCCCCTCACGAAATCCGGCCCAAAAAAAACCATCACCTTTGAGGGCATCAGAAGAAAAAAAGCAACGGCAGGACTTGCGAGGAGTGCGGTCACGAACGCCATCCGCCGAATGGTCCGGTCCAGAAGCTCCATGTCCCGCCGCTGGTAAAGCTCGGCAATCTTGGCGGGAATGATGCTGTTCATGGCGTTGAGAACGAAACTCGTGAGCATCGCCGTTCTAAACGCTATATCAAAGACTCCGATGTCCGCCTTCGTGCCCCAGACCCCCAAAAAGAGCCCCGGTGCTCGAGTAAGAAAAAGCCCCATAATTACAATATGATATAAATGTATGCTACTCTTAAGGAAAGACCGAGTATCGAATTCCCCACCGGAAGACGAGACCAAATCCGGCGTCGCCAAACGCCAAAGGCATCCACCCGCCAGCGCCGCCACAATGTTTGCCGACACAAACGAGAAAGCGGCGCCCAAGACTCCATACCTCTCTCCAATAGCCACGAAAACCACCAAAGAGCCCATGGGCACTAAAACGCCGTTGACGGCAATGGCGCTCTTGATCCTCTTGAGCCCCTTGAGGGACTCCCCGATGATGATCAGTAGGACTCCGGGAACCACCGCCAGAGCCATCCAACGGAGCGGAGTCTCCAGGTCAGGCTTGCCGAAAACTCCCACTGCAAGAGTGCGTGCAAGGATCCAAAGTAAGAGCCCTATGGTTGCGGACCAAAGGCTAGAAAAGAAAAGACCTTTCCCAAATACTGCCTTGACGGTGTCCCAATCTTTGGCAGAGGCAGCGTTGGCGATGAACTTGAGCATCGCATGGCCCAAACCGCCTCGCCCCAAAGCAACGGCCAAAAAAACGATGGTCTGGGACAGGAAATAGAGACCTGCCCCATCCGCCCCCAGCCGCCGAGCAATCAACGTGCTGAAGACAAAGGCCATTCCGGTTCCACACACACGGAGAAGAAAGGCGTCTCTTGCCTTGGTAACGATCTCAGTGGAATGCCCGTCGAGCAAACTCGAGACTCTTCTTAGCTTGGACCACATTCTGACCTGAGATTCCCTCTGCCCGTGTTCCAAAATTCAAAAACCGATGGCGAATCTTTGGGTTGGAGAACTCTTCTTCCAGTTGACTTCCGCTCCCGTCGTGCGACAGCCGCCGCACGCCAGTCGCCTTTTTCAGGAGCTTCACCCAGAACCTTCGCCCGCGACTCCGTTGATTCCGACGTATCCCTCCCGTTCCAGGTGGAGGTAGACCATCTGGGCTGCCTCTTCAGGACTGATATCGGTGGTGTCAATGACAACTTCAGGGTTTTCCGGATCCTCATACGGATCGGAGATCCCGGTGAATTGCTGGATGATCCCCTGTCGCGCTTTGGCGTAAAGGCCCTTGCGATCACGCATCTCACAAATCTCCAGCGGCGTGGCGACATGAATCAGGATGAAACCGCCTCCCTGGCTCACCACCTGGCGGACTTCACTCCGTACTTTGGCGTAAGGAGCAATGGGAGCGCAGATGGCGATGCCTCCATTTTTCGTAATCTCCGAGGCGACAAATCCAATGCGCCGAATATTGAGGTCACGGTGTTCCTTACTGAAGCCCAGCTCTGAAGAGAGGTTCTTCCTGACAATATCGCCATCCAACAGGGTCACCGGCCTGCCACCGGCCTCCAGAAGCTTCACCATCAGGACGTTGGCAATCGTGGACTTGCCCGCTCCGGAAAGTCCGGTGAAAAAGACCGTAAATCCCTGCCGGTAGCGCGGAGGATGGCTCTTGCGAAGCTCGCGGGCCACTTCGGGAAACGTGAACCATTCTGGGAGATCATGGCCCATGGAAAGACGTTTTCGGAGCTCCGTGCCAGAAATGCTAAGAGCTCGCATTCCCTCTGGAACCCGGTCCTGAGGCACGTAGGCGTCAAGCTCTTCCACGTAGAGCATGAGGCGGAAGGGAACCATCTCAATCCCCAGCTCCTTGGCATTTTCCCGCATGAGCGCCTGCGCATCGTAAGGGCCGTAGAAAGGGCGCCCTCGTTGGTCGAGGCCCGGACCGGCGTGATCGCGCCCGACGATAAAATGGGTGCAGCCATAGTTCTTTCGGATAATCCCGTGCCAAAGCGCCTCACGGGGACCGGCCATCCGCATGGCGATGGGCAGAAGGGAAAGCTTCGTCGTGTGCTTGGGATAGCGCCTCAGGAGAGCCTGATAGCTTCGAACCCGCGTGTAGTGATCGACATCACCGGGCTTCGTCATCCCCACGACCGGGTGGATGAGCAGGTTTGCCTCGAGCTCTTTCGCGGCCTGGAGGGTCATGGTCTGGTGGGCGCGGTGCATGGGGTTGCGGGTCTGGAAAGCGACCACACGCCGCCAGCCAGCCCGGGCAAAAGCTCTTCTGACCTCCGAGGGTGTTTTGCGAAATTCGCGAAAATCATAGTGAACCGGCAATTGCAGCCCCTCGAGCTTGCCTCCCACGCAGAATGGATGCGCCTCCTCCATGAGGTAGGCAACGCCGGGATGGCTCTCGTCGATCGTTCCATAGACAGCGGTGGCCTCGGCCCTCTTGTCCAGTTTCCAGACTTCTTCTACCGTCAACGCCGCCAGAAGCACTCCTTCGGGGTCACGCAGGGCCAGCTTTTGGCCGGTGTCGAGCCGTAGAGCCATCTCCTTGGGCAGATCCAGCGTGATGGGCAGCGGCCAGAGGGTTCCACAAGGCAGATGCATGGATCGGCAGACGGAATCCCACTGGGCATGCGCCATGAAACCGGTCAACGGCGAAAACCCCCCGTTCAACAAGAGCTCGAGGTCGCAAAGCTGCCGATGGGTCATGTCCCAGGAGGGCCATTCCCGTGATTCCGCTCTGAGCTCCGCGGCGCGATCTTTGGAAACGAGTAGGTTTTTCAGCTCTCCTCCGTGAGGAGCTATCAAAGTGTGAGGCATAGGTCGGTAAACTCCTGCGCACGCTCTTCCGGCGCCATTCGATGCATGGGAAACGCCGCTTTGCAGTGAAACCCCGCCGGGAAGGGGAGCTCAGGAATGGAGCGGCGACAGAATGAGGGGATTTACGCTACCAGATCACAAAACGAGGCCCAAGTGCTCAAGATTCCATCCCTTCACGTTGGAATTGACCGGATTCACGCTCCGCCAGGAATCAGGTGGTGCTCTGATTCCGGATATCTCCGCCGGAATTGGCGAGGCCAAAGACCTTGGGCTCGAAATGGCGAAGGGAGTCAGGAAGATCGAAGGGGATATCTCCCCGGATGAGTGGGCGACCGGCACGAAAATCGTTGTCGGCCCGTTCCAGGCGACCGATGGCGCGGCCTGGCTGGCTGGCCGAGCCGAGTCCCACGGAGGCGCACAGCTCTCGGGCGCGGCCGATAAAGGATCTGGCCGTTTCGCCTCCGGCCAGGGCCAGATGTCCCCGCTCGCAGATGCAGAGGGCGAGCTCAAGTGCGTTTTCTAGCTTGTCGAACATCCCTTCAGCCCTTTGGAGAAGGCGAGCAGCGTCACCTAAGTTCGCGCGGCCCAGCCTTTCCAAACGCGCCATGTCCCGTAGAGCCCGACCCCAAAAAAGGCGGTTTCCAGCCCGCTCCAGAAGTCCTAGGGACTGACTCAAAAGGGCACGGGCCTCCGGCAGGCGTCCTTGGGCAAAGTCCACCAGGGCAAGGCGGCCCATGGCGATTGCCTCGAAACGGCGATTGCCTATGTCTTTGAGAATGTTCAGCGCCTGTTCCAGCAACTGCCGGGCTTCCGTCCATTTCTGCTCGTCGATGGCCAGGGAGCCCAAGAGCTCAAGAGTAATCGCCTCGGAACGGCGGTTGCCCACCATCCTGTGGATCTCCAAGGCCGCTTTCTGGAGGCTTCGCGACTCGAGAAACTTCCCCCGCAACTGGAAGAGAAGACCCAGGCTACTGAGGGTGATGGCCTCGAAGTGAGGGCTCCGCGCTTCACGGTGCAAGGCCAGGGCGGCGCGATAGAGTTCCTCCGCCCGCTCAATTCTCCCCTGATCCTCGGCAATGCCGGCAAGCATGGCTAATGTCCGGCCCTGGAGGCGAATATCATCTGCTTGCCTGTAAATCTGAAGCGCCTGGTGAGCGAGTTTGGATGCCTTGTCGAGCTGGCCTGTTCCACGGTAAACCGTGGCAAGCCCGCGGAGACATTGGGCCTGAGCATTCAGGTCCCCCAAACGTACGGCTTCGCGAAGGGCGATCTCGTGTTGCTCAATCGCTTCTGGATTCCGGCCCTGGGCATAGAGAATGTCCCGGGCCAGGTCGTTGCGAGAATCCACACTCCGGACGTTCGGTTCATCCACGAGGCGCAGGTAGTTGTGGTACAGTTGCTCGGCCTCGCCATATGCATGGAGATGTCGTGCCTGGCGAGCCCCAGCCAGGTAATAGGTTCGGGCTCGAACCGGGTCGTTCGCCTCTTCCCAGTGTTGCCCGAGAACCGCAAGAGGTGCGTCTTGCCGGTGTGCCTGCCTCTCTTCCAGTGCCTCCGCGGCCCGGCGGTGGAGCTTGCGACGCCGTTTGGCTGATATACCACCATAGGCGACTTCCCGGATCTTGTCGTGGACGAACCGCAGAGAGCTCGCCCCAGCGCTCTGAAGAACATGCCGCCGAAAGAGCTCCTGAAGAGCGCGGCCCAACCGCTTCGTCTTCTTGCGAGTCACCCTGCCTAGGAGCTTGGCTTCGAACTCGCGACCCAGGACGGCCGCGGCCTGAGCGACCCTCACTGCGCGTTTTGGAAGAGCATCCAAGCGCCGGCCCACCAGCTCCACCAACGATTCCGGCAAGTCGATCTCGCTCCGAGCTTCACCGTCGGAAAAATCGCCGGCAACCTTCCAGGAACCGCCTTCGCCTCGGACCAGTAGGCCTGTTTCCACCGCGGCATGCAGGTATTCCGCCACGAAGAAGGGATTGCCTTCCGACTGGTGGGCCAAGTAGCGCACCAGCTCCACGGGAGCCTCCTTCATCGCCAGCATTTCCCGGACGATGGTGGAAATTGCCTCTTCGTTGAGGTCGCCCATCCGAAGGGTAAGAACTTCGTCATGGGAAGCCAACCGCTGGATGGTCGGCGAGGCCTCTTCGCTGCGGTAGGCCCCCAGGACAAGGAGCCTGGTCTCTTCCAAATGCCCCTCTTGAAGGAGGTTCTGGAGGAAACCCAGAGTCAGCTCGTCCGCCCACTGTAGGTCGTCAAGAATCATCAAGAGCGGCCTCTTTTCCGCCAAAGCAGCCAGCGTTTCGAAAAAACTACGGTGGACCCGCGAAGGGGTGACGCTGTCCGGCGCCTTCGAACGAGCCGGGACTTTCGCGCCGGGAAGACGAGCCAGCGCCGGTTCGAATTGGGCCAACAGGCCCAGCCTCTTTCCCAGCAGCCGCCGGGTCTCTTCCGGCCCTTTTTCATGGCAGCGATCCGCGATCGCCCGGAGAATGGGCCGGAGCGCCTCCAAAGGCGCTCCTCCCCGGTGCCCCGACTTTTCCGCCGGCGCCGCCGGCGCGTCGCTCTCCCCCGTTAACACCTGGATCCGATGACCCTTCGCCTGGCGCGCCAGCTTCATGGCGAAGCGCGTCTTTCCAGAGCCACTCTCCCCGTGGATCAGCACGAGGCTCCCCCGGCCCTCCATGAGCTTGTCCAACTTCATACGAACCGCCGAAAGCTCCTCCGTGCGCCCAACGAAGCCTGACCGGTAAAGGGCCGCCCTTACCGGCGGTTGCGCACGCGCACCGGCGTCCCGGCCTCCCAAGCTCCGGAAAACCGCCGCCACTTGATCCGCATGGCCGATCCGGTCCTGGGGACGCTTCGCCAGAAGCCCCAGAATCAACTCGTCCAGCTCCCGCGGCAGACCCTCCACGATTTCCCCCGGCGGGTGAGGCATTTCATGGAGCTGTTGCCCCAGAAGATCTTCCACGGTGCGCCCGCGAAAGGGACGCCGACGAGTAAACATCTCATAAAGAATGCAGCCCAGCGCATAAAGGTCGGCCCGTGCATCCGGCAACTCCCCCCGGATCTGCTCCGGAGCCATGTAGGGTGCCGTGCCGATTCCCTGGGTCGTGATCCGGAGCACTTCCCGAGCCCGAGGCCCACCCGACAGAGAAAGAAGCCCAAAATCCACCAGCACCGGCTCGCCACTGGGGGAAATAAGGATATTCTCCGGCTTGAAGTCGCAATGAACCATCCCTTCCCCGTGAAGGAACGCCAAGGGTGGACAGAGTTTCAGAGCCAAGTCGAGGAGTTTATTGAGAAGGACTCCCGGAATCCGTCTTCGAGGAAGATCCTGATCAGCCTCAGACGCCTCGGATGGCCTGGCAACCCCCTGGTCACCAGGCGACAAGGAAGGCGCTGTCAGAGTCGGTTCACCACTCCCGGATGCCTCAGAATCTAGCCTGGGCCCCGCCGTCATGGTCTCTTGAGCTCTTTGCCCGTTTTCGGCTCCTGCCACGCCTGGAAGTCTCTCCGTCCTGGCAAAAGGCGCCGTAAGGAGCTGCGCGAGGCGGCGGCTCGGAAGACAGAGTGTCCACCACTCCCGCGTCCCAAACTGCACGTCAAGAGTCATCTCTTCCGGGTCCGTGAGCTCTTCCCACTCCTGGAGCGCTCCCAAAGCCGCCTGCCAAAGGCCCACGGAGTATCGGCGCAGAGTCGCCCCTTCCAGACAGTCCATGGCATACCACGGAACGTCCCCGTGGATTCCGTGATCGACAATCCGAACGATCCTCGGGTGCCTGAGCCGCGCCAAGGCATGGATCTCCCACCGAAGATGGGAAAGCCGGTCTTCCAGGAAAGCGTGCAACGTCTTAATGGCCACCAACTCGCCGGTCTCCCGGTGACACCCCTTGTAAACGACGCCACCGCCGCCAAAGCCAAGCACTTCCACGATATCATAGGGACCAATGGCACTGGGATCGCTGTCCAACACGGCTCTTCCTTCGTTCTCCGTCGCCGGGCCACGATTCAGTACCGGCCCATTCTCCGAAAGCTATTCGGTTCCACGCTGCTTTTCAATCCCTGGAAGGACCGGAATCGATTCGGCTGGACGGGAGGCTTTCCCCCCACGAAAGTGAACACCGCTTTGGACAGGGTTGACGTCGCACGGGCCAGCGACTAAGGTCAGGCCGGTTTATTGTGTAACCTTTCGATAAAAGGCGTTCGAGTCACGAGGTGAGCAAGCGATGAAGGGATCTCTTTGTAGAATCGCGCTTCTTGGTCTGGCGGCCATCCTGGCCGGCTGCTCCGGCGAACGAGCGGCGCTCGGGAGCAAATCGAATCCGGTGAAAATCTATTTCGTGCCATCCACCGATGCGGCGGCCTTGAAGAAGAACGCCAAGGTCATCAAGGCCTACCTGGAAAAACAGACGCCCTTCCACTACAAAACGGCTGTTCCCGCAAGTTACATCGCCGTGGTCGAAGCCTTCGGCACTAAGCGCGTCGATGTGGCCGCCCTCAACACTTTCGGCTACCTGCTGGCCAACGACAAGTTCGGAGCCGAGGCCAGGCTCGCCTTCCGGAGGTTTGGCCAGGACACCTACAGCGGCCAAATCGTCGCTCATGTCGATGGCCCCATCCAGAAACTCGAAGATATCGCCGGTAAAAAGTTCGCCTATGTCGATTCGGCCTCCCTGTCCGGCTATGTCTTGCCCGCGAACCTCTTTCGGGAACGGGGGATCAAGCTGGGAGAAACCATTTTCGCACGCCGGCACGACAACGTCATCA
Source organism: bacterium (assembly GCA_024278345.1). Lineage (GTDB taxonomy): Bacteria > CSSED10-310 > JAJRTK01 > JAJRTK01 > JAJRTK01 > JAJRTK01. The sequence continues at coordinate 30,722 of JAJRTK010000512.1, read as the reverse complement.
CCATGGTCTACAATCGGCAAGTCGATGCCGGGGCGACGTTCTATTCTCCGCCAGCCGAGGGACTGGCACAGGATGCCCGGCGCCTTGTGCGAACCCAGTACCCCGACATCGAAGAAAAGGTCAAGATCATCGAGCTCACCGCCGAGGTTCCCATCGAGCCCATGGTTTTCCGGAAAGGAATGCCGGAAAAAATGAAAACCGCCGTCATCAATGCACTGCTCCAATTCATCGAAACGGACGAAGGCCGGGAAACGTTCCGAGCTCTCTACGAGGTCACCGGGCTCCGAGAGGCCAAGGATTCCGACTATGACGGCGTTCGAAAAATGATCAAGAAACTGGAAATCGAAGCGGCGGACCTCCTGAAGAAATGATCTGCCCTACCATCCGCGGCAACGAGACCGGACAACCGTTTTGCCCACTGATGACCCATGACCAAGGCGGGTGCCATGATGGGAATCGGGCTGGGGTACGCCTTCGGCGCGACTTCCCACCACTCAGCCGCCGCCGCGTGCATCTCATCGCCCTGAACTTACCCCGTGCCCTAAGTACCATGGCCAAAAATTGCCGTGGTGTGGTTTTCCGGAGAAAGGCACACACCTTGACCGCCAAGCAACTCTCCATCAGGAATCTGGCCAAAAGATTTTCCGGCGATATCCACGCCCTGCGGTCTGTGTCATTCGACGTGGAAAAGGGTGAATTCCTGGTGATCATCGGCCTGAGCGGATCCGGAAAGAGCACCCTGCTCCGGTGCATCAACCACCTACACGAACCCACGGGGGGGCAGATCCTCCTCCACGGCCAGGACATCACTCGACCCAGAACCGCGGAACGAAGGCAGCTCCGGAGCCGAGTCGCCATGATCTTCCAGCAATTCAACCTCATCGGACGCCACACCGTGCTCTCCAACGTGCTCATGGGAGCACTGGGCAGGACCGGCACGCTCAAGAGTATCCTGGGGCTGTTCTCGGCCCAGGAAAGGAAACGGGCCCTGGAATACCTGGATCTAGTAGGGATCGCCGACAAAGCCAATATCCGAGCCGACCGCCTTTCCGGTGGGCAACAGCAGCGCGTCGCCATCGCCAGGGCTCTCATGCAAAAACCCGAAATCCTCCTCGCCGACGAACCGGTCTCCTCCCTCGACCCGGCCACCTGCCACGTCGTCATGGACTATCTGAAAAAGATCAATCGGGAGCTGGACATCACGATCCTCTGCAACCTCCATTTCCTGGACCTCGTTCGCCGGTACGCCCGACGCGTGGTGGCTCTCCGGGAAGGAATCCTAGTGTTTGAGGGCGATCCAAAAGAAATCGACCAAGAATGGTTCCGCCGAATCTACGGCGAGGAAACCCAGGATGTCCATATCGAGTAAGGGCCTATAAAAACATGAGCTCCCGCCCTGGAAGTCGAGGCCGCCGGGGCTCAGGGCGTCCAAACCAACATGGGAAGTCATCTTTTTTTACAGGCACTAGGGAAAGAATAAGGCCAGTGACCATCAAACAGACGATCTTCGATGCCATCTGTTTCGGCTACCTGTTGACCATCGCGCTAGCTGTCATCACCGGAGTCACGGAAGATGATGTGGAAGCAAGACTCCTGCCGGAAAGCTGGGTTGTTTCCAGCTTCCTCACCGCTAAGGAAGAGGCTCCAAAGAACCAACTTCCCTATGCCTTCGTGGTGCTGGCTCTCACGGCTCTTGGCGCGAGCCTCTCCATCGGCATCAACAGGGCCGGGTTCCAGACTCTTGGGGGCTTCCTCTTCGAGTCCCCAGACAAGAAGGCGCGCCTTGACACCGAGGGCCCGGCCAAAACCTGGTGGAAGACCACCTGGGGCATCCAGACCATCATCACCTTCCTGGTGACCTTCGCCGCCGCCATCGTGGTGACCGAGTTTAGCCTCTACGAGATTTTCTCCTCCGACGGATTCGAAGGCGCCCGCCGAGTCTTCTCCAGCCTGGCCACGCCAAACTTCGCCATCCTGCCCATGGCCGTCCTAGCCATCCTGGAAACGATCTTCATGGCTTTCCTGGCCACGGTGCTGGCGGTTCCGGCGGCTTTCATCCTGAGCTTCTTCTGCGCGAAAAACCTCATGGGCCAGACCAAAATCGGGTTCGCCGTCTATACCTTTCTCCGAGCGCTCCTGAACATCACCCGCTCCATCGAGCCGCTCATCTGGGCCATCATCTTCTCCGTCTGGGTAGGGATCGGCCCCTTCGCCGGAATGCTGGCCCTCATGCTCCACACCGTAGCCTCCTTGGCCAAGCTCTATTCGGAGCTTGTAGAAAGCATCGACGACGGCCCCGTGGACGGGATCCTCGCCACCGGCGCCGGGCCGCTCCAGGTTGTCTGGTTCGCCGTGGTGCCCCAGGTGATCCTGCCCTACATCTCCTTCACCATCTACCGGTGGGACATCAACGTCCGCATGTCTACGATCATCGGCCTGGTGGGCGGCGGCGGGATCGGGACCCTCATCATGCAGTTCCAGGGTCAGGCACGCTGGCACGAGGTGGGCACCCTGGCCCTAGTCATCGTCCTCACCGTCTGGGCCATGGACGTGGCATCCGCCTATATCCGGGAAGCCATCAAATAGCGCTGCCACCGGACGGAATCGCAGGCGGCGGGGCACCCTTTCCCTGGGGCTGGTGGCCCGGGAGCGGGAGAAACGTTGCGGGCAGCGTGAGCGGGACACGAGCGCACATTAAGATCCTTGCATGCAGGCTTGCCTTCAAGAAACCATGGAGAGTGGTGCGGAGCCTTGGGAAGCGGAGACCGGGCCATCTAGGGAAGCTTCGGCTTGTCCGGCTTGGGCGGTTCCCGGGTTTTGGAAGATGCGGAAGTTTCCGGTGGCTTGTGGGCGCCGGGGCAATCCAGCGAAACGTCGGACGAACGGAGGTGAAGATCCCTCTGGGGAAAGGGGATCTCGATTCCGCGGCGATTGAAGGCGGCGAAGATGGCGAATCGAAGGTCACTTTCGATCTGGGGGCGGTCCATGGCCCGGTCGATCCAGACGCGGAGGGCGAAATCAAGGGAAGAATCGCCGAAGCTCATGAAGAGGACCGAGGGCTGAGGATTGCTGAGAATACGGCCATGTTTCCTGGCGATATCGAGAAGGAGGTCCCGCACAATCTTCACGTCGGTGTCGTAGGAGACGCCCACGTCGATGAAGATGCTCACCTTTTTGTCCCCCAGGGTCCAGTTGATGACATCTTCGGTGATGAACCGCTTGTTGGGAATGAGGATGTCGATATTCCGCCGCGTGCGGACCAGGGTGGAGCGAATGCTGATGCTCTGAACCGAGCCCTCGGTATCGCCAACGCCCACGACATCGCCGACTTTGACCGGACGCTCGAAGAGCATGATGAGGCCGGCGATGAAGTTCGTGACGATATCCTGCATTCCGAAGCCGATCCCCAAGCCGACGAAGGCGAAGAGCCAGTTGAGGTCGCCCCACCGGATGTTCAGGTAGGCAAACCCGATGGTGGCCCCCGTGAGCAGGACAATGTATCGCGCGATGGTGGAAATGGCGTATCCAAGGCCCCGTTCCACCGCCGAAAGGGGGAGCCACACTTCCCGGAGCATATCCCGGGCATAGTTGGCTGTCGCCACCGACAGAAGAAAGCTCAGGATGGCCTGGAACAGACCCAGGTAGCTTGTGGGCCGCATGGACTCGGGATCGATCCAGGGGAGCGGATTGCCAAGGATTTCAAACGTCTCACGCGGGGAGAGTCCCCAAGCCGCCAACACCCAGAACAGCGCCGTTACTATGGCTAGGAGCACCACTAGAAGGCGAGTGTAGAGCAGGCTGTGGTCGCAGGCTGCATGAAGGGGAGAAACCGGAGGCGCCGATGCCGAAAGCCTGTTCACCAGCCTTGGCAGTGCTTCGAGAACCACTGTCGTTGCGGCTGGAACGATGAGGAGAGCCAAAAAGACGTGAAGCACGCTCATCAGTCGCGACGCAGCATATTCCCTGGTTCCCGTGACCCACAGCAGGAAAATCCAGATTCCAGCAGCGATCATGATGGGCCGCAAGACCTCCAAGACCAGCTTGCTCGCCTTCCACCACTTGCCGGACCGGGAACTCAACAGTCCGATCACTCGTCGGCGATGGCGCAAGAAACCGATGGCCAAAGCGAAGACACCAGTGTTGTGAACAAGCCAAAGAAGGTCCAGAAAGCCGTGGTTACTGTACTGGGTGGTTTCCAACAGGAGGACCGCGGGAACAAAGAAAAGCGACCAAAGAAGAAGCCTGTGAAGGGTCGTTACCAGGTGCCTTCGGGAGTCGCTTGCGGCTTTTTCTTCTTTGGAAGCTCCGGACTCCCTGGCAGGGATCGACGCGAGCTCACGGCAGAAACAGCTTCCAATGACTGCCGCAGCAAGAGAAAGGATCAAAACTTGCGCGAACCTTGCCGTTGCCGGCTCCAAAGGTAGGAGCCAGCTCGTCGCCACGAGCCACCCAGAGAGGAAAACCGTCCCGGAGATCTGGAGGAAGACCCGGCCACCAAAAATGCCCACGGGCCCGAGGATGTCGAGGACGATCGGATCGGGAGAGGCCAGCTCCCAAGCAAGAAAGCGGCGAATGAGGATCAGCGCGGGCAGCAGGAGGCCTCCCAAGACAAGGATGGCGGCCATGGCGTAGAGAACTTCATCCTGGGCAGTGAAGGCCGAGAAGCTCGCCGGCATCTTCATCAGAAAAGCCCAAACCCCATCCGCCCCGTCGAGCATATCCGAAGGCAGGCGCTTCAAAGAACCAATGGAAATTCGCAAAGGCGTTTTTTTGTAGCGGTGGTGCTTGCGGACGAATTTTTTGATCTCCTCAAGCGCAGTATCCGCTCCTTCCACGGTGAGGGTGAGCTCCTGAAGCTCGTTCTCTGCCGCGGCGATCTCCTCCAGGAACGTGACGAGGGTGCTCCTGGTGTCCGACTCGAGCTTTTTCCAAGCCTCCACCTCCCTCTTCCAGCCCCAAAACCCCCGGCGACGGTGCTGGCCTTGGCCCTGCTCGAATAGCGACCTCGCCTTTTCCCGGTGGCTCCTAAAACTCGCTCCAAGGTGGCGCAAACGGTTCTGGAGATCGGCTTTCCCAGCCTCCAGCCTGCCTGCCAACCCTCCGAGATCCGCCAGCAGTGGCCGGCGCGCCTCCTGGAGCCGGCGGGCACGGTGACGGAGGCTGTGGAGTAGATCCGAGACCTGCTTTGCCCTCAACGCGCTGGGACGACCAAGCTTCCGGGTTTCCTCAAGGTGTTTCACGGCGGTTTTCGCCAGTTCCAGCTCAGCCCTCAGCTCTTCGATCCCGAGCAAGACCTCCCGGGCTCCCTGGAGCGCCTGACGCTTTTCGGCCTTGAATCGAAGCCGCTGCGTGTCGATGAGCTTTTCCTCGACACGCTTGTTCGCCCGAAGCCTGGCATGAGATGTTTGGGCCATTCTTGCCAGCTTCCTTGCCTCTTCGAGACCCTTTTCCGACTCGAAGACATTCTGGCTCAAGGCATCTTCCAGCCGCTGGCTGACAAGGGCGCGCATCTTTTCGGCTGCTTCGCTCTTCGCTTGAAGGATCGAACGCTCAAGGGCCAGAGCTTCATCGGACATGGCCAAGAGCTCCCGCTCCTTTTCGATCTGTTTCGACCTCCGCTCAGAATACGCAATCGTGAGGTCCCGGGCCTGGATGCGGCGTTCCAGGTCCGCGATCTGTTGAGGCGGCGCATTGACCCCCTGCGCCTTGGCCAGCTTCCCCAGATACTCCTGGCGCACCCCCTCTGATTCAGACCGGAGGTTTTCGTTGGATCTGGCGGAGGAATCCAACAGACTGCCCGCCTGCTGCGCACGGAGAGCCTCTTTTTCCAGCTCCGCCAATTTCCCCCGCAACTCTGCAATCGTCGCCGCGATTTCCGCAAGCCGGTCCGTAGACAAGGGGATCTCGTCTCGCTCTGCTCCTGATTCTGGGCCTTCTGGTTTTGGGGCTTTCGGCTCAGAGGGTTTCCCCATGGCCTCCTTTTCAGCCCGAAGCCGCAGCAACCGCTCCTCCACCTCCCCGCGTCTCTGGGGATAGGCCCGCTCCGCCCCGTAAAGGCTCAAGATGCCTTCCAAAATGGCTAACGTGCGGTTTTCAAAGGCAAGAAGCGCCGGATCGGGGTTGTCCTTTGCCTCCTCATCGACAAGGGTGGCCTTGGTCTTGCCTATGAGCACTCCCAGGCGCGCATCGTCCAGGGGAACGCCGCCACTTTCCAAAAACGGGATTTCTGTAGGAATTGCGGAGGATGAAGGCGTATCCTGGGCCCCCACCGCCGTTCCTTCCTCGGAGGGAGTCTGGCTGGGCGTTGTTTTCCCCGGTGTCCCGGCTCTTGTGGAAGTTGCCGCCTTTGGCTGCGCCCCGGAACAAGGCAGCAGCGCCGGACTCCAAAGCAGCCCCACGAGCAGAACCCCCAGTAGAAATCCACGACAAAGCTGACTGTAGGACGCTCTGTTCACTCGGTTCTCGATTCTGGTTTGGTTGCTCGAAAATCCAATCGACCGGATGGTAACCTCCTTCGCCGGGAATTGTCGATCCCGGACTCCACGTCTCTGGGTTGCATTCCGCTCCCATCGCTCACGTCCGTTGCGCGCTACTCGCCTTTCGCCGCCGCGGCGTGGCCCGCCGAAAACGGGATTATCCCCTCTGCGGGTGACGCAAGTCCCGCCATCGTGTTAATAGGTCTTTCTACCGGCGAGGAGACCGGTGAGACCGTTGAATCAGCCACCGCTACAGACTGGCGGAGAGTGTGTCGAATCTGGGGCGGAATCGAGGGACCGGGATGCAGAGAGATTTTCGTCGAATTGCTATCGTCAATCGCGGCGAGCCAGCCATGCGGCTCATTCATGCCGCCCGGGAATTCGCCCGGGAAAACGGCGGCCCTTTGGAAACCATCGCCCTGTACACCGAACCCGATCAGGGGGCCATGTTCGTCCACGAGGCCGACGAGGCCGTTCCGCTGGGACCCGCCACCTGGGTCGATCCACAAGACGGGCGCCGCAAGAGCAGCTACCTTGATTATGGACGGCTTGAGCGTGCCCTCAAGTCCGCCGAAGCGGATGCCGTTTGGGTGGGCTGGGGATTTGTCGCCGAGCACGCCGCATTTGCCGATTTTTGCAGGGATCTCGGCATCGTCTTCATCGGACCGAGCGGCGACGTGATGCGGAGGCTCGGAGACAAGATCGCCTCGAAGCGCCTCGCCGAAGAGGCAGGTGTCCCCGTCGCCGCATGGAGCGGCGGACCCGTCGAATCGGTGGAAGAGGCGAAAACCCACACGGAGCGATTGGGCTATCCACTGCTCATCAAGGCCAGCGCTGGCGGGGGTGGACGCGGTATTCGGAAGGTGTGCTCCGATGACGAGCTCGAGGAGCGACTAGAAAGCGCACGCCTCGAAGCCCTCAGAGCTTTCGGAGATGGCACTCTTTTCTTGGAGCGGATGCTCGTAGGTGCCCGCCACGTTGAGGTCCAAATCGTCGGTGACGGCTACGGCACAATGTGGGCACTCGGGGTTCGGGACTGCACCATCCAGCGCAGAAACCAAAAGGTCCTCGAAGAGGCTCCCTCACCCGCCTTGACGAAACAGCAAGATCGAGATCTGCGCATGTTGGCGGCTCGTCTGGGAGAAGCCGCCGGTTACCAGAATGCAGGTACGGTAGAGTTCCTCTACGATCCCGTCACCAAGGCTTTCGCCTTCATGGAGGTCAATGTCCGCCTCCAAGTCGAGCATCCGGTCACAGAGTTCACCACCGGGGTCGATATTGTCAAACTACAACTCCACGTGGCCCGGGGCGGCCGCCTCGAAGGCGAGCCCCCCGAGAGCCGGGGCCACGCCATCGAAGTTCGGATCAACGCCGAGGACCCCGACAACGGCTTTGCACCAGCTCCCGGGGTGGTGGAGCTCTTCCGGGTACCTACGGGGCCAGGAATCCGCGTCGATACAGGGGTTCAAGCCGGAAGCCGGGTGCCGCCGGAATTCGATTCCATGGTGGCGAAGATCCTGGCCTGGGGCCGGGATCGAAACGAGGCCCTTGCGCGGCTCCGCCGAGCCCTACAGGAAGCGGCCATCGTCATTCGTGGAGGCATGAACAACAAGGCGTTCCTCCTAGAGCTCCTGGAAAGACCGGAAGTCCAGAGCGGCGACCTCGACATCGGCTGGCTCGACCGCCTAAACGCCCAGAAAGGCGCCAGCCTTCGGCGTCATGCGGAAATAGCCATTCTCCAAGCAGCCATCGATGTCTACGATTCGGAGCTGAAACTGGAGAGGATGCGCTTCTTCACCTCCGCCGCCCGCGACCGCCCACGCCTGAGAGATACCCTGGGCCGCAGCGTCGAGCTCCATTATCGCGGCCATTCCTACGAGATGGCCGTCTACCGGATCGGCGCTTCCCGCTACAGAATCCGCATCGACGGGTGCAGTGTAGACGTGCAGAGCCAGCGCCTGGATCGCTTTGGCAGACGCCTCAAAGTGGGCGGCCGCACTTATCGCGTTCTCACGGTCGTCCACGGCGTTCACCACCAGATCGAGATCAACGGGATTCCCCACAAGATCTCTCGCGATGAAGGCGGTATTATCCGCGCACCAGCACCCGCCGTTGTCCTCTCCATCCCCGTGGAGCCAGGAGATCTCGTCGAAGCCGGTGATCGCCTCATGGTCCTTGAAGCGATGAAGATGGAGATGTCCGTCGTCGCCCCTTATGGCGGCCGCGTCCAAAAAATCCTCACCAGAGCCAATGTCCAGGTCGATGCCGGTGCCCCGCTGATCCTGGTCGATCCCGAAGAAAAAACAGCCACCCCCACTTTGGCGCAACGGGCTACCTTCCAGAAAATAGCCTCCGACCCGGCAGGCCACCAGGCCAGCGGAGAGCGGCGCGAAGAAAACACACGCCTTCTCAAAAGTTTGATGCTCGGGTTTGACGTTGCCTCCACCGAAGTCGAACGGATCTTGTCCGAACGCCGGCTGCCCGCGGCCGGTGACGAAAAACTCCTCCTCCGACCGAAGGAAAAAGACCTCCTCCAAATTTTTACCGATCTCTCCTCCCTCTTCCGCCGAAGATCCACCCGGGCAGGTCAAGGCCTGTTGGTGGAAGGCCGCGTCAGCGACGAAGAGTATCTCTTCACCTACCTGCGAGACCTCGACGCCCGGGGCGAAGGACTTCCCCAGTCTTTTCTCGACAAGCTCCTCCGCGCTCTCGCACATTACGGCGTGGAAGATCTTGACCGGTCCCAGCCACTGGAAGAAGCCCTTCTCTGGATCTTCAAGGCCAGACGACGTACCGAGCAGCAGATTCCGGCGATCTTGGAGCTCCTGGAACAGTGCCTTGAACCGGACCGCATGATCCCAAAGACTGACGCCAGCTCGTTCCGGGATCTCCTCGACCGCCTGGTCTTCGCGGCTTTGGGCCAAAACCCCGCTCTGGCCGATCTGGCGCGAGAAGTGCGCTACCGCATTTTCGAGCAACCCCTCTTCGACGAAGTGCGTCAGGAAACTTTCGCCCGAATGGAAAGCCACCTCCAACGCCTCATCGCCTGCCCATCCGATGACGAACGCGAAAGCCTCCTCCAGCAGCTCGTCGATTGTCCGCAACAGATCGTTGGCGTCTTCAGCCGCCGATTCCACCAGGCCTCCCCCGAGATGCGGGATCGGATGCTCGAAGTGATCATGCGCCGTTACTATTGCATCCGGAACCTGGAAAACATCCGTTTCTACTCCGCCGGTCGATGGAGCGTTGGAACGGCCGAATACGAATACGACGACCGGCAGCTCTTGCTCTTGTCACTCCACGTGGGCTATCAGGAGCTTCCCCAGGCGGCTCGCGCTCTCCGCGACCTCGCGGAGAGCATCGCGGATGAGCGGCAGGTGCTCATCGATTTTTACGTCTGGGACGAGGGCGGTCATTGCGATCAGGAGCGACGCTCCAAAGAGCTGACCAAGCTCTTGGACGAGTCCTTCCCCGAACCACTTCGCCGCGTCTTCTTCGCCGTCGCCGGCCCTAGCCTCCACGATGGCCGCGAGGGGATGGAGCAATACACTTTCCGGCCCTCGGACAAGGGATACTGGGAAGAAAAGCTCTATCGGGGACTTCACCCCATGATGGGCAAACGCCTGGAGCTCTGGCGCCTGGGGAACTTCAAGATCCAGCGCCTGCCCTCGGTGGAAGACCTCTATCTCTTCCACGGCGTAGCCCGGGACAATCCCAGGGACGAAAGGATCTTCGCCTTCGCCGAGGTCTGGGATCTCACGCCCGTCCGCGATTCCCGCGGGAACGTCGTGCAGCTTCCCTACCTGGAAAGGACCGTCTCCGAGGCGTTGGCTGGCATCCGGATGTTCCAATCCCATCGCACCCTCAGGAAGCGGCTCCACTGGAATCGCGTGATCCTCTACGTCTGGCCCAGACTAGAACTCGAACCCGAAGATCTCAGGACAGTCATTCGCCGCGTCGGCGCTTCCACCGCCGAGCTCGGCTTGGAAAAGATCACCATGCACGTCCGTATTCTCGACAAGGAACTGGGCGTCGAGCGGAGCAAGATCCTCGGGATGTCCAATCCCACCGGAGCCCAACTGGTCCTCCATATCGACGAGCCTACGCATGAGCTCATTCGCCCCCTTTCCGAGTACGAGCGGAAAGTTGTCCGCATGCGCCAGCGGGGGCTCATCTATCCCTACGAAATCATCCGGATGCTCACGCCAGCCAAGGAAGGCGTCCGTTCAGAATTCCCGCCCGGCGAATTTGTGGAATACGATCTCGACTACGCTCAGCGGCTCGTTCCGGTACAGCGCCCCTATGGCCTCAATGAAGCCAATCTGGTTGTGGGCCTGTTGAAAAACTTCACCAAACGCTACCCCGACGGAATCACTCGCGTGGTGATCCTTGGGGACCCCAGCAAGTCCATGGGATCCTTGGCGGAACCCGAGTGCCGCCGGATTATTCAAGCTATCGATCTGGCTCAAAATCTCGGCGTACCCGTAGAATGGTTCTCCGTCTCAGCAGGGGCCAAGATCGCCATGGATAGCGGCACGGAGAACCTGGACTGGACTGCCCGCGTCCTCCGGCGGCTCATCGAATTCACCCGCGATGGCGGCGAAGTCAATATTGTCGCCCATGCCGTCAATGTGGGGGCACAGTCCTACTGGAACGCCGAAGCCACCATGCTTATGCACACCCGGGGAATCTTGATCATGATCCCCGAAGGGGCCATGCTCCTCACGGGCAAGAAGGCCTTGGACTACTCCGGCGGAGTCTCCGCCGACACGAATCAGGGGATCGGCGGATACGAGCACATCATGGGACCCAATGGCCAGGCCCAGTTTTGGGCGGAAGATTTCACCAACGCCTGCCACCTCCTCTTCCGCCATTACGAGTATACCTACGTGGCTTCCGGGGAAAGATTTCCAAGGCGCTTTGAAACAGCCGATCCCACCGAGCGGGATGCCGGAGTCCACCTTCATGGGACAGCCGAATTCGAACAAGTGGCCGATATCTTCTCAGCGAAGAAGAACCCCGCCCGCAAGCGGCCTTTCGAGATCCGGGCCGTCATGGCCTCCGTGGTCGATCAGGACTGCACGCCCATGGAACGTTGGGCCGCCATGCGCGATGCCGAAACCGCCGTGGTCTGGTCGGCAAGGCTTGGAGGACGCTCCATCTGCCTCATAGGGATCGAATCGAAAAACCTCAGCCGCCTTGGCTACGCACCGGCCGATGGTCCTGACCGCTGGACCGCGGGAACTCTCTTTCCCCTCTCTTCAAAGAAGGTCGCACGAGCCATCAACTCCTCTAGCGGGCTTCGGCCCGTCGTCATCCTGGCAAACCTGTCCGGTTTCGACGGCTCGCCGGAATCCATGCGAGAGCTTCAGTTGGAGCACGGAGCCGAAATCGGCAGGGCCATCGTCAACTTCCGCGGCCCCGTCGTCTTTTGCGTGATTTCCAGATACCACGGCGGCGCCTACGTCGTCTTTTCCAAGGCCCTGAACGAAAGTGTCGAAGTCGCCGCCTTGGAAGGAAGCTATGCCTCCGTCATCGGCGGCGCACCGGCGGCAGCCGTCGTCTTTGCTCGGGAAGTGCAGGCACGAGTCGGACTTGATGAACGAGTCAAACGGCTGGAACAAGAGCTTGCCGAAGCCAAGGAACCCCACAAACACCGCCTCAGAACACAGCTCGACGACCTCCGGAAAAAGGTCCACGCCGAAAAGCTCGGCGAAGTGGCCGAAGAGTTCGACGCCATCCATACGGTGCAACGAGCCCAGCGTGTGGGCTCCATCGACCATATCTTGCCACCCAACCTCCTCCGGCCCTACCTTGTGAATGCCGTGGAACGGGGAATGGCAAGGACCATTCAGATGGAGGGAATCCTGACGGAGAAGACTCCGCTGGTCCCCCCCATGATCCGACGCCGGGTCTAGGGGGCGCAGCGTGGCGGGTCCGCCGGCGTACCATGCCCCGGGGGAATGGAGCAAGGGGCGGCGGCCCCGCGCCGCGGGCGCGGGAAGTCGGCGCCCGCCTAGCCGCGAAGGGCCTGCGCGGCGGCCCCGCGCCGCGGGCGCGGGTCGGGGCCGCACCCCAACGGAACTCAACGCCCCAAAAAGTCCATGGCTGCGATGATAACCCTATGGTCGAGAGCAATCAAGGCTCACTTGGCGTCGGGATTTATGTGGTAGGTGCCCACCAGGGTCGCCTGATCCAGGATCTGCCCCTCCATCGCCTTCTTGACGTCATCCACGGTGAAGTTCCCCTCCACGGGACACCTCTCCACATCCAGGGCGTAGAGAGTGAAATGGTAGTGGTGGACGATCTCGTCGTTCCACGGGGGACAGGGGCCGTCGTATCCGAAGTAGGTCCCCTCCATGTCGGCATCACCCTGGAACCAGGCGGTGTAGTCGTTCACACCTTGGCGTGTGTTCCTTGGGCCCGCTGGGCCGCTCTTTCCCCGAGGCGTAATGCCGTGGGAAAACTCGCCTTCCAGGATGGGCGATCCACCGGGCCGGATCTCCACCAGGAGCCAGTGAGTGAAGTCCACCCGAGGCAAACTCGCCGGTACCGCGCGGCCCTCCTGATTGACGTCATCAGGCTTGCTGGGAACATCGGGATCGCGGCAAATCAGGACCAGGGAACGGGTGCCTTCCGGGAGACCGGACCAGGCGAAGTGTGGGTTTTTGTTGTCCGAGAGCTCTACATGGCTGTGGGAATTGTACTTCCCAAAAGCATTGGCGACCGGAATGGGTTGGCCATCCTTGAAACTGTCGCTCCAGAATTGCATGGTTTCCTCCTTGGTGGGAATCGGCCAGCGTCTCGATGAATGGCGCCGACCGGGCTGACTTGGCCAGCTTCGCGCCGACCGAGCCTTCGCGTTAGAGGGCCCTGTCGGCGGGAGATTCGAGGAATTCGTCGCCAAGGCGGCTTGCCTCGGGGCTCCGCTGGCCGGCATATTTGTTTCCGGGCTTCTTGTAGTAGGGAACGCGGGCGGGCGACGAAAGAGGCTCGAAGGTGAAGGAGCAGATCTTCATGCCCGGGTAGAGGGCCACGGGCATCCTGCCCAGATTCCCGATCTCCATGGTGGGAACGCCGCGCCAACCGGGATCGAAGAGGCAGGCGGTCCCGTGGACGATGATGCCCAGGCGTCCCAGGGAAGAGCGGCCCTCCATCCTTGCGGCGAGATCGTCGGCCAGTTCGAGCCACTCCATGGTGACGGCCAGCACCAACTCGCCGGGCTGCATGATGAACGGCTCGCCCGGGGGCGTCTTCACGCTGGACATGAGGGCATCTACATCCATGCCCTTGCAGGGATCGATGTAGGGGTAGCGGGAGTGTTCGAAGACCCGAAAGAGCGTGCCCAGGCGAAAATCGAGGGAGCAGGCGCCAAGCTGGGCCACGAGGTCGGGTTCGGGATTGACGCGAATACGCCCCTCATTAAGGGCAATCTCGATGTCACGGTCTGAGAGGAGCACTTTGGGATTCTCCCATGTTGTCGATGATTGCGGCGCCAACGGCGTCGCCCCAAACGTTGACCGTTGTGCGGCACCGGTCCAGGAACCAGTCGATGGCCACGATGAGCGAGACCCCTTCGGGGGGAAGGCCAACGGCATTCAAGACGATGACCATGGTGAAGAGCCCCGCCTCGGGGATGCCCGCCGCTCCTATGGCCGCCAGGGAAGCAGTGATGAAGATCACCAGTTGCTCCACGGGACCCAAGTGAATACCGTAAGCTTGAGCAATGAACATGGCAGCCACCGACTCGTAGAGGGCCGTGCCGTCCATGTTGATGGTGGCGCCGATGGGAAGGACAAACATCGCTGATTTCTTCGAGACTCGGTTCCGTTGGCTCACGCACTCCAGCGTGATGGGGTAGGTCGCCGAGCTGGAAGCCGTGGAAAACGCCGTCATCAGGGATTCCGCCATCCCCTGGGTGTAGGCCCAGGGGCTCCGTTTCGCGAAAACCTTGAGCAGGATCGGAAGAACGATCACCCCGTGAATCAGGAGCCCCACCACCACTGTCACCGCGTAGAGGGCAATACCGGAAAGCAGTTGCCAAAACTCTGGGCCCGCCTGCCCAAGGCGTCCGGCGATGAGGCCAAAGACTCCGTAGGGAACCAGCTTCAGGATCCAGTGGACCATCTTCAGGATCACCTCGTTGAAGGCGTCGAAAAAGTCGATGACCACCTTGGCCTTCGGGCCGATGGTGGTCAGTGCGCCGCCAAAAACAAGCGTGAAGATGATGAGCGGCAACATTTGGGGTTTCTCCGCCGCTGCCGCGTAGAAAGCGTTTTCGGAGAAAAAGCCCAGGGCGATGTCGATGAAGGCTTCACTGAGAGATTTGCTCTTCGCCGCCACGTTCTCCAGCATGACGGCATTCGACGTGGAAATCCCCACGCCGGGTTGGAAAATGTTGACAACGATGAGACCCAGAAGAACCGCCGCACACGTGGTCGCCGCATAGTAGCCAAGGGTGGCAAAGCCGGTCCTGCCAAGATTGCGGATGTCGCCAAGGCTCGTGATGCCGACGATCACCGAGCCGACCACCAGTGGCACCACGATCATCTTCAGCATCTTCAGAAAAAGATGCCCAATCCAACCGAAGCCCGCCGCCGTTTCCGGTGAAATCCAGGCCAACGCGAAACCCAAGGTCATGGCAACGAAAAGCTGCGCCGTCCCGGATAGCTGCTGTCCCCGTTCACCACCAAAGCGCCGGACCAACGCGCCGGTCAGAGTCACGATTCCCCCAAGAGCAATCAAAATCGCCTCGTAAACCATCGGCCACCCTCTTCCCCGTTCTGTGCTACGTTCCGCTCCCATCGGGCGCCATCCGGCGCCCGCTACTCGCCATTTTCGCCGCCATCGCCATCGGTGACCCCAGGTGCCGGGCAAGCCCCAAAACCTCCCCCGCCCGGAGTTTCCATCCGAATGATATCCCCCTGTTCCAGCCGGAGTCCCACGCGAGGCCCCAGCTCCAGGACTTCGGCCCCGCCGCGGATCAGCAAGTTGCGACCCGGTTTCCCGGCCTTCCCGCCGGCCAGTCCGTAGGGACCGGTCCGCCGGCGCTCCGAAAGAATCGACAGCACCACCGGCTGGAGCATTTCCAACTCCCGAATCAAACCCTCTCCGCCCCTCTTTTGTCCAGCGCCGCCACTTCCCTCGCGAAGAGAATAGGCCCGAATGCGAACCGGCAATTCATTTTCCAGCGCTTCGATGGGCGTGTTCAAGGTATTGGTCATGTGGCTCTGGATTCCGCTTTCACCGTCTCCACCGGCCCAGGCTCCGGTGCCGCCGCCCATGGTCTCGTAGTAGGCGAAGGGAGTCTTATCCGGGCGAAGGCCACCGAAAGAGAGGTTATTCATCGTTCCCTGGGTCGCCGCCGGGACGCGATCCGGAACAACCTGCGCCAGGGCTCCGAAGACGACATCGACGACCCGCTGGGAAGTCTCCACATTCCCCGCGGCCACGGCCGCCGGGCGTTTGGCGTTCAAGATAGATCCCTTGGGAGCCACGATCTCAATGGCCCGGCCAAAACCGCCATTGAAGGGGACCGGATCATCCATCAGGCAGCGAAAGCAATAATAGACCGCCGAAGCCGTCACCGCCAGCGGGCAATTGACCGCGCCAGAGGTAACTTGAGGCGAACTCCCGGAAAAATCGGTCACAGCGCGATCCCCATCGATCCGAAGTTCCAGGGACAAACGGGCTTCTTGGCCATCCTCCAGGGGATCGAGGCGATCCTCAAAGGAATAGTGACCATCGGGTAAACTCGCCACAAGATCCCGGACGCGGCGCTCGGTGGAGAGGAGCAGTGCTCCGCTCAAAGCCAACAACCGCTCACCATAAACAGCGTAGGCCTCCAAAAGCCGTCTTTCCCCAAGATGACACGCCGCAAGCTGCGCTGTGAGATCACCTCGCCGCATTTTCGGGGTACGCACATTGGCCAGCACCAAACGAAGAAGCTCTTTGTCGAGTTCGCCACGGCGAACCAGGCGAATCGGCGGGATCACCAACCCCTCTTGGTAAATTTCCGTCGAAGGCCCCATGGAACCGGGTGACATCCCTCCTATATCGCTGTGATGTGCGCGGTTCGCAACATAAAAAAGAAGGCGCTCCCCCTTCCACACGCCTTGAACCATTGTCAAGTCAGGAAGATGGGAACCTCCGGAAAACGGGTCGTTCAAAAGTCCCACATCTCCCGGCTCAAGAGGGAGAGCGTCAACGAACGCCTGAACAGATGCCTGAATCGCGCCAAGATGGACCGGGAGGTCATCCCCCATGGCAACCATTTGGCCCCGCGAATCAAAGATGGCGGAGGAGTCGTCGCGCCGCTCCTTGATGTTCGGGGAAAAGGCCGATCTCTCTAGCGCCGCGCCCATCTCCTCCGTGATGGAAAAGAGTGTCGAGCGGATCAGCTCAAGCTCGATGGGGTCACTCTCTTCGGGTTTCGATGCGATGGCGACTTCCATTCCGGAACCCTACCACGGATTGTGGCAAACAAGACTGCGATCCGCCAGTGAATGCCATCCCGACGATACCTTGAAAAGGCCCTGCCAACGAAAACGCCAGGGAAAAGGAAGAACCGGTGGAACTCTGACTTTAGGGCAGTGGATGACAAGAGCGGCACCAATGGCGACTGGCGGCGGACGGATTGCCGCCGCCGGGAGCGGAACGTAAAGAGAACGGAGGCTTTACCCGAAAAGCACACCCTAAAAGAGAGCAGGAGGATCGGATGAACAAGGCACCGCGGAAAACCCCGGGGAGAAATCCGAGGCGCTGCCCGAGAGCTTCAGTCTGCCGAGCCAGCATTGATCGCTTGCTGCTTTCGTTCCAGCTCAGCCAAATCCGCAAGCGAAGTCTCCACCAATTTCGACTGGAGCTGGCTCTTGAAGCCGGCCCAATAGTCGTGCATGGGGCATGGATCTTCCTCGCCACAGTGCTTGAGCCCCAGGAAGCAAGCTTCAAATGCGTTGACCCCCTCCATCGCCGTGATGATCTCAATGACGCTGATCTTGCTGGCGGGCCGCATCAGGCGGATACCCCCTCCGGGCCCTTTGTGCGACGACACCAGACGAGACTGGACAAGCTGGACCACCAGTTTGGCCAGGAACGGGTAAGGAATATTCGTACGTTCGGCGATAGTCCGGATTGGCGTGGCTCGCTCGCTAGACTGCAGCGCCAGATCGACCAGTGCTCGAATTGCGTATTGTGCTGTTTTAGAAAGTAAGACACCCATATCGCATACTCAATAGGTGATTGGTGCTCAAAGTGCAAGGGCTGGATCTCGGGCGTGGCCTGTGCAGGGTTCGAGTTTCTCGTGCAAAATGATCATGCATTTTCTTTGCGAAATAGTTTTTTTATATCTGCCAGTGAGTTGCAGGGCTTGACAGATGTTTTGGATTGTTTTATGGAATCTATTGCCAATGAGAATTCATGGTCGTTTTTTCCGTTTGTTGGCTCCTTGAACCGGTGTTCCCCATCGGCGCGGGAACCTGGGGGGGTGCAGCAAAGAATCCGGAGCGGGCTAGCATGTGCAAGAATGGGGTGGCGGAGCCGGCTGGTGAGAGGCTTCGCGTTGAGGTTCCGGATGCAGCCTACTGGACCAAGCAAATCAAATGCCACGATGCCTGTCCCGTCAATACTGATGCCCGGGGCTATGTACGGGCGATCGCCCAGGGCAACTTCGAGGCAGCTTACCTCATCGCGCGAGGCCCCAATCCGCTCGCCAGTATTTGTGGACGAGTTTGCGGCGCACCTTGCGAAGCTGCCTGCCGCCGAGGAAGCGTGGACCAAGCGGTTTCGATTCGAGCACTGAAGAGGTTTGTGACAAACCTATACGGCCCCGAAACCCGGAGCCAAAGGCCGTTGGACATCCTCCAGCGGGTCTTACATTTCGGACGCCAGCGCCAAGTTCGCGGCAAAGAAGAGTTGACAAGCCTTCGAAGGCTCCTTCGACGGATCGACCCTCCCAAGCTGGATGGCCACAAAGTTGCCATCGTGGGAGCTGGGCCGGCGGGGTTGGCCGCAGCCCACGATCTTGCGCTCATGGGATTTCGCCCCACGGTTTTCGAGATGGAACCCATTCCGGCGGGGATGCTCGTCTTGGGGATTCCTTCTTACCGCCTGCCTCGAGATCTTGTGACGGCGGAAGTCGAGTTGATCGAAGCCCTAGGCGTTCATTTCGAATGCAATGTGCAGGTTGGGGGTGACCTTTCCTTGGCACAGCTTCGGAACGAATTCGCCGCGACGATCATTGCCGTTGGTGCGAAGTACTCCCGCCGATTGTCAATTCCGGGGTCGAAGGGAGAAGGGGTTCTGGGTGGAGTTGAGTTCTTGAGGAGTGTTGCCCTCAGCGAGCCGGCGGAGCTTGGTCAGCGCATCGTGGTCATTGGCGGTGGAAATGTTGCCTATGACGTAGCCCGTTCCGTCGTGCGCCAGGTGGACATTGACGTAGCTAGGAGCGCTTTGCGCCATCCCAGTGTTCGGGAAGTCAACATGGTCTCCTTGGAAAGCCTTGAAGAAATGCCGGCGGATGACGTGGAAATCATCGAGGGTGATGAAGAGGGCATTGTCAGACACCACCGCATGGGTCCAAAGGAGATTTTGCTGGACGAGGCGGGAAAGGTCCAAAGCGTTCTCTTCCAAGAAGTACTCCGGGTCTTCGATGAAAACGGTCGGTTCTCCCCTATTTTTGGAGATGGGTTGACGACCATCGAGGCTGACACCGTCCTTTGGGCAATTGGGCAACAACCTGACTTGAGCTTCATCCCGGCCGGCGGAGATATCCGGTTTACGGAGCGAGGCTTGATCGATGTGGACCCCGTGCGGTTGACCACCAGTGCCGAGGACGTTTTCTTGGCTGGCGACATCGCCACGGGACCGGGTCTTCTCATCCACGCGGTCGCCACGGGCAAACGGGCTGCCAGATCGGTGCATCGTTATTTGACGGGTCTAGAAATCAAACCTGAGCAGGTGATGATCCATGTACCGATATTGGGGTACGAACGGGAAGCTGACTACGAAAAGCAAGGCCGCGTGCCAGTGCCAGCACTCGATCCGGATAAGAGAAAGGCCTCGCACACGGCGGTAGTAGAGCTTGGCTATGAGCCAGCCGACGCCATGCGGGAAGCCGGTCGCTGTTTCGATTGCGGCGTCAATACCGTCTTTGACTCCGACGTCTGCATCCTGTGTGGCGGGTGCGCCGATGTTTGCCCCGAGCTTTGCCTTAGGCTTGTTCCCGTGGAGGCACTGGAGGCGACGGAGCAGATACAGGAACTTCTCGAGGCTCGCTATGCGCCCGAAGAGTTGCCCCAAGGCTCGGCCATCATCAAAGACGAGTCTCGATGCATCCGCTGTGCGCTTTGCGCGGAACGGTGCCCTGTCAATGCAATCACTATGGAGAGAGTCCATTACGAAAGTCCCTGGCGGGAGGTCGGATCGTGAGCAAACTGTCTCGGAACTCTGCACTGGAAGAAAGTCCCCGGTTCCAGGAACCCGCGTCCCGTCGAGACTTCTTGGGACTAGCGGCGATCTGGTCCGCCGTAGCAGCTTTCGGAGCCGCCCTCATTGGCTCCCTCCGGCTGCCGATGCCATCCGTTTTTCCCGAATCGAATTCCCGCGTAAAGATCGGTCATCCCGAGCGCTATCCCAAGGGTTCCGTGACCCATCTCCCGGAACTTAGGTTGTGGGTTTTTCATGACGCCAAGGGTCTTTACAGCATTTCATCCATCTGTACACACCTGGGATGTATTGCTGGCCGCAGCGCCGACGGGATTTTTCGGTGCCCCTGTCACGGTTCGATTTTCGCGCCTGATGGCAAGGTGCTCCAGGGACCTGCGCCAACGCCACTCCATTGGATAGCGATGGGGCTGTCTCCGGACGGGCAGCTCCTTGTGGACACCGCGATCAACGTTCCTCTCGGCACGCGGCTTCCGGTTTGAAGGCTTCAGGAGACTCATCATGACGACGACACCCGTCGAAAAATCGATCAACGGGAGGCAGCCACCGGTTGAGGTCTCCCCGGCCCTGGAGGAACGAGGAGGTTTGCCTGCATTCCTGGCAAACCTCAAGGCACTACCGGATACCGCTCGCGATTCCGTCGTGCGTCATGGTGTGCCGACATCGGATCGGGCTCGTTCCCAAACGGTCTTTAGCAATTTTTTTCTTCATGTCATGTCGGTCCGCGTCCACCTGAGATCGCTAAAGTTTTCGGCGACGATGGGGCTTGGCATCATTCTCCTGGTCCTGTTTGGCATTCTGACCTTCACGGGCATCCTTTTGATGGTTTACTACAAACCGGCCGTCGATCTGGCGTACGACTCCATGAAGGATATCATCTACGTTGTTCCGTCCGGGCGCTTCATCCGAAACATCCACCGCTGGGCGGCCCACGGGATGGTCCTATGTGTGTTTCTCCACATGGCGCGGGTTTTTTATACGGCAGCTTACAAAAAACCTCGGGAGTTCAACTGGGTCATTGGTATGGCTCTGTTCGTTTTGACCCTCGGACTGAGTTTCACGGGTTATCTACTGCCCTGGGATCAGCTGGCTTTTTGGGCTTGCACCATTGGAGCCAACATCGCTCAATCCCCACGGGAGCTGACGGATGCCCTGGGGATTACAGCCAGCCTAGATATTGGGGGAATGCAGAAGGAACTCTTGTTGGGAGCCCACTACGTGGGGCAGGAAGCACTGGTGCGCTTCTACGTGCTCCACGTGGTGGTTTTGCCACTGGTTCTGACCCTATTTGCCGCGGTGCATATATGGCGCATTCGCAAGGACGGGGGGCTGGCCAAGCCGGCAGAGACCGTGCCCCCACGGCCAACGGGGAAAGATGTCGAGGCCCCGTCGATGACAGCCATGACACCCAAGCAGGGAGATCCATCGACTCGGACTTGGGGGCTCATGGCCCTTATGAAGGGGCGGACACCTGCCGTGGGCAAGGAGCTGCGAAATACGATTCCGGCCTACCCCAATGCCCTCTATGCCATTGCGGCCTTGGCAATGTTGACAACGGCAGTCATGCTCTTTTTGGGCTACTTCTTCGACGCACCGCTAAAGGAGCTTGCAAACCCCGGAATCCCTGAGAACCCCGCCAAGGCGCCGTGGTATTTCCTGGGACTCCAGGAAATGGTCAGTTATTCGGCCTTCATGGGAGGCGTGGGGATCCCCGCGGTAGTCATCTTGGGGTTGGCGCTGATTCCCTATCTTGATCGGGAGCGCGAAATACCTGGTCGCTGGATTTGCGGGCAAGAAGGCATCCGAGTCGCTTGGCAAACTGCCCTGTTTTCCTTCTTATTCACCGTGGCGCTTCTCACCTTTACCGTCAATTTTGGATGGCTTAGAAATTGGTTTCTGGAAATCCCGCAGATCATTATCACGTTTGTAAATCCAGGAACCGTGCTCGTTACCGCTTTCATCGTTTGGTCGTTGGGGATCATCGGGAAGACCCGCTCGACTCGGATGAGTGCCATCGCCCTTTTCACCTGTTTCATTGTCGCGTTCGTGGTGCTGACCTACTTCGCCACCGTCCACCGCGGGCCGAACTGGGACTTCTACTGGTGGCCTAGCCAGTGGCCGACCCATTGAGGGCATCATGGAGTACAAACAGGTTCGGCAACTGAAGATCATTTTATTGGTTTCCTCCCTTGCTTCGCTCGTGTTGATGATGCTGGCCGCTTTCGAGGAAAACCTCGCGGGCGAATGGCGACAAATCCAGGCCAACTATCGGGAGACCCTCGTTGCGCAAGCGAAGAGCGACACGACTCGAGCGTCAGCGGAGGCAATGGAGATCGAGTTCCGGCAGCTCTTCCTATCCGAACTGGGCCGCGTGGATCGATGCATGACTTGCCATCTGGGAGTTGAGCATCCAGGCATGTCCAACGCCAAACAACCTCTTAAAGCGCATCCGGGAAAATGGCTTCGGCAGCATCCAGTGGACAAATTCGGATGCACCGTTTGTCACGATGGGCAGGGCCGTGCAACCAAGATAGCCGATGCCCACGGTGACGTCCCCCACTGGGAAACTCCATTGCTCCGGGGTGATCAAATTTATACAAGCTGCGGGCGGTGCCATTACGAAAATGACCTCTATGGATCCCAAAACGACCTCTATGCCCGGGAAGCTCCACCAGAACCCCTGGACCAGTCGGAACTCGACTGGACCGTCCCCGGGGCGGAGGTTGTGGGGAAAGGCAAGAAGCTCACCTTAGAATCTGGCTGTTTGGGGTGCCATGAGTACCGAGGACGTGGCGGAAGCCTAGGGCCTGAGATCACAGCGGTTGGCGACAAAGTCGCACACGATTTTGATTTTAAGAACGTCAAGGGCGAGCGGACCGTCGCTCAGTGGCTCTACGAGCATTTTAAGGAGCCTGCCGCTGTCACACCTGAGACCGTCATGCCGGACCTGGAACTCAATGATGAACAGGCTCGGGATTTGGCGACCTACATGCTCAGCCTGCATCGCAAGAGCCAGCCAGCAGCCTTTACGCCGGTACCACCGGCGCGCACGGGAAAATCCGTCGATGGCGGGCGCCTGTTCAGGATGTTTTGTAGTGCGTGCCACGGGAAGGATGGCGTTGGCAACACGGTTCGCGATCCGGAGATTGAGCCCACGCTCGTCGATGCGCCGCGAGAGCTTATGACCCCCTCCCTCAACCATCCCGATACTCTGGCTGTGGCCAGCGATGATTACCTCCGCCGCATCATCGCCACGGGGCGGAGCGGGACCTCCATGGGTGGATGGAACCTTGAGCAGGGAGGTCTTGACGCCAAAGAGATTGATCGAATCATTGATTATATCCGATCATGGCAAAAGGAAGTACCCGCTCTTGATCGGATCAGCTCTGCCTATGGTGATGCCCGAAAAGGCCGCGTCATCTACCGGGGCCAGTGTGCGGCGTGCCACGGCAACCGCGGCCAGGGAGGGATTGGAGTGGCTCTTCGTTCGCCCTCCTTCCTTGCCGTAGCTTCGGATGAATTCCTACGAGACTCTATTGTCTTCGGTCGGGCCAACACCGCCATGCCAAGTTGGAAGGATCTTGGGGATCAACAAGTCAGTGACCTCCTGGCTTACATCCGGTCCTGGCAGCTTGAGAATTCCCGTAAACAAGAAGTCTTGACAAAGCTGGCCAACGGTCCTCTGCCACGGCGGGAGATCCGTATTGGGAAAGGCCTTTTCCGCAGCCATTGCTCGAGCTGTCACGGCCGAAAAGCAGAAGGCGGCATTGGTCCAGCGCTCCGAACCAATTCTCTCCTTGCAGTGGTGGAAGACGACTACCTTTACGACGCCATCGTCAGTGGACGGCCGGGCACGGCGATGCCATCCTGGAAGAGTCTTAGGGGTGAGGATGTTGCGGCGATCATCGGCTATATGCGTAGCCTCAATGACAATCGCCGACAGAAGCTCGAGGATTTCGTCGCCCGAGGGGACTGGGTGCGCGGAGCGCGGCTTTACCGCGGCTCCTGTTCAGGCTGCCACGGGGACAACGCCCAAGGTGGCACCGGACCTCAGCTCAATAATCCTGTTTTTCTGGCTTCCGTCAGCAACGCAGTGTTGCGCCACTGGGTTTCGTACGGGCGAGATGGCACTGAGATGCGGCCTTTCCTCAAAGGTCTTCAGGGGATCGTCGAGCTGACAGCCGAAGAGATCGAAGACATCGTGACTTATCTCCGGCAAATCGAAGGACGGCCACGCCTGGAGGGTAGTCGCCCGGGCACAGGGATTGCGGCCCTTGGCAAGAGAGTCTATGAAGGGGCTTGCTCTTCGTGTCACGGGACCGAAGGGCAGGGCGCCACGGGCAGCGCACTGGCGAATCGCGATTTCCTTCGAGTCGCGGCCGACGGCTACTTGATAGCGACCATCGTTCTTGGCCGCGACGGTACAGAAATGCGGGCTATGGGCTTGGGCGGCCAAGGGAACGTGCAGCTTTCCATGGAGGATATCGACAACGTTGTCGCCTACCTCAGAGATTGGGCACGCCGGCCACCGACGTCGCTCCCTCACCGCTATGTCGCGGGTGCGGATCTTGGCAATGGTCAACTGCTCTATGGGACGCAATGTTCAGGCTGCCACGGACCCATGGGTCGCGAAGGATGGGCACCGGCTCTAAACAATTCTGAGTTCCTGGCTGCCGCTACCGATGGTTTCCTTCAAGCGACGATTGTCCGAGGCCGGCTCGGAACCGCCATGCGCCCCTTCGGCCGCGGGGGGGGCGGAGTTTCAGAGCTAGAGGGCAAGGAGATCAACGATATCGTCGCTTTCATTCGAACCTGGGCGCCAGAAGCATTCAGGCCGAGCGAACAGCCAACGCCCGAACAAGGAGATCTCGTCAGCCTCACTACCGGACGGTAAACGGGGTGCCTACTTCGTGCCGGATCCTGAAATAGCGGTGTTTCACCGCCTTGTCCGAATCCCCTAGGGGGCATCTGGTTCATCGCCCCTTTCGGGGAACCAAGGGAGAAACGTCATGCCACGTAGGCAAGGGCCAGTCAATTTCAATCGCAGAGAGTTCATGCAGGCCGCTGCCGCCAGCGGTGTCGCCTGTGCCGCCACCAACCTCTTCTCCGCTGAATTCGTTGAAGCGCAAGATGCACCTCCAGCCTCGAACAACAAGGGACCGGAGCTCCTCCAATCGGCTTGCCCCTATTGTGGGGTGGGCTGCGGAACGCTCATTCGCGTCCAAAATGGGAAGGTTGTCGGCATGGTGCCGGACAAGAAGCACCCGACAAACCGGGGGATTCAGTGCATCAAAGGCCTCAATGCGCACGAGCCGATCTACCGTGATCGTTTGACCAAAGTGCTCGTTCGGAAAGACATGAGCGACCCTCTCAAAGGGCACGTTTCGGCAACGAAAGGGCGATTCGACGCCAACGTGTTCAGGGAAGTCCCCTATGAAGAAGCCGAAGAGCTCGTGGCTGAGAAGATCGCGGCGATTATTAAGGAAAAAGGCCCCAACTATGTTGGTTTGAATGGCTCGGGTCAGCTCACCATGGAGGCCCAGTGGATCGAAAACCTTTTGATGAAGGGAGTCATTGGCTCCAACTCCATCGAAGCCAATGCCCGCATGTGCATGACTTCAGCCGTAACGGGGTATTTCTATTCCTACGGGTCCGATGCTCCCCCCACCAGCTATGAGGATGTGGAGCAAGCGGATTTTATTACTTTTTGGGGGCACAACGCCCGAGAAGCGCATCCCGTGCTTTTCTGGCGGGCTGCCGACCACAAGAAGCAGAAGAACATCCCCACACTGGTCGTCGATCCCCGGCGGACGGGAACCGTCATTGGCCTTGAAGCCATCAACCCCAGGAACAGCTACCACCTCCAGACCTTCAACGGCGATATCAGCTACCACAACGCCATCGCCCATGTTCTTTTGACCAAGTATCCCGACGCTTGCATGCCCGAGGAATGGCTCGAAAAGAACACGACAGGCTGGCGTGATTACGTCGAAGGAGTCAAGACACGATACTCTCCCAAAGCCGTCGTCAAGCGCCTTGATCTTCTGGATAACGGTCGCGTGACAGTGAAGCTCATCGAGACCATCGCCAAGCAGTGGGCCGAGGCAAGCATCAAGGGCCGAAAACGCGGCAAGGGAGGCGTCTTGACTTTCTGGGGCATCGGCTACAATCAGATGCTCCACGGCCAACACAACACCATTGGCCTCATCAACCTGCATCTGTTGACAGGCAACCTTGGGCGGCCTGGTTGTGGCAGTCACTCCCAGACCGGCCAACCCAACGCCATGAGCGAACGGCTTATGGGTGGTCTCACGGGTCGCCTTCCCTTCAATCAGCCGTTGAAAAACGAAAAATGGAGGGATCACATCGCCGATGCCTGGCGGGTGCCCAGGGAGAGACTGGCGCAGACGACAGCCTTGCCGAACCCAGGCATGGTCGTCGGCATGATGGAACGTGCCCTGAAGGGTGATCTCATGGCCATGTTCTGGATGTACACGACCCACATTCACATGGCTGACTGCGAAACCCTCGTTCGACCGGCCCTGACGAAGATGTTTGTGGTGGTTCAAGACATCTACCGGCACGCCCCGAACAACTTGTACGCCGATGTCGTGTTTCCCGCCGCCACCTGGGGTGAATGGACTGGAGGCACCTACATTCAATCGGAACGTCGGGTCTATGTCTGCGACGGAACGAAAAACCCGCCACCCAACTGCCGCCCTGACATGGATATGGCCATCGACAAAGGGCGGGTTCTTGCCAAGAAGCTTGGTTTGGATGCCGATAAAATTTTCCCGTACAAGAAAACGATCAAGATGGGCAATGGCCTGATGGCCTACGATCCGCAAGATATCTTTCGCGATATTCTTACGGCTTCCAAGGGATCAGATGCTGACTTGACCGGTATCCTGGAAGTGGAAAAGGCCGAAGGAATCACTCCCTACGATCAGCTTCGCCAGCTTCGAGGCATCCAATGGCCGGCGCCCACGAGTGTTATCGCCAAGGCCGGCGGAACTCCGCGCCGCTACCTTGGCCAGGAAGGCTGGGCCGGGAAACCTTACGGCGCCTTCCGCCACAAAGATGGGAAAGCCAGGTTCAAGCTCTGCGAGCAGGATTACTCCAGAATCGAAGAGATCACTGGCAAGCTCATGGAATACGGCAACAAGGATCGACCTGGCGAAGGACCTTTCATCATCGATGACATTGCGGCAGCAAAAAAAGAAGGCCGCAAGAGCCTCCTCGAGCTCGCGCGGGATATGGCGCTGCCTCCGGAGCTTCCAGACCTCGCTGTCTATCGCGACAAGAAGAAGAACATCGAAGACCACAAGGCAGAGGACAAATATCCCTTCTGGCTCTCGCTTGGGATCGTTTACGAGCATTTCCACACAGCCAAGACCATCCGAGGAGCAACGACTCTCAAGCTCGTTCCCGAACAGTATCTGGAGATGGCCGAAGAAGATGCCGAACGCTATGGCTTTGAGGATGGCGACAAGGTCCGAATCGTCACCCGCCGAGGCCATTACGAATGCCGTGTATCCGTCGGTCTCGACAGTATGGTGCGTCCTGCTCGAAGCGAAATGCCCCCCGGTCACATCTTCAGCCCCTGGAACTTGTCCGTTGCCGACAGTGCCGACCCTCGGAAGAACCGATGGCTCGTGAACCTGACAAGCCACCGGGCTTGGGATCCAGTGAGCGGTCAGGTCGATTACAAGAAGATCGCGGCCCGTATCGAACGCGTATAGGCGTTTTCCGAATTGAGGAGGGGAGGCTGTTTTCATCTTCCCTCCTCGTCTAGCAATTCTGAGAATAACCGTGAGGCGGCGGGGCCACCGCTTCGCCTCTGCTGGCATGACGTGCCATGGCATTTTGCCCACCTGAGAGGTCGAGGCGGTGGATCGCAGGAATTTCCTCAAAAACGTGTTGATGACCGGAGCCGCGACCCTTGCGACCGGCGCGGCAGCAGGCCTTGTGGTGCCCCAAAAGACGGGCTCTCATCCCATCCGGCCGCCTGGGGCCTTGCCTGAGATCGAGTTCCTGGCTCGTTGCATCCGATGCCAGCGGTGCGCTGATGCCTGCCCCAACAACGCGATTCTCCCCTCCGGGCGTTCTTCTGGGCCAGGAGAAGAGATGACTCCCGTCATTCAGCCTCGCAGACAGGCATGTATGCTTTGCATGAGCGTCAAGGGCGACACCCTCAAATGCACTGAAGCCTGCCCGTCTGGTGCGCTGCGGCTCGTTCACAAGAACGCGGAGGAGATCCAGACGAAGGTCGCCATGGGAATCGCCCAGATCGACTTCAAGCTCTGCTATTCGTACAATAGCTGGAGCTGTGGCGCTTGCTTCCGGGCCTGCCCTTTTCCCAACCGAGCCCTCACCCTGGGGCTGTGGGAACGGCCCACGGTTCACGCCGATCAGTGTGTGGGTTGTGGCCTTTGTGAGCGTGCCTGTATCCGGTATCCCCAAGCGATCCGGGTCAAGGTGGAGCTGGGCTGATGTCCTGGACGCGACGGCAGTTGTTCTCAAGGCTTTTCCGATGGCTGTTCAAGGCCACGGGCCTCGCCGTGGTTTTGGGAACAGTCCATGCTTTGTCGAGGCGTCGCGAGCTGGACTATCCAGTTCTACTTGGAGAGAAGGTCTCGAACCCGAAGAGTTTGATCCGGCCTCCTGGCGCTCTTGAGGAAGCGGCTTTCCTGAGCGCCTGCATTCGCTGTTATCGTTGCCAGGATGCCTGTACAGTCGGCGCCATTCAATTTTTCACCGAAAGAAACGGACTGCATTACCATACCCCCTACATCAAGCCCGCGGCCAAAGCCTGCACCCTTTGTATGGACTGTACCCAGGTCTGTCCAACCGCGGCCTTGATTCCCACTCCACGAAAAGAGAAGGCTTTGGTTCGAATGGCGTCGGTGGAGCTTTTCGAGGATCGCTGCCTGTCTCACAAGGCGAAGGCGATTCGTGCGCAACAGGCGTTGCTCATGGAACTTGGCCGCCAGCCTACAGAGGTGGTTGCCACTACGGAACGGCGCGGCGTTTGCGGCGAGTGCTACATGTTTTGTCCGCTCCGGGAACGCGCCATTACTCTGGAGCCGGGATCCTTTCTGGCTCCCACCGTCCATGAGGCTCGATGTGCCGGATGCGGGATGTGCGAAGAGATCTGCCGTGTGATGGTCCGAGGAGAGCCGGCGATCAGGGTTGTTCCGACCCGCGTCATGGCTTGAGACAGGAGGTCAAGAATGAATGCCTATCAAGTTCGACACTTGGCGTTGCAGATTCTGCGGCGGATGGTCCAGGCATCGGTGATGGCCGTAGTCATCGCTGTGGTCTACTTGAGCCTCTACGCCCATTATCGCGCTGCGCGGGCCTTGGAAGATGATCAACTCATGGCGGGTTTTCAGGGAAAGGTGTTGCGGTTCATTGACGATACCGTGGCCCCCATGGAGCAACCACAGCAGTTCCTGGATGGTTTCAAAGGAACGCTCTGGTCCATGCGCCTTTGGGGAGTGGAGCTGAGCGATCCGCTGGCAGCCGCGGAAATGGTCGTGGCCTCGAAGACTCTCTACGGCCCCATGCTCTTGTCTATCTTGATCCCTGTTCTCGTCACGCTGCTTTTGGGGCGAGTCTTCTGTAGTGGGATCTGCCCGGGTTACGTGTTGTTCGAGCTTGCGGGAAAACTGCGAAAACTGCTGAGGTTCGCCGAGCTTCCCCCCGGTGAGGTGGAATTTTCCCACGGAAACAAATATGCCTTCCTGGGAGCCGGCTTGATCGTAGCGGCTGTGGCGGGATTGCCATTCTTTGCGCTGATCTACCCGCCTGCGGTAATCAGTCGGCTGGTCCACGCCTGGATTTTTGGAACGGCATTCACGGGAATGCTCCTGATTCTAGGAATCATCATTGCCGTGGAAGTCTTTGTTTCTCGCCGTTGGTGGTGCAGGACCCTCTGCCCTGGTGGTGCTTTGTACGGCCTGCTCGGCGCCGGCCGACTTCTTCGCATCAGGCTGGATGCGAATCTTTGCACCGGATGCCGGGAATGCGAGCCGGTCTGCGAAGAGGGGCTGAATCCCGTGCTCCAATCCTACGAAATGGAGTGCGATAACTGCGGTGTTTGCCTTCGGCATTGTCCGGAAAAGGCCCTTCTCTTTACCGCGGGTTTGCCCGGTCGTTCCCGTGCGAGGATCAAGAAGAGCCACCCGCCCGAAAAAAGCTCACGGACCGCGATGGCGGCCGTCATCCTGGTCTCGGCTCTTTTGCCAGCATCCGCCGCTGCGCACCACATCCTAGGGCTTCCCCACTACTCCTACAAGGAGAACTATCCTCAGGTCCCGATCCTGGAATACCCAGCGTCCACTGGACCTTATGACATCTTGCTCACCAGCTATCCCGGTCGCCCGATACCGGGAGAAACAGCAAACTTGGCTTTTTACATCAAGAACCGGGACAGCGGCCAGCCCTATCAGGAGCCGATTCGGGTACGGATCCTGCGGACTTTCACCTTCGGGCGAAGCTTGGAAGTGCTTTCTTCACTGGAAGTCATTCCCTACGAACAACCTCACTCGCTGTCGGCAACTTTCCCACAAGAGGGCGAATACATCGTGGAGCTGAGCCTTGACGTGGAGGGAAAAACGGAGGTGATACCGTTCCTGGTGGTGTCGGGAGATCCGACGGCCACGGTCTCCGTGGTGATTGCGGTAGTCCTTGGATTGGCATTTTTCATCATTGTCATCCGTGCGATCCGGATCAAGCGAGAACGTCGTCAGAAAGAGGCGGAAACCCGGGCTTGATCCGAAGAGCTACTGACCGCCAGCG
>JAJRTK010000511.1 GCA_024278345.1 bacterium | reverse complement strand
CTCTTCTTTTAGGGCGGAGTTCTCGGCAAACCCTTTGTCTTCTTCGTGTTGCGTTCCGCTCCCATCGGTCGCCATCCGACGCCCGCTGCTCGCCATTATCGCCGCCTTCGTCATCCATTGCCCTAGGGCTGGAGCACCACCTGAAGCTGGTTGTGGCATTGTTCTTCCCGCTGCTCCTTTTCTTCACGACGCCTTTTGCCGCGGGAGAACCTTCTCAAAAGCCCCCAAAAAACCTGATCCTCATCTCCGTCGATACGACTCGGATGGATCACCTTGGCCTTGGCGGGTATTGCCTTCAGACAAGCCCCACCCTTGACCGGATCAGCCGCGAAGCCTACCTCTTCGCTGATGCACAGGCCGTGATTCCCCTCACCGGCCCAGCTCATTCGACCGTCTTCTCCGGTCTTATGCCCCATGCCCACGGCGCCATTCGCAATACGGTGCCCATTTCAAAAAAAATCCCGGTCTTACCGCAGATCCTGCGGCAAGCAGGTTACGACACGGCGGCCTTCATTTCAGGATGGACTCTTCGCAAAAACCTGTCGAAGCTTGATCGGGGATTCAAGTTTTACGATGACGAGATGACCGACACCTACAAGCTCATCAATGCCCAGAGATTTGGAGACCAGGTGACGGATCGAGCTATTTCCTGGCTTCAAACAAGAAGCCACACTCCATTTTTTCTATTCGTGCACTACTTCGATCCCCACGTGCCCTATAGCCAGCAGCCAGAATGGTACGCCGATTTTCTTCAAAGCCTGGGTTCGCTGCACCCAGAGAAGAAACCGAAGCTCCTTCGGAAGCTCGCGGCCTACGACAGTGAGATCGCCTTTGCAGACGCCCAGATTGCGCGACTTCTGGAAGCCTTGCGCCGCGCCGGGCATTTCCGGGACAGTTGGATCGTGATTTTCTCCGATCATGGCGAGGCTTTCGGCGAACATGGAGATCATCAGCACGGACGACGCGTCTACGCTCCGGTCCTCCATATTCCCCTGCTGATTCGCCCGCCAGGCGGCCTGGCCAAGACACGCCTGGTGGCCGACCGCGTGAGCCTGGTGGATCTTTTTTCTACGTTCTTGGAAGTGCTGGGCTTGAAAAGCAGGTCGGGCCATGGAGAATCACTGGTTCCGCTCTTCGACGGATCGCAACAATGGGAACGGCGACCTGTCTACTTCGAGACCTTTACTCTCTGGTCCCCGGTCAAGCGGAAAGAACCGAGCCGTATCGGGGTCTTTCTGAAAAACCTCAAGGTGATCTTGCTTCCCAAGAAGAAGGAGCTGCGGGTTTTCGATCTTGCTCGTGATCCCGGAGAAACAAGGAACATCTCGCAACGCCATCCCGAGCTTCAACGGTACCGGCGCCTGCTTTTGGACTGGTGGCGGTCCACTAGAGTCGTCCAGGAGGAACCCGATCTTTCGGCGGAGCAACTGGAACAGCTTCGCCAGTTGGGCTACGTGAACTGACTTTCTTGATCTGGTCAAAGGTCGCCGCCCAGTTTTTTTCGGCCGGCGCCGAGAAACCAGAAACGTTCCCATCGGTCATCATTTTGGCCACCGATGACCGGTCCTGCCTCGCTCAATGGTGTGGAGGGGCCAGGGCCGGGGTACAAAAAAAGGGGCAAGAGCCGGCTCCGAAGAACCAGGTTCTCGCCCCTCGGGGGGAGGGATGATTCCTTACAATTAAGAAGGAAAGCTCGCGACCTTCCTAAGAAGGTAGATATTTTATTCAGGAAAACCCGATGCTCGCCCTCACTGAACCTCTTTTAAAGAAGGTGGAGCGGGGTACTTCCCCGCTCACCCTGTTGAGGAGGAGGAGCGCGGTACCAGGTCGTTTCTTGGGATGCAAGCTGCCAAACCAGCCTTGCCGCTTCCGCGACTTCGCTGTTCCCTTCCCTATTCGCAGTCTACAACATCGGGCAGTGAGAAATGTTCCCGAATTTTTCGAACAAAAAATCAAAAACATCTTTTTTTTAGTAAACTCATAGAGTTATTGTTCAAAAAAAATTGCTTCTCGCGAAAAACAGGGGGAGCCGGAAGCCCCGCTACGACCACGGACAGGGAGAGTCGGGCTCCGGTGAAGTCCTGCCCACGTCGAGGGCGCCCCAATGAGAGGAGGCCGGTAGAGCGGGGATAGATCCGCCTCCGCCGTGGATTCTGGGTGAGAACTTGGGGCTTCTCCATTGGGATCGAGCAGACCGGGTTCCCGAAAAAGGCTTGTGCCCTCCTTGGAGTTTCTAGTAGAACATGGTCGTTTTCATGGCACTCCTGCCGGAGTTAAGGGGCATGGTTTCTTGGAAAAAGTGGTGGGTTCATTTTTCTGCTCTCTGGAGCTTCCGGGGGCCTCGGTCACCGGTGGTGCCTTCGGCAGCTCTCGCTGTCGCTCGGACCCGGCCACCCAGTGAATTTCGGACCCAGCCCCAGGGCTTCCAGCCCTGGAACCCGGCGGAGGCTCCGCCTCCATACCTCCGCCAGGAGCGCTGCTCCTGGACCTCGCCAGGGAGCGCGCTCATTTCCCGTTGCAACTTGCGGGCAACGGGATCCCTACCCACACCTTTGTGTGCTGCGCGCTTTTTTGGGGGAGACCGGTGCCGACCGCAGGGAAAGTCGGCTTCGCCGACCACCGTTGACCACCTCCGCTTCCGGGTATCCACCCAAAGCGGAACAACGGGTCGCCGGGGAATTTTCCTGCTCTGTCCCGCCTTACGTGGATACGCGAGCTTCCGGATAGCGGGGTTCTTGGTGTTGTCTCTTTTGGGTTGCGCATCTCGGGTTTTTGACAATCCGGTGGACCCGGAAAACCCTTTGGAGGGTATTCGGGTTCTGAGCTTCTACGATGCTCCGGGGAGCCAGACTGCGGGACTGGCCTTCGAAGAAGAGGAGCTTTGGGTGGTGGATAGCTCGGAAAGCAGGCTCTACCGGATCTTTGCCCGGGATGGCCGATCCGATTTCCAGCGACGCCTGGATCTAGGGACAATCTTTGGCGTGGCGCCAGACGATAATTTCCTTTGGATGACCCAGCCCGGGCAGGGGAGCGTCGCGCGGATCAATCCCTTCACCGGAGAATTGCTGCAACAGCCCCTGCCGACTCAGGGTGGTGATCCTCGCGGGGTCGCCTTCGACGGGGAGCTGCTCTGGGTGATCGATGGGGCCGATTCCACCTTGGCCCGGATCGATCCCATCCTGGGAGTCGTGGGTGAGCCAATTCCCGTGCCCACCATCAACTCCCCGGGGGGCTTGGCTTTTCGCGGTGCGGAGCTTTGGGCCATCGATCAACTTGATAGCCGACTGGTGCAGCTTGGGGCGGATGGAAGCGAAATCCGAGCCATCTCCCTGCCGGGAACGCCAGCGGTGGGCCTTGCTTCGGACGGCAAGGATTTCTACTATTCTGATCGCGCCGGAAGGGTTTACTTGATTGAGCTCGTAGAAGATCCCGCGCCGTGATTCTTCCCCGAACAACGCTAATCTTTTTCGTCGGGGTCATGGTGATGGCCTTGGCGACGCACAAGGCGGACAGCGGCGAACCCGGGGAACTCGTGCCGCAGGCGCGGGTCGGTGGGAGCGAAAGCCAACCCCAAAAAGTCTTGGCCCCTTCAGGAAATGGCGGTTCAGAAACTCTCGAACCTGCCCAGCGGTTTCTGGCATCCTCTCCCCATCCGGTGATCATCACCGTCACCGCGGAGTTCATGCTCTACCAGTCGAGCAAGAAGCTTCTTTACGCCAGCGGAGAGGTCCGGTATAGCGGTCGCGGCTTCAATGTCGTCGCCCAGACGCTTCGCCTGGATGTGGGTTCTCGCCGAGCGCTCCTCACCAGCGTTCGGGGCAACCTTCGGAAGGGGGAGCGGAAGAGAAGTTTTGCGGGGGATGTGCTCCGCATCGATTTCCAGAGCCGCCGGGGGATTCTCACCACCTATGGTGATCGCATCGAGACTGAGCGGATTTGGTTCCCGGAAAAGGATGAGATTGCCAGCACCCAGCTCGAGCTCCAATTTTCGGAGCTGGAAAGCGGACCCATCGACGCGGATCTCACGCTGATCATCGAATCTCCGGTCTACCTTCAGCTCGACAAGGTCAAGATCGATCCTGAAAGCCGCGTTCGGGCTTGGGGCGTCGTGCCTCATATCAACGGGGAGCCGGGCCCCAGGCTCCCCTACTTCAGTTTTCGCACCGGGGACGCCGTGCCTCGTCAGGGCGTGACGATCCAGTCTTTAGGTGCGTCGAATCTGAGCGGGATTCTGGCCAATGTCCAGTACGCTCTCTCGCCGGCAGAGATGCTGCTCACGACCTTCAGCGCCCGGTACGAGGAGCTTTCCTTTCTGAACGATCCCTTTCGTGCCAAGCGGCGGGCGCGGTTTGGTTTCCGCCAGCTTTTCCTCCTTGGTTCCGGGGCGGAGCTGGAAGCCAGGAGCTATTACCAAACGGACGGAGAATGGAAGGGACGCCTTGGTTTCGATCTCCAGCGAGGGGCACATACCTTGAGTGCGGCAGGACAACTTGGGGCCGATCCCGTAACCGGGAAGCACCAGGTTTTGAGTCTCCGCCACCTCTACGAAAAGGAGCAGTTCCGCTCGTCGCTGGAGGCGGCCTTCGACTTGGGCACTGAGCTCTCCCTGCGCTTCAACATCCGATCACGCACCTGGAGAGACCGGCTGGACCTCACTGCGTCAAGCAGATACCTCAAGCGGTTCGATCAAGGGATCTACCAGCCGGCGGAGGTCCTTTCCCAGAGGCTTCGAGTGTCCCTCTCCTCCAACCTGCTTCGCGCCAGCATCAACTATTCAGGGAGCATGGATTTGGAACGGGAGCAGACCACTCTCTTGCCTTCTCTGACGATTGAATCTCTGCCGAAGTCCATCGGCGGCGGATTCTTGGCCTCCGTGGTAAACAGGGTGGAGTTTTCTTCCATCCACAACCCCACCTTTACAGACGACCGCTTGAACGACGAGGCCTGGCTGCTTCTTCAACACGTCCCCATCCAGTTTACCCGCAAGCTCCTTCTGGACGCACGGATGCGGGTCAGCCAAAAAACGCTCCAGGACCTCAACGATGAAACCGAATTCAACGGGCTGGTGACCCTCACACAGAGATTCGGCCGCTTCTCGTCCGCCTCGGTCACCTATCGCTACGTGACCGTCCGACAGACCAACTCTGATTGGTGGACCCTGGGCACGGTTCTCCAGGAGGTTTCCAGCAGTTCCCGGATTCAACTTGGCCGTTCGAAAAGCCTTATTCTTATGGGAAGTTACAGCATTTCCGAGGGCCGGCCCCTCAACGCCAGCTCGCAGTTCAATGGCGATTTCGGGACTCTTTGGCGCGGCTCCGCACGGGCAAGTTTCGACTTTTTCCGCAACCGCTTCAGCGCCCTAGACGTCTCCATTTCCCGGGACGTCTTCTTCGGGTGGATGCGCATCACCTACCGCCAAGTGCAAAACGAGCTCACGGTCCAGTACACGGCCAGGGTCTTCTGAACCCAGGAGTCGCTCCGTGAGAGCCCCGTTGATTGGATTGGGCGGGGAATCCGCTGAATTGCGGCGGGGATGAGCAGGGCCGGGTGTCCGTTTGTTTACCGTGAAAGTAGCGGAAAGCAGTTTTTTGTCTTTCCTTTTCCGGGGTGGTTCGATTTCTCTCCATGATCATGACTGTGAAAGTACACGCAAAGCAGACATCTGTCTCGCCGCGAAAGTACACGCCAGCATGGAGACCGGAAGGCCTCCATGGGAAAAGATTGGGGGGGTAAAACATCGGAGGCCTCGGCGTCCTGCCTTTCACTCGATGATCAAGTTTTTCGAGAACGGTCTGTAAGTAATTGATTTTGAAAGCTCAAGTTATCCAGCTCAAGATCAGTCAGGTTCCAGGGACGGATCCACAACTCATTGATTTTGCTAGATTGTCGTTTTTCGGAGCCCAGGATTGAAGTTCAATGAACTCAGCGGACTGTTGAAAACTTGAGCATCGAGTTTCATGCTTCTGCGGTGGTCCGATTGGTTTCCATGAGTGTCAAGGTGGGATACTGGATAAAACGTAAGGAAGATACGCAGAGCGCACAAAAATGGGTGGCCGGACGCCTTCAGGGCAATCCAGCAAGGGAGTTCCTTCTCTTCTTCGTGTGGTCCGCTCGTCGGGTAGCCGGGCGTGGTTCCCCGCCCCAGATCCCACAGAACCGTACTTGCGCTGTTCACATACGGCTCTTCGGGACGATAGGTTGTACCCCCTATCGAGAGCCGTTCTGCGCTTCACCGCCACCGAGTTTGTGATCGGGTCGGCGATGAGGAATTGATCCCCCGGGGAGCCAAGAAAGAGGTCGAAATCATCGCAATCTTGGAGGAGCCAGTTTGTCGGGGAGCTGCAGAACAGGCAACCGATGGAAACGGTGACCATCCGCTGCAACGAAAGGCCTCGTCTTCCCCTTTTCGAGTCTGTGGGTACACGAGAGGATGGAAGATTGACGGGCCTCGGTCATGGTACCGGCCACCCGAAAAAAGCGCGCAGCGCACAAAGATGTGGGTCCAGGGAGCTGGCTCCCTGGCGTGGGTCTGGTAGCGGCGCTGGAGGGCGTCCACGCAACGCGGGACAATTCCGGGACTGTGGAACCGCAAGCGCCAACTCCTCGCGCTGCTCGGCGGGTCACGTTTGCGTGACTCGAAGGGTCACGTTTGCGTGACTCGAAGGGTCACGTTTGCGTGACTCGAAGGGTCACGTTTGCGTGACTCGAAGGGTCACGCTTCGTGTTACCCGGCGGTCGTCCGG
>JAJRTK010000510.1 GCA_024278345.1 bacterium | reverse complement strand
CCTAAAGGCGTTCTACGGTCGCTCCCCTTCCCGGCCTCTCTCTTGGGAAGAAACCGTGATCAAGAGCTTGGCGTTTCTTGGGAGAGATCCTCTCTGACCAGCGAAAAAAGTGCCACATCGTGAGCCCTGTCGTGGAGCCAGAGCCGCTTTCGCAGAGTGCCCTCCCGCTTGGCTCCCGCCTTTTCCGCCACCCGAAGGCTTCCCACATTCTTCAGCGCGGCGAAAATCTCCACCCGATGGAGGCCCAACTCTTCCAGGGCAAAGCGCGCCGCCAGCCGGGTCGCCTTGGTTGCCACGCCGCGGCGCATCGAGGTTCGGCGGACCCAGTAGCCGAGGTTTCCCAGTCGATTGGTCCAGTCAATCTGGTTGATCCCACACCCCCCCAGGAAGCGGCCCGTCTCGGCGTCGGTCATCACAAAGCTGTACGCCTGGCCCGTTGCCCAGGCCTCGGGACGGGAAGTGACCCAACCAAGGCTTTCCTCCAACGTGTAACCCGGATGGCACCAGGGGAGCCAGGGATGGATTTCCCGGATCGATTCCCGGGCGGCCTCAAAAAGGGCTTCCACGTCTTCCATGCGGTAGGGCCGAATCTCGACCCCTTCCATGCTGGCGCGGTGAGGTTTTATGGGTTGCTTTTTCATGGCTTCCGCTTCCAAGCTGCAATAACTGAGAGCCTGTAATAAGAATCTACTTCTTGGGCCTCGTCCATCGTTTCGGCCACCCTCTCAAAAAACGCGTAGCGTACAAAGAGGGGTCCAGGGAGCTAGCTTCCTGGCGAGGTCCAGGAGCAGCGCTCCTGGCGAAGGTCCGGAGGCGGCGCCTCCGCCGGGGTCCGGGGCCGGAGGCCCAACTGCCGGGCCTGTAATTCACAGGGTGGCCGAAACGATGGACGAGGCCTACTTCTTGCGCTGGCGTTCCCTGACTCCCTGACCACCGGAGGCTGCGCTTTTCGGGGATGGAGTTCATATTTTGCAGGCTCTGAGTCTCCCCGGGAAGCAAGTGGTCAGACTCAAAGGTTTAGCCAGGCAGCCAATAAGATGGCCGCCGTGGCTCCGACGACGGTATTCAGGAAGTTCAAGAGCTCATTGTCCAAGCCTTTGGTTGCCGCGCCAAGATAGCTTTCAAAGCTCATCCCTATGAAGCCGCCCGCCGTGACGACGATGATGGATTCTCTTGGGATTAACCCCAGACCCCACCCGCTCATTGCCAGGAGTGCGGCGAAGGCGATTCCAATGAGAGTCCCCTCTATGGAAACGGCGCCCTCGGTTCCCGGCGCAACACTCTTGAAGGTCGTGAGAAGGATCGGGCTCTTCCCGTAAAGGGACCCCAATTCACTGGATGTTGTGTCGGCGATGGCCGTGGCAAAAGCCGCCACAAAGCCGATGAGGAACAGGCTACTGGCCGCCGGGTGGACCAGAGAGGCCAACCCCAACAGGACTCCCGCCGCGCAATTTGCCGCGGCGTGCTTGGAGCCCCGGCGGCCTCCCGCTTCCTGAGCCGCCCCAAATGCCTGCTTCTTGCGATATCCGAACTTTGAGACCGCCGAGCCGATGACGAAGAAAAGAAGCAGGACGCCAAACCCGCGAAGGCCCGCTCCCGCGACCAGCAGAACCCCGACGATGGTTCCTCCAAGCATTCCCGATTTGCTCACGAAGCCCAGGGCGTAGCTGGCGATGCCCACGACCCCTGTGACCAGCAGTCCCACCAGAAGGCTGTGGTCTCCCCACTCCAGAACGACCTGCGCCCGGCCAGGGTCGGCACCCCAAAGGACATACATCAAGAAACCCGCCACCAATGGAGCACTGATGTTGTCGTCGATGCCCGTGGGAAGCGACTCGATGAGTGCCGCCACGAGAGCTCCGGCGAAGCAGACCCAAAGGAGCTTGGCGGCACTTCCGGGGAGGATCGGGTAAGTTGTCGTTACGATGTCATTGAAGGCTGAAGAGCCGATCCAAAGGGCCATGAGGAGAGCGCCCGCGGTCCCGAACAAAACGTAGGCCCCACTCCCTTCCCAGCTCTTCTCCGGGCACCAGGGCAGGGGATGGCGGCCCATGCGTTTCCCGACGATGGTGGCGAAACCATCCCCAAAGGAAAGGATTGCCCAGGCAGCGCCCACCAGGAACATCTGGTGGCCATAGAGCAGAATCAAAAAAAAGACCGTCACGGGATAGACAAGGATTCCCAAGGGGTATCCCCGGTCCTTGTCCTCTGGCCGGAAAAAAACTTCACGCCCGGTCATGGGAAGTACTACAAGATTGTGGAGAAAAGCGATGCAGGCGCAGATCAACGCTCCCCAAATCGGCAAGAAACGCAGAAGGAGCGCGAAGGCCACCATGCTCACGTGAAGAGTCTGTCTGCGTGTTTCACTAAAGCTCACCCTGGAGCTCCTTCTTCAGCCTGGCCCGCCAGTCCTCCAGCAGTTCGGCCAGGGTTTCCCTCATAAAGTCCTTCGTCGGTTGCCAGCCGGTTTCCTTCCGGAGCTTCGAGGCGTCCCCCAGCATGAGTGGATTGTCGATGGGGCGAAAGAGCGCGGGGTCCACTTCCACTTCCACCGGAACTTTTGCAAGCTCGCAGAGCCGTTCCAGCACTTGGGAAATGGACCAGGCCTGGCCAGTGGCGATGTTATAGGGGATGCCCGCCTCGCACTTCTCGGCGGCGAGGCGGTAAGCTTCCACGGTGTCCCGGACATCCGTGAAATCTCTCATGGCTTCCAAATTCCCAACGCGGATCGTGGGTTTCTTCAGACCCAGCTCGATGGCGGCGATCTGCCTGGAAAAGTCCGCGCAGACGAATCCCGGACTCTGGCCGGGCCCCGTATGGTTGAAGGGCCGGAGCAGGACGACGTGGAGCCCGTGAGAAAGGTGGAATTGGAGGCCCAAAAACTCCGCCGCGGCCTTCGAGGCGCCGTAGGGATCTTTGGGGCGGAGAGGAGCCGATTCAGTGATCGGCCGATCCGGTGGCCTCGCAATACCGTACGCCGCGGCGGAGCCCACAAGTGCGATCCGAGGCTTGAGCCCCGCAATCCGTATTGACTCCAAGAGGTGGAAAGTTCCCATGTAGTTGGTTTCGTGGGTCCGCTTTTGCGCTGCCCAGGAGCCCCCGACGTTGGCGATGGCCGCCAGATGATACAGAGAATCCGGTTTGACCGAATCCAAGACCTTTGCCAGGCCTTCGAGGTCCAGGAGGTCCTGGA
Source organism: bacterium (assembly GCA_024278345.1). GTDB lineage: Bacteria > CSSED10-310 > JAJRTK01 > JAJRTK01 > JAJRTK01 > JAJRTK01. The sequence goes on along the minus strand of JAJRTK010000510.1, from coordinate 21,589 downwards.
GGATTTCTTGATGGGCTCCCTCGATGGGGTCGCTCCGAGAACCCGGGCCACGCATGGCGATGACTCGATGCCCGTGGCCCCGGAGCAGGCGGCAAAGGTGACGCCCGGCAAAACCGGCGGCTCCCGTCACCAGATGAGTCTCTTCGGCGCTCACGGCATTCCCCGCCGCAATCGATCTCGCCAGTAGTCCAAGAGATCGCTCAACATCTGCCGGAATGTGAATTCCGGTTGCCAGCCCGTGGCTTGTTTGAACTTCGTTGGATCGGCCAGGAGTACTGGCACATCACTGGGCCGGAGCCGCGACGGATCTTGCTTGACCTCCACTTTGACCTGGCTCAAGCTCAAAAGCGTATCGAGCATGGCCCGGACGGTGTAGCAGGTGCCGCTTCCGATGACGTAGACTTCGCCGGGAGTGCAATGTTGGATGGCCAGCCAGTAAGCTCTTGCCACGTCGCGGACATCAGACCAGTCTCGCCGCGCCTCCAGGTTGCCCACCTCGATGATGGGCGGTTTCTTGCCAAGCTCGATTTCCGCGATCTGCCGCGCGAAGTTCGATGTCACGAAGACATCTCCACGCCGGGGGCCCTCGTGGTTGAAGGTCCGGGTTCGGATGACCTTGAGTCCGTGGGACTGGTGGTATTGATAGCCCAGCATGTCCTGAGTCACTTTGCTCACCGCGTAGGGGGAGAGAGGTCTCAACGGGTTCCCCTCGGAGATGGGGAGCTCCGTCTCAAAGACCATCCCATACTCTTCGCTGGAGAGGGCTATCTGTACCGGAATGTCCAGCCCTTCCTGGAGCATGACCTCGAAGAGGTTCACCTCCATGGCCGCGTTGTCCGCCAATGTTGCCGCGGGGGATCTCCAGCTCGCCGGAACGAACGACTGTGCCGCAAGGTGGAAGATGAGGTCTGGCCGGACCTGTGACAGCACCCGTTGCACGTTGGAATAGTCCGTGAGCTCACACTCATGAAGGTGAAGCTGGTGGAGGCAGTGAGCGACGTTCTCGGTGCGGCTCCTCCATCGCCGCGTACCGTGGATCTCCACGTCCGGCTTTTCCTTGATGAGGTAATCGGCCAGATGGCTGCCCGCCATGCCGGTGATCCCCGTGATCAGTACTTTCATGTTTAATCTCCGGTCAGCTCGACCATGTCTCATTGTTGTTGTTCGTCGCTTCGGGGCGGTAGCAATTCGTTCTGATTGGGAGTGCGGGTCCGTAGATAGTCGGCCAGTGCTTCGCGCCAGTGGCGGGGCTTTTGTCCCGTCCAGCGCCGGTAGCGGGTGGTGTCTAGCACCGAATAGGCTGGTCGCCTGGCCGGCCGGGGAAACTCCCATGTCTTGACCGGGACAACTCTTCCCCGATACCCGGACCCTCCAAGGATCGCGTTGGCGAACTCGAACCAAGTTGCTTCTCCAGCCAGTGCAAAGTGGCAAAGTCCTTTGAACCCGCCGTCAGCCAGGCCAGTCAAAGCTCGTGCCAGGTCCATCGTCCAAGTGGGCGATCCCCTTTGATCGTCCACGACCCGGATTTCGTTCCGTTCTCTGGCCAGCCGAAGCATGGTGGTGACGAAGTTGGGGCCTCCATCCCCGTAGAGCCAGGCCGCCCGGACGATGAGCGAGTCGGCGCAATGGAGCTCGACTTCTTGTTCACCCTGAAGCTTGCTCCGGCCATAGGCCGAAACTGGAGCAGGCTGGCATTCTTCGCGCCAGGGCTGTTGTGCTTCCCCGGAAAAGACGTAGTCCGTGCTCACATGGATAAGGCGTGCGCCAATCTTGGCGCACGTCCGGGCAAGATTGCCGGCGCCCAGCCCGTTTACCAGGGTTGCCTCATCTTCATGTGCCTCCGCCTCATCTACCTGGGTGAAAGCCGCCAGATTGTACACGAGTTTTGGCCGCATCTCGTCAAAAAAACGGTCCACGGCTCTGGCGGAAGTGATGTCCAGTGTGTCGCGGTCGTGGTAGTGGGCATCTGGAAGCAGTGTGCGGAAGGCGGTGGCAAGCATGCCCTGACCACCGGTGACAAGGGTCCGGTTTTTCACGGTGCGGATTCCTAAAAGCGGGTTCACGGGGCGCCGCGGAAAAGACTGGGGCCAAGCGGAAGCTCTCGCGTCCCATTGGATCAAAGAAAGGACGAATACCACTTCGAAAGCCCTCCGCGCAACTTCCGTACAGGGCTTTCGGGGCCGGCAGGGGCCGGTGTTTCCTGATCCTGGCCGAAACGTTGCCTTCCGCTCCCATCGGGCGCCGTCCGACGCCTGCACCTCGCCATTCCCCCCCCCTTTGCCCCATCGGTTCGCCGAAAGCGGAGCACCACCGAAACTTGGGACAGATGGGGAACATTATTCCAGAAGGGGTGAAGGGCTGGAATTTTCCAGGTTTTGAAGAGCTTTCGCCGCGTCGTCCATGGAGGGGTAGCGATCCTCCGGTCGCTTTTGCAGCAGACGGTGCAGAATCGACTCCGTTGCCGCCGGGATGTCGGGCCGAATCTTGCCGGCTGGAACCGGTTCTTCGGAAACAAGGCGCCGGATGACCTCGTAGCTGGTCTTGGCGGAGAAGGGGAGCCGCTTGGTGAGAAGCTCGTAGAGGAGGCACCCCAGGGAGAACTGATCCGTCGCGGGCCCCACTGGAAGGCCCTGGGCCTGCTCCGGAGACATATAGGCCAGGGTTCCGATGACGAATCCCTCCTGGGTCAGGCTGGCAGTCACTTGGGAATGGGAGACCGCGTCAGGACGGTGGAGCTTGGCAAGGCCAAAATCAAGGACCTTGATGGCTCCCTGGCTTGTCAACATTACATTGGCTGGCTTGACATCCCTGTGGATGACGCCCGCCTCGTGGGCGTAGGCAAGGATTTTCGCGACGGTCGTGCTCCAGCGAAGGGCGCTTGATTGGGGCACTGGACCGGTGCTTTCCGCTAGAAACGTTCGCAAATCGACGCCATCCACCATTTCCATGGCCAAGAACCAGACGCCGTCCACCTGGCGAAACTCGTAGACCGTGACGATGCCTCCGTGGTTGAGTGACGAAATCGTCCTGGCCTCCCGCTGGAACCGCTCCGACACCGTGGGCGAATGGATGACCTCGCTTCGGATGACCTTGAGAGCGACCTGCCTTCCAAGATTTCTGTCGTGTGCCAGGTAGACGGTGCCCATCCCGCCGTGGCCCAGGGGCTTCACGATGCGATACTGTGCCAGGCTCCGCTCTTCGAGCGACCCCGTTGCAGAGAAATTATTTGGGGCGGTTGTCTCGCTCAGCTTGGCCTGTCCATCACTCCAGAGCTGTTCGTGACGGAGCCAGTGACGGAAGAAGTCGTTGGAGATTCCAAAACGATCTTCCTCTTTTTTCAGGTATCCAGCCATTTCCAGAGAATGGAGCAGAGAACGGAGGTGCTCTCCGCTGTAGCCGGAATCCGATTCAAGCTGAAACCTGGAGATGGAACCTTGCTGGAAGACCTGGAAGATGACCTTCTTTTCCGTCTCCAAGAGGTAAGAGAAATCGACTCGAAAGAAGGCTTTGACAAGCTCGTCGGCTTTGAGCTCTTCAATGGTCTCTTCGATGCCGGATCCGCTGAAGATCCGCCGCCCGATGAGCTGCACGAGATAGGGGTGGCCACCGGTGAACCGGCAGGCAAGTTTGGCATCGGCATCGGGGACGCCACCCCCGGTCAAGAGCTCCCGGGCTGTTTTTGAGTCGAAGTGGCGCAAGTAGAGGGGAGGCAAAAAGCCGTTGAGGAATGGGCTCGTTCCCTCCACCTGACCCCCCAAGGCGTCTCCCATTCGTTTCGTCGCCGCGAGGATGCACCGAATTTTTTCTCCCTGGAGCAAGAGGCGCCGCAGGCGCCGCAGGCTTACCACATCCGTGGAGGCCACTTGGATCAGTTCTTCGGCTTCGTCACAAAGCAGGAGCAACCGCCGTCCCGAGCGACTGACAGCCCGCATGGCCAGGCGAAGGATGCGAAAGAGATCATCGGCTTCCAGCTCCGCGGGATCGATGTCGCATTGGGCGAAGGCATCCTCGGCGTCTTCCAGAGACTCGAAGAGGCTTTCTCTTAGGCCTTCGGCATCGTTGCTGCCCTGCATATCCCAATAGATCGGGAGGTACTGGTCATTCCATGGTTCGGAGGAGGCGAGCCACTCCAGTTGTTTGAGAACCGAAGTTTTGCCAACCCGCCGCATTCCCAACAGCCAAATGGCGTGACGCCCGCCAGAAAGGATGCTTTGCAGCAGTTCTCCCCGTCCGAAAAACTGTGGCCCCCGGACCCAACTTCCTGCGACGAACGGGTTCATCATGAGCGATTCCCCAGGATATGACGCGCCGTGGCCACGACATCCTCCACCAGGATTTTAATACGTTTCTCTTCGGCGACTCGGCTTACGCAAGCAATGCAGAGTTTTTGGACGATATAGGGGCGTCCTTCCGCCAGTGTGACGATCTCTTGCACGGCTTCCTCTTCATAGGTGTAGATCCCTGCAACCGGTTTGACAACCAGCTCCCGGATTTCAGCCATAGCCAATGGCCTGACGGGAATCTCTTCAAAGAAGTTGAACCAAGGGCTTCCTTCCGAGTCCCATTCCTTGCTAATCCGCACTCCCGCCATGACCAGGCCAAGGTGGCGTGCGAAAGTCTTCATGAATAGGCTTCTGAGCCGCTGATTCGTCCGGTTGCTGAAGGTATTCAAAACGTCCACCTCGTCAAGGAGCAGAATCAGCTTGGGGTGGCGCTGGCTGGTTTTGCGTAGATGGCGAACGATGGCGCGAAGATCGCGGACGAAATCGGTTCCGGCATAGCCGCCGCGTGCCCGCGTGGGATCGAACCTCAGATCCACACCAGCAATGCGCTCGTCCAGTTGAGATGTGATCTCGGACATGAGGAGTCCGAAAAAACCATCCTCGGGCGTTCCTTCAAGATCGATGAGGACTGGAAGGAACTCATACTCTGGGTCATCGAGTAGTTTCAGATGGCGGTAGATGCCGTGGAGCAAGCTGGTCTTGCCGATCCGCCTTTCGCCGTGGAGGAGCAGGCTGTTGTGGTGGAGAGTGCTGAGGATTTGAGAAAGTAGCTTTTCGCGGCCGAAAAACATGTTCTCTTCCAGAATCGGTGTGCCTGCGATGTACGGGTTGAACCCCCTGGCAACCGCCCTTCTACGGCGTCGCCGCTTCAGAATGGCCGAGCCACCGAAGCCGAAGAGCAAGGAAAGTGGGAATGCGATGAGAACCGCCCGCAGCCAGGGCAGGAAAAAGGAGGGCGAAACTGGCTCCCCGTTACCGCCAGAAGAGGGTGTAAATCCCGGGGGCCGGGCGATCTCAACCGGGGCTTTTGGAGTCGAAATTGCGCTGGGCCTCGGTGTCACTGATGGCGCTTCAGAGGGAGTCGTCGTGGGAGAAGGTTTGGGTTTCGGAGTGGTGGTCCGGGGTCGGCGCGTCGGCCTGGGCCTTGGAAGATGTCCGCGAACCGCCTTGGAGGTTGCTGGCAGTTTTATCGAAGCGGTAGCGGAGGCAAGGGGAGTAGCCGAAGGGAGCGGAGTCTGCCTCAACCGCTCTATCTTGGCGCGAATCGCCATGGATTCAGGGTTTGGCAGAAGCGAGGCAAGCCGTTCGGCCAGATCCAGGTCGCCCCTTTTCAGCGCGCTGTTAGCCTGGTTCAGCAAAGAGGGGGTTGGGGAGGGTCGAAGCAGTGCCGAAAGCCGTGCCTGACGGCGCGAAAGGTCTTCGTAGAGTTTTTTTCGACCGCGGATCGCCGCGGCATCGAGGGAGCGCTCGTACTCAGCAAGGGCGGTTTTCCAGTCCCCCAGCCCTTCATAGGCACGGCCAAGGAGGTAGTAGGGCAGGTAATCCCTATAATAGGCCACCCCGTACTTTCGCTTGTTGAGCTCGGGGATCGGATGGTGTTTGAGAAGGATATCCGCAACGATTTCGATGACTTGCAGATAGTCTTCCTTGGCCTGGGCGGGGTCTTGTCCCGCCTCCGCCTGGCGGAGCAGTGTTTCCGCTCTGTCGTAGTCTTCGTACCAGGCATCGGCCATGGTGGGGCGGGGGCAGACGAGCATGAACAGAGTGATGAGGCAACCGACCCGGCGGCTGTTCGGGAAAAGAGGAATCGCGCCTGGAGCTCGTCCGGCTGATCGTCGGTTTTCCACTGCTGCCTCCAGTTGATGAATCGGCTTCCGTGAATAGAGGCCACTCATTTGAAGTGGAAAATCACGGATGCGATGGCTTCGTCAAAGAGATTGGCATTGACGAACGCCATATCGACTTGGAAATAACCGCTGAAGACGGCCCCCAGTCCCACGCTATAGGCAAGAGGCGATTTTCCGGCAGTAGCGTTGAAGAGGGCGTCCGCGATCTGGCCCTCCAGTTGTTCCACGGGGCCTTCATAGCGGAGGGAGTGGGCTGGATTCGTGAAAAGGCCCGCCCGGGCCGCGAACGGCACGGATCCTATCGCGAAAACGTACTCCGCCCCCAGGTGGATTTCCCACTGGTCGTCGATGGTAAAATCGTCGGGATTCAGCTCGGGGAATCGCACCAGCGTCGGAAACCGCCCGCTTGCCTGCTGGGCGTACTGAACCTTGAGCAGGTCGAGGAGAACCGTGAGCTCATCGGTGGGCCTGACGCTCAGGCCCACGCCAAAGCGATCGGGAATCCGGATCCTGACAGGGAATTCCTGGCGCTGAGGACCCAGCCCCGTGGCTCTTTGCGTTACGCTGAAGGAAGGACCAAGGCTGTAAAAAGCCCCCGCGGAAAACCGTTCGGAGGGACGATAGAGGAGCCCGGCTGTTCCGCTCCAATCCAAACCCGTGGCGTTGATGATGGTCTGATCCGTGATGGTTGCCGGTTCAGTGGTGGAAAGATGGGTCGTTCGACTATCCATCTCCAGGAGAGCCGCGGACGCCGAAAAACCCAGGGAAAAGTTCTCGGGCAGGCGGATTGCTACGGAGCCGCCGATATTCGAAACCGTGAGCGCCATCTGGGCGTCCGTGGGTGGCAGTTCCACGATGCCCCCGTCCAGCGGTAGCTGCCGCGCTTCCAAGGAAAACGCCTCGTCGAAACGGAGGGTCTCGTACCGGTAGACACCGAAGACCAGATTTCCCTTTGGATAGACGAGGCCGATGAACGAAAGCTGAGGCACGGAGCTCCCGAAACGCCGCGTCCGGGGATCGAGGAATGAGTCCGCCTCGGCGCGGCGGTGGACGTCGAATCCCGTGAACTTGCTCTCCAGAGCCACTTCCGGCACCTGGAGAGTCATGAGCCCCGCCGGGTTGGAGATCGAGGCCGTAGCATCATCGGCCAGTCCGACGAAGGCGCGTCCCATCCCAGCGCTCCGCGCCCCGGGCAGAGAAAAATTGAATTCGAAGGCTTCGTAGATTTCCTCGTCCGTGAGGGCGAAGGTACAGGGCGGCCAGTAGCCAAGGAGAACCAGGGTGACGGCAACCATGCGACAGACGGATCTCGCCGCATAACTTCGGTGGCGGTTGGCTATGATCATGTCGGCCTCGATCCGGGACTCTCCTTGAAGGAGCCTGGAAGCGGCAGCCCAAGGGCCGCCCTTCCCAAAAGGATGCCCAGGAGGGTCCCGCCCAGGATGTCCGATGGATAATGCACGCCCACGTAGATCCTGGAATAGAGAATGGCTGTGGTAAGGAGTGCCAACGGGAGCCAGATGAGCCGGGGCGTCATGCGTCCCTGAAGATAGACCCCTACCGCCAAGAGATTGGCCGCGTGGGACGAGGGTAAAGAGCCCGAACGCTTGATGCCCACCAGAAGTCGCGGTGAGGATTCAAAAATGCAAGGCCTTGGGGCATGCCACAGGGGTTTGAGAAGTTGACTGGAAACCAGATCGGTGAGGCCGGCCACGAGCCCCGCTCCCAGAAGAGTCCAGCGAAGGGAAGCCGGCCCGCGAACCAGCAAGAAAAGCAGAAGGAGGAAAAGAGGTGCTCTCCAGTTGCTCGACGCCGTGATCCAGGCCATGATAGGATCGAGCCATGGGGTGGCGAGATCCTGATTCAGGAATTGGAACAGTGATCGATCCCATGCTGTCAATGTTGGTCCCAAAGAGCGCCTCATTGTTTGTTCCCACAATCCAGAGGGAGGTTCACTAAAACTACCTCAAGATCCACTCTTCCAAATACTTTTCTGTCCCCGGGGCCATGACATAGAGGAGGGTATCCTTGCCTCGGGTGACGATCCGGATGTCGAGCCATTGCCTTGAAGGCATGGCCAGCAGGGGGAATCGCCATTGGTTTTCGCCCTCATTGACCACGACGTCTCCCACCTGTTTGGCCGAGGTTGGAGTGCTACTGCCCCAGCTTTCTTCCACTTCGCTTCGACGCCAGAAATAAAGGGCCTTGGCGTCGAGCAATGGCGACCGGATCGAGGCGGCGCCATCTTCGCGAAGATAGAAACCGGGTCCTCGCTTGACCAGGGTCGCCGTGCATTTTGCTTCCACGTACCGCCCATCCACCATTTTATTGTTCCGGACCCACTTATTCGACTCCCCAAGGATGTCCAGAATCTTCCAGACCGCCGGGTCTTGTCGGACGTTGGACCACTCGACAATCGGGCTGAGTTTTTTCGAGGCTTGTCCTGCCGAAGCCAGGCAGGGCGGAAGAACGGTCATTGCGCCGGCCACGAGGGCCATGAGCGTTTGGGTTCGTCGCATTGTTTTCACGGACTTTCCTCCTGATTGGTTGTTGAGAAGCGTTTTCCGCCGCGAATTCGCTACGAACGGGATAGCCGATCAGGCGCCAATTTATGAAGGACGGATTGGAATGAGCAAACGCTCGCCACATTATCGTGTCGCGAAGACTGATCGGGTTGAACCCTCAAGGGCTGGAACTTTGCGGTTTTGGTGCTGTTGCCGCGGTGGCTTCTGGTTGGCGGGTTGGATTCTTTTCGGGTTCCTCCTGCAGGGTTCCACTCCACAATCCTGGGGCCAAGCCACCGGCCAGCCCGCGGAATCCCAAGAAGGTAGCGCCACGGAAGAAAAGCTCTTGAAAGCGGCTTTCGAGGACTTGTTTGAGGTCGTGAGCGAAGAAAAGACCAACACCTGGCTGGGTGATTTCAACGGAGACGGTGAAGAGGATCTCGCGGTCTTGGCCCGAGTCCAAAAGTCGGTTCCCGATGCGTGGCGCAGATTCCCTCTCGCGAACCCGCCATATGAGGCTCAGACCCGTGGTGAGCTGGAAGCGAACCCTTTGCGGCCGCCTCAATATGTTCTTCGAAAAAACGAGGTCATCCTGGTTTTGTTCCACGGTCGCGATCCCGGATGGAGGAAATATGGGGTCAGTGAGTTGTTCATACTCCAGGATATAGCTGGCCACGTGCCTCGGTTGGTTCAAGGAAAGACGGATTCTGGAGAAGCAAGGGACGTTTTCGAGGTCTATTACGATGGGATCGAGGGGGTCCTGTCGTTCGATGGCCTGCAATACGTGGTGACCCCAAAATGAGGTTGTGAGATGGGTACCGCGGCTTTGGTGGGCGAGTGGCGCGCAACGGAGGTGAGCGACGGGAGCGGACCACGGCAAAAATTGAGGACCTGGGTTGAAGTGGGGCTTTTGGGGGAAGAATAAAGGTCGCGGCAGACTGCTTTTGGAATGGGGCCCTGAGTGAAGGGTGCCCCTTGGTGAAGGAGAGGAAAAGCGTTGAAAAAGTGGGTGGTTGTTCTGTGGATTGTGTTGTTTTTTGTGGCTGCGCAAGATTCGGGAGCGGCCAAACCCATTAAATTCGCCACGTTGGCGCCGGAGGGTTCGGTCTGGATGAAAACTCTCCGGAAGGGTGCGCGGACACTGAGGAAGCGATCAAAGGGGGCGATCCGCCTTCGGTACTACCCTGGCGGAGTGGCGGGAGACGAAGCGGAGGTTGTCCGGAAAATGAGGCTCGGCCAGTTTCAGGCAGCGGGGATGACCGGTGTTGGGTTGGCGGAGATCCTGCCGGACATCCAGGTGCTCGAGCTTCCGTTGTTGTTTCGGAATGGCGAGGAGGTCGATGCGGTGCTGGAAAAAACGTTCGATCTTTTTTCCAGGAAGTTTGCAGAGAAGGGGTTTCGTCTCCTTGGATTGACCGAAACGGGGTTCGTTCATTTTTACGGCCGGGTTCCCCTCAACAACCTTGGGGACTTCAAGGACCCCGCGGTGAATTCGTGGCTTTGGGACATCGATCAACTTCACCGGTTTTTTTTCGAGAAGCTGGGGATGCATGGTATTCCTTTGGGTGTGCCGGAGGTTCTCACGGGGTTGCAGACGGGAATGTTGAACGTGGTCAACGGTCCGCCGGCGGCGGCGGTGGCCTTGCAGTGGCACACGAAGATCGACGGAATGACCCCCGAAGCATATTGGTGGACCCCCGGGGGGGTTGTGCTCAGCGAGAAAGCCTGGAAATTGCTCTCCGCCGAAGAAAAAGATGTACTGTCCCGGGTGGCAATGGAGATGTCCATCGAGCTTCGAAGACTCGCGCGGAGGGACAACAAAAGCGCGTTTTTGGCCCTCAAACAACGAGGAATAAAGGTTTTTACGCCCTTCTCAGCGGGAGATCGAGCCAGGCTTGAGAAGATCGCGGCCGACGTCAAACAGGAGATGGTGGGCAAACTCTTTTCGAGGGATCTCTTGGAATCGGTGGAGGCCGCGTTGGCCGAAGTCCGAAGCCAAGGCGCCGCACATTAGTTTCCAGAAATCCACTAGACCCCCGCCCCGGTGACACATGAATCCTTTGATCCCCTGGTTCATCCTTCAGCACGACAATGGAAAAACCGTCCAGGGTTCCCTGGAGGCGGCGAGTCTATTCGTGGATATTTCCGGCTTCACCAGTCTCACGGGGCAGCTCGTGCGTCACGGACGTCCGGGCGCGGAAGCCTTGGCGAATTCGTTGCGCTTTTTTTTCGATCCTCTCGTGGAAGCGGTCCATTCGGCGGGGGGATTCATTACTGGATTCGCTGGCGATGCGTTCACGGCCATCTTTCCCGACAACCCGGACCACGACGTGGCGGACTACGCGCTGCATTCGGCGAACCGCATGCAGGATTTCTTCCGGTCCCATGCCACCTATTCCACGGCTTACGGTGCATTCCCGTTCTCCATCAAGATCGGTCTTTCCTGGGGGCGTCTTGACTGGGGCATTGTCTACGTAACTCCGGAGAGGGCCGTCTGCTATTTCAGTGGTCCGGCCATCGATGGGTGCGCCAGGGTGGAGCACGGGGCGGGGAAGGGGCAGATTCTTCTTGATAGAGGTTTTTACCAACAGGCTTTGGACCACGAGGCGGAGCAAGTGGGGCCGGATGCGTTTCGCTTGATTTCTCTTGGGGAGATGGAGGGCGAGCGTGAGCCGGTGGCATCACCGGAGGTTGGAGGGGACGGTCTCCATTTCCTGGCTCCGGGGATCACGGACATCCTTCCGCAAGGCGAATTCCGAGACGTTACCAGCGTTTTCATGTCCATCGAGAACGTTGTTGACCTGCCTGATTTTATTCTGCTTCTCCACGAGCTTGGGACCCAGTACGGCGGAGCTTTCACCGGAGTTGATTTTGGTGACAAAGGTGCCAATAGTCTTGTCCATTTTGGTGCGCCCGTAGCCCATGAAAACAATACCCAGCGTGCTCTCGATTTTGCGCTGAGCCTGAGGGAGAGACGCTCTCCGTCGATTCGCCTTCGGTTCGGAGTGACAAGAGACATCCGATACGTGGGCTTCAATGGCGGCGCTGAGCGCCACGAATTTGCCTGCCTTGGGCGTGGGACAAATCTCGCTGCCCGGTTGATGATGAAGGCTCCTTGGAACGGGATTTGGTGCGATCAGAAGGTCCACCTCCAGGTGGAGTCCGGCTACGAGTGCGAAGCTGTTGGCGATATCCTTTGCAAGGGTTTTCGCCATCCGGTAAAGGTCTACACGGTGAACGGCAAGAAGCGGAGTGGCTCCCCAAAGGCGTTTCAGGCCAAGGGCCTCGTGGGCCGCGACCGCGCCTTGGCCGCTCTCGACCGCTTGGTCCGGCCTATCCACCAAGGCGAGTTCGCCGGGATCATCTACATCACCGGGGAACCCGGTATAGGGAAGAGCTTTATGGTGGACTGCTACCGTCGGCACTTGGAAAGCCGTTGGAAGTCCGCGCCAGTCAAGTGGATTTATGCCCCGGCGGATCAGACTCTTCGCGAGGCCCTCAACCCCATGGAATCCGCTCTTCGCGAGGCGTTTGTCAAGAATCCTGATGCAGGCGAAGAAGAGAGCAAGGCCGCCTTCGAGAAGACGTTTCAGGAACTATCGAAAGGCCTGGGAAACGACCATCCACTGGCCCGAGACTTGGCGGGCGGGAAGGCTCTCTTGGCGGAGTTGGCTGGACTCGGGACCGGTGATTCACCCATGTTGCGGCTGGCACGAAGCCAAAGGTTTGAAGTCGTCGTGGAGGCTCTTCGCGCCTGGATCTTGGCCGAAAGCTCGGTTCAGCCCGTTATTTTCCAGCTTGAGGACGCCCAGTGGTCCGATGAAGAAACCCTGCGAACCGTCACATCGATTGCACGGAGCGCCGCTGGCTACCCTCTGGCGATCCTCTGTACCTGCCGGCCCAAGGATGATCGAAGGCCTTTTCGGATTCCTCTTCCGGCTGGTTCTTCCGTTCCGGAGCAGACCATTGAGTTGAAACGCTTGCAGCCAGAAGAGATGCGCAAGTTGGCTGAGCTCCACCTTGGAATGCCGGTGGATGCCATGCTTGGGCGATTGCTCACCGACAAGGCGGAGGGGAATCCATTCTTCGCCGAGCAGCTTTTGAGCTATTGGCGGGATTCGGCCCAGGTGGAGAGAAACAAGGAGGACAGCATGACCACGGCCTCCATCATGCTGCTTCCAGGCAACGTCAACACCCTGTTGATGGCGCGTCTGGATCGAATGCACCCGGACTTCAAGAGGACCGTTCAGGCCGCGTCCGTCCTGGGCCGCACCTTTTCCCTGCCGGTCCTTGAGGCCATGTTCAAGAGCAACCCCCACATCGGTGAGGCCGTGGAAAAAGGCGTTGATCAAGGAATCTGGCGCCGTTTGGGCGGAGATAGTTTTGGTTTCCGCCATGCACTGTTCCGGGATGCAGCCTACGAGATGCAGGCTAGGGCGCACCTGCAAAAACTTCATTTTGCGGCGGCTCGTGCAATTGAGTCGGTCTACGGGGAAGAGCTGGAGAAGCATCTTCGGGGTTTGGGGCACCACTGGAAAAGGGCCGGCGTGGGAGATCGGGCGCGGCGCTATTACCTGGGAGGCGCCAGGCGCTCTTCTCGCCGCTACGCTCACGATGAGGCCCGCGGGCTGTACAGGGCCTACTTTCGCCTTTGCGAAGAGCAAACGCCGGAAATGGTCCGAGTCAGGAACGAGTTTGCCAGGGACGTTTTGGCGGTACAAGGGCGCTATGAAGAGGCCCTGACCGAGCACCGCCGTGCCTTGGAGGAGGCTCGTGCCGTGGGAGACCCCGGGGCTCAGGCCATGAGTCTTCAGGGCCTGGCCACGGTTTCTAGAATCGAAGGCAAGCTGGAGGATGCACGGAAATTTGCCCAGCAGGCCATGGAGTTATACAGCAAAGTTGGCGAGCGCCGTTCGGAAGCCACGTGCATGACCCTGTTGGCCGCTTGTCTTTACGACCTAGGTCAACTTGGTGCGGCTCAGGGCATGTTCAGGGAGGCCCTTGGGGTTCATCGGGACATGGGCAATGTCCAGGGGGAGGCCGTGACGCTGAGTAATCTGGGCGCGGTTTGCAGAGAGCTCGGTGAGCCCGAAGCCAGCAGGCAGCTCCAGGAGACTGCTCTGCGTCTACATCAGGAGGTGGGCAACCGGCGCTCCGAAGGGATCACTCTGGAGAATCTCGGAAGTCTTGCCCAGGATGCCCTGCGGTTCGACGAGGCTAATGCCTACTACGAGTATGCGTTGACCGTCCATCGGGAGGTGGCTGATCGCCGGTACGAGGCGGTGACACTTTGCAGCCAGGCGCGGCTCCGGCATGTTCTTGGCCAGCAAGAGGAGGCACGGTCCATGCTGGAGCAGGCATGCAAGATCCTTGATCGGCTGGAAAACCGGTTCTTCAAAGCAGAAATTCTCTGCGTCCTCGCTCAATTCGAAAGAAGGGTGGAAAACCGTCTGTCTGATGCCGAACTTCATCTTCGGGAGGCGGAAGCCCTTGTTCACCGCTATCACGACCGTTTAGGCCGGCTTCGGTGCCTTTGCGAACGGGGGCATTGGAAGATGGCGGAAGGGAAGGTAGCCCGAGACCTTCTGGAGGAGGCTGGCGCGATTTTTAGGGAGACCGGGATTTCCACGGATGGCCCGTCTGGTCGCCTATTCGTCGCTCTCCGGACCGCCGTGGAGTCTTTCGAGAATGGGTTGCCCGTCTTTCGCGGAGAGGCCTTTTCGGAGTTGCCGGAAGGTTTTCTGAGTTGGCTCGATCAGCAATAGGAGATTTTGCCCCCTTTGTTTTCTTTGTGTTGCGTTCCGCTCCCGTCGGCGGCAATCCGTCCGCCGCCGCTCGCCCTTCCTCGCCCTTGGCTGCGTTGATAGCCCTGAAAGCGTGTCATACCAGGGAGTTTGGTCATGGGGGGGGCGGGCTAAAGAAAGGCGTAGCGCATGGAGAAATTCGTTTGCCAGCCCGTTCCCTGTTGGGGCAAAATGCCGCCAATATCAAGGGGTTTGGCGAAGTGGAGGCGCAGCACGAAGGGACCCAGGAGCAAATTGGTGCCCAGGACGAAGGCGACCGTCCGGTTTTCCCAAAAGATATCGCGGTCCAGCTCGTCGAAGATGCTTCCCGCGTCCAGGGCGATGACTCCTTCGAAGAGCTGAAAAATCGCCGGTTTTTGGATGAAAGAAGCCAGCGGAATTTGGAGCTCGAGATTCGTGATGGCAAAGTGGTTATCTAGGAGGGCACTGGCCCCAAAGGGGAAGCTCCTGAGGTTGTCGTACGACGAAATAAAATACTGCGGCCGGAACCTCAGATCTCCGAAGCTCGTTCCGAACGCCGCCCGTGACATCAAGTTGATGCCCTTCCAGATTCGGAAATACTGCTGGAAGTCTCCCCGCGCCGACATCACCGATTTTGCTTCCGTGGCAATGTAGGAATAGTCGATCTTCCCGTAGAGCGATGTTCCGTTCAGCGGGCCGGTGGCATAGTGGTATCCGACGGTGTCGTAGCCCCCGCTAAGGGAGAGGTCGAATTGGGCGTCAAGACCGCCGCTTCGCTCATTCCAGATCGCGATGGCCTCGGGGTCGAGGGCGTTGTAACGAAATCGGTGGACACCTACAAGCCCCAGACCGAGCTGGACGTGGGTAAAGCGATCAAAAGGATAGCGAAGAATTCCGTAGGCTCCAAAATCACGCTCAAGATAGGCGGGTATCCCCGACGAAAGCTCGGCCGATGCCGGATCGTTGTCCTGGCGGATCCTTAGGTTGTGCATGATTCCGATGCCCCAGCTCATTCGGCGCTTCCGATTGATGTAAAAGATGTTGGCCTCCGTAAACTCGATGTCCCCCAAGATTGATACATCTACGAGGAGACTCTGATCGCGCATTCGATCGGAGAAGGCCAGATAGAGGGCGCCCACTTGCCCGGTACTCAGGCCGAAGAATCCGGCATCAGGTCGCCAATCCGAGATCTTGTTGGAGCGGTACCGCTCCGCACTGTCCAGAGACTTGCGCGGGAAGGATTGCGGGGTGCTATTCCCGGGTATGATCTGGCGCATTCCGAAGCTCCGGTGATCGCGGCCGGGGGTGCTGAGAGGCGGTTCTGTCATCAAGCTGACGCGTTTGCCTCTTGGTTCTTCGGCTAGATTGTCCGCTGAGGGGGCGGCGTGCGACAGGTCTGCATCGGTGGTGGGAGTCGGCGAAGTTTTGGAAGGTGCGGACTTGGGCTCACTCAGTGCCTTGGCTGCTTGATTCATGAGGGCTTCCACGGGAGGGATAGCCCTCTTCCGGGTTTTCTCTGACTGTGGAGGGAGGACAGGATCGGTGAGCGGCAGAGGCTCCAGGTGGGGAGAAGCGGTCTTGAAAAGCTGGTAGCGTCCTCGAAAAAAGCGCTTGAGCAGGAGGCCCGAGCCGACGTCTCGCGGTTCGAAGAGGCCCGTGTGGGTTTGGGTCAGCCTGGAAACCACGCCATCTTTCAGTCTGTAGACATTTGATTTTCCGGCTCCGTAACTTGTGAAATAGATGGATCCGTCTCTTCCGAAACTGGGAGTTTGGTGATCGACGGGCTCGCTGGTGAGGCGTTTCGTGACTCCTGAATCGGGATCCATCAAAAAGAGGTTGAAATAGCCGCTCTCTGTTTTGTCTCCAGAAAAGAGAAGGCCCGCGTCGCCCCAGGCAAGAGATTTTTCAGAGTAAAAGTCATCGGTGAGTCGCCGGATCGTGTCGGCGGCGCCTTTTTCGTCAAGTCCGATGAGGTAGATATCGGATTTGCCATCACTGCTCAGTCCGGCGAAAGCTAGATGGCGGTCATCCGGAGAAATGGCGAGATCGGCGACCTCCATGAGTCCTATCTGTTTGAGTTTGATCTTCCAGGGCTTTTCCATTTCGAACTCTATCTTGAACTCTTTTCCGGATTTCTGGACTCTCCGCTTAAAACGGTGAACGTAGATGACGTCGTACCCGCGATCAAGAGCGCCGTACGCAAGGATCTCTCTGCCCAGTGCAAAGATCTTGCGCTGGAAGAAGTGAAGCGACTCGATCCCCGGCTTTCCCTCTAAGGCTACGGTCAGGCGGCTCTCTTCATCCCGCAGATCGACCAGCCGCAGTCCTGATTCACCGGTGGTGATGTCCACGTCGCGGTACAACACGAGCTGGCCGTCGTTGGCCACGCTGTAGCTGTCCATGGTGTCGCTCACCGCTTTCTGCTCTTCGAGTTTCGGTATTTCCTCCGATTTCCTTTGCCCCTCAATGTTAAACTTTTGTTCCAGCCAGCTTTTGAACTGCTTATCCATCTGGTGCGGCCGGACGGCTGTGAGCTCTTCCATGAGGCCGGGGAAGTTGACGATCCGATCCGCCGGTGTCATGTCGGCCCGCGGCGTCATGAGGTAGCTTTTTGCAAGGACCTGCTGCACCAGGTCTTCCCCGAATTCCTCGGCAAGATAGGCAATCCGTGCTTGCCCCAGCTTGTAGGTCTGGACGAAGCCCCTAGGTTGGTCGGCCCAGAACGACTCGTACTTGTGACGTCGTTTCTCGTCCGGGTTGAGAAGGAGGTCGGACATGTACATGGCCACTTCGTCATTGAGGCCATCGCGAGCGTAAAACTCCGCCAGTCCCTCGATGAACCAGAGGGGAAATCCCTGGATCGGGTTGACCTGAGCGCGGTGGAGGCGCTGTACTTGGTAGATCTTCTGAATCGTAAACTGATGCGCCATTTCGTGACTGGAGACTTCCACGAAGAGGCGGTTGTCGCCTGAATAGGGCAAAGAAAGGGTAAGGTCGGCGGGAGATGTGACGCCCAGGACCGTCTCGGAGACTCGGAACAAGTTCTGTTCTTCGAACTCAAGGTGCGTGGCATAAAGAATGTAGGGCATGCGGATGTCGGGGGTGATGTCGAAGCGCCGCTTGAACTTCCTGTACTCTTCGGTAATCGCGGCTGCCGCGATTTCAGCGGCTTGTTGGACCCTGTCGTAGTAAAAGAGGCGAACGCCTCCGCTGCCGTTTTCTTCGGCCAGGAAATCGACGTATTTCCAGTCGAATGTTCGCCAACGCACTTTGCTTTTCCCGGCGCGTTGCGGTGTGATGTACGATTGCTCGAATATCGATGCGGTGGCCGATTCAAGTGGCGTTCCGCAGAGCGTAAGCGCCGAGATCGCGATGATGAAGCGTACCCTGTTCATCCGGCTGAGCTCCTTTTTTTTAATCTTTTTTGTTTCACAGTCCACAGGCCAAGCCGTTCCAGAGGAAAATTGCCGAGTTTTTTGCTACCTTCACGGCTTTGGCGGCATCTCTGGGAGGGATGTCAGAATACTCGGGGCAATGTTTGCTTCTCCGCACTCCCGAGTAGACGGAGAAAAAATGTGGCCTTGTGGCGTTTCCCGGGGTCGCAGACGACAGAAAGGTACCGAAGATGCTGGACTTGAAGCTCGTTCGTTCGGATCCGGACCGGGTTCGGGACGCGATGAAAAAAAAGGGGCAAGGCATCGATCTCCACAAGCTATTGGAGCTGGATCGAGCTGCTCGCGAAACAAGAACCTCGGTCGAGGCGCTTCGTCACCAGCGCAAGCAATGGAACCCGAAGAAGATTCAGGGCTATCTGGCTGAGGTCCTCGCCGGTCGCTCCTCTTTGGCGGACGTGGCGAACGGAGTTCTTGATCTTCCTGAGAACCAACCTATTCTTGCCCAGATCGAGAGTGGTGTCCTGGAACTGGGGCAAGGGGCGGGGCAGATTCTAGGAGTCCTTGGCCGCCGGCGCAAAGCGGAGCTGGCCCAATTGGAAAAAGAACTCGCTGAGCTTGATCTCAAGGTCCGAGATATGGAGCTTCACATTCCTAACTTTCCCCACCCATCGGTGCCCGTGGGGCAAAGTGCCAAGGAGAATCGGGTAGTCCGGGAGTGTGGAGTGAAGCAGGAATTTCGATTTCAGCCCCGGCCACACTGGGAGATCGCCCGGTCGCTTGCCATGATCGACTTTGATCGAGCGCCAAAGCTGGCGGGATCAGGCTTTATTCTCTTTACTGGACCCGGCGCCCGTCTCGAGCGAGCGCTTGTCAACTTTATGCTCGATCTCCACACGGAGAATCACGGCTTTCGCGAAATCTCGGGGCCCGTACTGGTCAATCGGGATTGCATGCTCGGGACCGGGCAGCTTCCGAAATTCGAAAGCGACATGTACCGGATTGAATCCGATGACCTCTTTCTCATTCCCACGGCGGAAGCTTCCGTGACCAATATTTTTCGGGATGAGATTCTGGACGAAGCCGAGCTCCCGATCTACTTGACAGCTTTCAGCAATTGTTTTCGGCGGGAAGCGGGGAGTTACGGGAAGCAGACCCGAGGCATCCAACGAGTCCATCAATTCGACAAGGTTGAATTGGTCAAATTCGTTCACCCCGACACGTCGTACGATGAATTGGAAAAGTTGTTGGAAACCGCGGGAAAGGTGCTGGATCTTTTGGAGCTGCCCTACCGCGTGCTTCTTCTCTGTACGGGGGACATGACGTTTGCTTCGGCGAAAACCTATGACTTGGAGGTTTGGGCGCCAGGGATGGACAGTTGGCTGGAGGTTTCCTCCTGTTCCAATTTCGAGGATTTTCAGGCGCGTCGTGCCCGGATTCGATTCCGGGGGCAGGATCGGAAGGTGAAGTTCGTTCACACCCTCAATGGTTCCGGCCTGGCGTTGCCCCGCATCGTTGCCGCGATCCTAGAGACCTATCAGAAGGAAGATGGATCGCTGGCTGTTCCTCGGGTCTTACGGCCCTATATGGGCGGCTTGGAAAAGATTTCCCCAACGGGCTGAACGCCTCGGAGAAGTGGTGTGGACCCCTGTAAACTTTCTTCACTTCAGGAGAGCGGTAGAGCCGTCCGGGAGTCCGAAAGGCCTCTGCCCGAGGCCGTGTTGTTCGATTTTAATGGCGTCATCGTGGATGACGAATGGCTTCATGGGGAGTGCTTTGCGGAAATCGTCCGCGCCAATGGATTCGCCTTTGGACCCGAAGATTATTTTTCGGACTATTTCGGACTCACCGACAGTGATTTTTTCCGAGATTTCTATCGCGATCAGGATACGAAACTGACTGAGCGGGCGGTCCAGCGTCTCGTTGCCGACAAGGCGGCTCTGTACTGCACGAAGTTGGACCTGGTGAGCATGATCCCCGGTTCAGACACCGCGGTTCGAGAAATCTCCTCGAAAGTTCCCATCATCGTGGTTTCCGGTGCTCTTCGCCAGGAGATCACCACCCTCCTTGGCCGATTCGGCCTGCTGGACTGCTTTGCCGGGATCGTTGCCGCCGAAGACGTTCGGGCAGGGAAGCCGAGTCCCGAAGGCTATTTGCGAGGACTAGAGCTCTTGAATCGGCATCCAGGGCGCTGCCTGGCCATCGAGGACTCTCCCTTGGGCATCCAGGCGGCACGCCATGCCGGGCTTCGCTGCTGGGCTGTCACGACCAGCCGGCCCGCGTCAATCCTTGGCGATGCTCATCGCCTTCTCGATTCGCTGGAGGGAGTTGATTACGATGAGCTTGGCCGATGGATGAACTCCGTGGGAGCAGCGACCGCGGAAAGAGGCCCCATGGAAGTTTCTCCCGTTGGTCAGCCTCCCGTGGCTCCGTGATGGCAGCGAGCACCGGCGGAAAACCAAGGGATGCCTCCCTGGGAAGCCAGGAAAATCCGTGGTTCCAGAAGCTCTCTTTTCAAGAAACCGCGCCCTTTACGACGCTGCCAGTGAGGCAAAGCTTGACATGCACCTTAACCGCTGACCTAGTATTGGAAAACGAATGGCCGTTTTAGTGGTGTCACCTTCCGTGAACGGTCTTGACCGGAGGTTGATGGAATGAGTACCTCGCCGGGTTCGCCAGAGCAGGAGGCCGCCTCGTTTTCTAAGGAGCTTCTTGCGAAAATTGCACCCTTGGAGAAAGAGCTCGGTGAAGGGCTGTGGTCCTACTTGCGCATCTGTCAGGAGGGCTGCCTCGTAGAGCTTGCGGGAGAACTGAATTCTCATTACGCGGAAAAGGCGGGATTTGCCAGTCTGACTCGATGGCTGGCCCAGGTAGACGAACCGATCCTCAGGCGCCGCATTTCTCTTCTAAGGGAGCGCTTCGCCAAAAACCAGGGTGGCTCCAAGCTTCGCCAGGAGATCGTGGAACTTCTGAGTCAGCTCGACGGCCAGGTCGTGTCGGCCCTCGCTTTCTCTCCAGGTTATCCCATCGATTGCGGGGAATTGATTCTGGCAACGAACTCCTTCTCTGACCCGGTGGACTCCCGGCGGATTTTTTTGAACCGATGGAGTGCCAGCGACGAGGTTGCCGAACGGACGGCGAGGCTATTTTTCTTGCAGATGCGTCTCTTTGAAGAGCAGATGACGGATTCCGGAGTCGGGGAGGAGTTGCTCCAGGAGTTGCAGGATTTCAATGGCTCCATCCCTCTTCTCGATCTATTGGAGGAGCTCAGAGTCCAGACTGAAGACCTTTTTCAGAGCTTCCTGGAATCGAGGAGAGCGGCAACTGGCTTGACAGATCTCCACTTTTGGGATCTTGCCGGAGGATCTGCCTCTGATCTCGCGGCTTGCCTACGGGAAAAGTTTCCCAGGGAGCGGGCAGAGGAGTTGGCCAAAGAGGCTCTGGGCGCCATGGGTTTTTCGCCTGACTTACCCAGGCTGCCAATGTCCGTGGAAGCTGCGGGGAAATCTGAGTGCAGCGCCTACTGTCTGGCTGTTTCGGTGCCGGATGATGTTCGGCTCGTATTGCGCATTGGAGCTGGTGTATGTGGAGTCGAGGCACTCCTACACACCTACGGCCACGCCCTCTATAGCGCCCACATCGACCAAGATAGCTGGGAATTTCGCTTGTCGGCTTCGCCCTGTTTTTCGGAGGCCGTGGCCTGTATGTTCGCTCAGCTTTGCCTTGAACCCCAGTGGCTTGTGGGGGTCGCGGGATTGGGGAAGGGGCTGGCGAGGGAGGTGAGGCGGAACGCTGCCT
>JAJRTK010000509.1 GCA_024278345.1 bacterium | reverse complement strand
TCCCTGGCGTGGGTCTGGGAGCGGCGCTCCCAGCGGAGGTCCGGAGGCAGAGCCTCCGCCGGGTTCCAGGGCTGGAAGCCCTGGGGCGGCGTCTGAAATCTGCACCGTGGCCGGTACCATGACCGAGGCCGGTGCCTTCGCCAGGTCATCACGTCACATGATGCGCGGGTGGTCATGCTGGGTCCTGTAGTAGATGGCCTTGGGCCTTGGTCATCGGTAATCGCCTTTTTGGGTACCCCGGGGCGGAACGCAACACGAAGAGAAGAAAGTCACCGGTGAACAATTGTGTCCTTCAAATAACTCGGGGCGAGGGGGTGCTTTTGACGTCGGTTTGGAAAACTTCCAGGTGGTCGGTTATCCTAAGCTCTTTTCAGTTGCTGGAAGAGATGTCCACCCCATTCCCCCTGGTCTTGTTAAGGAGATGCCGTCGTATGGATTCCTCCTCCTACCAAGCTCCCATAGCGATCATCGGCATTGGCTGCCGTTTCCCAGGCGCCGACAATCTCGAGGAGTTCAAGAGCCTTTTGTTGGAAGGGCGCTGCGCCATCAGCGAGCTGGCGAAGAACAGATTCAATCAGCGCCTGTATTACGATCCCGAGGTTGGAGCTTACGGCAAGGCTTACACGAAGCTCGGGGGATCGATTCGAGAGCGAGCCTTCGACTGGCGGACATTCCGAATGCCTCCGAAGGTCGTGGAATCGACGGATATCATTCATCTTTGGGGCTTGGAAGTAGCAAAGGAGACGTTTGAGCACGCGGGCTTGGAGCCTTTCGGACTGCAGGGGGCCAACATCGGGGTGTTGTTGGGCCATGCCCGGGGAAGCATGCTGACGACGGATATGGCTGTATCCACGGCCATCGAGGGTTTGATGCTCGCCTTCGACAAAGTGGATGCGCTCCAGAGCTTGCCGGAGGCGCGCCGGCGGGAGATTCGCCAAGCCGTGGTGGATCTGATGCACAAGCGGTTGCCGCATAGGACGGAAGATGGCGGTCCCGGAACGATCACCAGCGCCATGGCGGGGATCATTACGAGTGTTTTCGGTTTGACAGGCCGTCACGTGGTGGTGGATGCGGCATGTGCATCTTCTTTCGCGGCGATGGATGTGGCGATTCGGGGGCTTCGCCAGGGGACGCTGGACATGGCATTAGCTGGAGGCGCTTCCTATTCGCAGCAGCTCTCCGTGGTGATGTTTTCGCAGTCCCGGGCGCTTTCGGCGGAGGGTTCCTTCCCCTTCGATGAACGCGCCAACGGTTTTATTTCGTCCGATGGCCTGGGAATGGTGCTTTTGGAGCGGCTGGAGGACGCCGTGGCGAAGGGCCGGACGATTCACGGCCTGATTCGCGGACTTGCAGGCTCTTGCGACGGTCGTGGGAAGGGGCTTTGGGCGCCGGACAAGAGGGGCCAGAAGATCGCCATCGAGAAGGCTTATCAGGGATCGGGAGTTTCCATGGCGGAAGTGGGCCTTATCGAGGCGCATGGTACATCCACTGCGCTGGGAGACGCCACTGAGGTGGAGGCTCTCACGGAGACGTTCGGACCGCGGGTACCCGTGGGAGTGAAGATCCCCATCGGCTCGGTGAAGTCCAATATCGGTCACTGCCGCGAGGCGGCCGGGATCGCGGGGCTCATCAAGGTGCTCGTGGCGTTTGAGACAGAGACGATTCCGCCATCCATCTGCTATCAAAAGCCGAACCCTGCTATCCAGTGGGAGAAAACGCCCTTGCGTCACGCGACTTTGGCCGAGCCTTGGCGAAGGGGTTCGAAGCCGCGGATCGCGGCGGTGGACACCTTTGGGATCGGTGGGTTGAACTACCACATCGTTCTGGAGGAGCCGCCTTCTCCCCAGCGGCGGGAGAGTCTGCTCCAGGAGAGGAAAAGCCGCGTTGTGCTGGGCCATAAGACTCGACGGGAGCCTCTGGCCATCGTGGGAATCGGCTGTATTCTCCCCGATGCTCGGGGGCCGGAGCAATTCTGGCGAAGGCTGTGCGATGGGCACGTGGCGATGCGGGACGTGCCGGACCACCGTTGGTCGGCGGAACTTTATTACCAGCCAGGGGAGCGGGCGACGTGGCGGACCTACACCAAACGTGGCGCTTTTCTGGAGGGGTTCCAGGCGGATTGGCGGCGTTATCGGATCCCCCCAAAGCTCATTGAACGGAACGACCCACTTCAGTTCATGCTCCTTGAAAGTGCCTTGGAGGCACTTGATGACGCAGGGATTGACCCGAAAAGTATTGATCGGCAGCGGGTGATGACCTGTATGGGGTCGGTGTTTGGCAGTGATTTTGCCCTGGAGCTCGCTCTGGCGATTCGTGTACCGGAAGTGGGTGAAGCGCTTCGTGAGATCCTGGAGACGGAAGGCCTGGGCCGCGATACGATGGAGAAGGCGGTGGCCCAGTTGGAGGGTGCGATAAGAAGCTCCCTACCGGAAGTGACGGAGGATAGCTCGGGAAGCTTTTCCTCCAGCACGCTGGCTTCAAGAATCGCCAAGACCCTTGATCTCCGCGGCCCGACTTTTTCCATGGACGCCGCCTGTTCTTCTTCTCTGGCCTCCATGGAGGCGGTTTGCGAGGCACTCTGGGCAGAGGATTGCGACGTTGGCCTCTTTGGCGGTGGCGACCGATCCATGCGCGTCCAGAGATTCGAGGGCTATTGCCAGTTCCTGAGCTTGAGCCGGAGCGACCGGTGTGCGCCCTTCGATGCGGCGGCGGATGGTTTTCTGCCGGGAGAAGGAGCCGCGGTTTGCGTCGTCAAGCGGCTGAGCGATGCTCAGGCTGAAGGCGACAAGATCTACGCCGTGATCCGAGGGATCGGTTCCGCCAGTGACGGCGAACGGAAGAGTCTTCACAAGTCCTCCCCAAATGGACTTGCCAGGGCCATGCAGCGGGCGTACGAGGCTTGTGGCGTTGCGCCGGAGACGGTGGATTATGTGGAATGCCATGGCGCTGGAACCGTTCAAGGCGATGCCACGGAAATCGAAGCGGTTCGGCGGGTCATCGCCACGGGCGACAGAAAAGCTCCGGTCCTGCTGGGCTCCGTCAAGTCGAACATTGGTCATACCCAAGGCGCCGCGGGGGTTTCGGCTGTCGTGAAGGCGGCACTTTCGCTGCACCACGGCCTGATTCCTCCTACGGCGAGCCTGGAGACACCTAACCCGGCACTGGCGCCAGATCTTGAGGTGAGCAGCCAGATCAGGGAGATCGACGAGACCGAGGGAATTCCCAGGGCCGGCGTGAGTTCCATGGGACTCGCCGGGATCAACTACCACGTGGTGCTGGAAAAGGCGCCGCCGGTGCCTGGAGGTGGGGCAGGCTCCCTGGCGGAGGATCTGGAAGCTGGGAAACCCGCTGCCGAGCCGTTTGTGGTACGGGCCGGCACCCTTGGGGAGTTGCGGAGATCCCTCAACGCGCTGGGGGCTGATACTGGGTTTGTGATGGAGGCAGGGGCTGTCTATGGTCGTGGTCCGGCGGCCGTGGGGATTCAGATTGCGGGGGTCGCGGGCGAGCGTCTTGGCGTCGCCTTGGCGGCCACTGAGAAACCCCGCGCACGGGCGGTCTATCTGGGGAAGGGCGTTTATGTGGCGCCGCAACCTCTCGAAGGTGGCTTTTGCTTTCTCTTTCCCGGGCAGGGGTCCCAGTATTCCGGCATGCTTCGGGAGATCGCCGGATCTTATCGTGCGGCGGCGAAACGGCTCGTAGAGATGGATCACATTTTGGCGCGGCAGGGTCTGGAGCCGCTGTCTGTCGTTTTGTGGGAGCGGCCGGAACTGTTGTCCATGGTGAAGTGGACTCAACTTGCCGTGCTGGGCGGTGGCTTGATGATGCTCGAAGTCGCCAAGGCTCACGGGCTGGAGCCTGGAATGGTGACCGGCCATAGCTATGGCGATTATCCGTCGTTGGTTGCGGTTGGATCTCTGAGTGTGGAGGGAGCGATTCAGGCGACCTTGCTGCGATGTGAGGCGATCATGGCGGCAGATCGGCCGGGCGCGATGGTCTCGGTTTTCGCCCCCCGCGAGCGTCTGGCGGAGCTCCTGGAAGGGCTTCCTGGCTACGCGGCGGAGAGCAATATCAATTCGCCGGAACAGATCGTTGTCTCGGGTACTCCTCCGGCCATCGATGCGTTGCTGGATCGAGCCGAGCGTGCCGGTGTGACCGCCCGTCGGTTGAGTGTCCCAAGGGCGTTCCACTCCGAGCTCATGCGGCCTGCGGCCGAGCTCTTGCGCCACCGGATCGGGCAGGTGGAGGTTCGGTCGCCCTCGGTCCGCTATCTTTGCTCCGTGGGACCCAGGGAGCTTTCCACACCCGAAGAGATTCGTCGGGCACTGGTGGAGCAGTTGACGCTTCCCGTGGACTACGTCACGCAGATTGAAGTGGCCTATGCGGCTGGTTATCGTCGCTTTGTGGAGATGGGACCGGGCAACATTCTCACAAGGTTGACGCGGAGTATTCTGGGGGAAAGGCCGGCGGTCGTCGTCTCTTTGGACGACAAGAAACGATCCGGTATCGGCGCCGTGGAACGAGCGTTGGCGGCCCTCAGATCGACGGAAGAAAGAGTGGGGAAACCGATTCCAGGAGCCGAGACCGGGCTGGAGTCGGGGTACCGCACCAGGCGACGGGGAACTTCGAAGTTGGAGGTTGGCGAGGTGGCGACGGGACGGCAGGAACCGGAAAAAAACTCTTTTTCAGCCGAGGCTGAGAGTTCGGAAGCCGCCTTGTTCACCAGTGGGGAGTGGAGGCGGCTGGTAGCTGATCCCGGGTGGCGGGCCTTTTGGGTGGCGACTCGCCCGTCCCTCGCGATGATGGCGCGGCATCTCTTCGAGCAATACGAAAAGGGTGACAAGAGCTACCGGCCATCCGCCCTCGATGGCGCTACGGCGAAAACGGTTCGGCTGTACGATGCAACGGAGCGGCGGAGAGAGAGGATCGCCCAGGAGGTTAAGAGTGGGCGCTTTCAGCTTCCTGGGCGGAAGAGGCCGCCTTCCTCTTCAGGTTCCGGAGCCGCGAGTGTGGCGGTGTCGGCGCGTGAGCTGTCTCCGAGTGTGTCGGGAGTGGCGCCGGCACCAACCGTTGCCGCGATTCAGGAGCCTTCGACTCCGGTCGGCACGGCACCCGGTTCGACGCAAGATGTTGGAGGCTCCGCCTCTCCCGAGCTAGCCCGGGAGGTCCACCAGTTCCTCATCGAGCAGGTGATCGACCAAACTGGCTATCCCGAGGACCTCATCGAGTTCGACCTGGACATGGAGGCGGACCTTGGGATCGACACGGTGAAGCAGGCGCAAGTGTTTGGAAAGGTTCGGGAGAAATTCGATCTGGCGACGGATGAGGCGCTGTCGCTTCGAGAGTTTCCGACTCTTCGCCACGTAGAAAACTTCGTCTTGGGGCAGTTGGGTGGCGTGTCTGGATCTCAACCGGCTGCTGCGGAGATGGCGGTTTCAGGCGGCACGCCCGAAGAAAAAGAACTTGAACTCACTGACGTCAATGGTGACAAAGAACCCGAGGCCACTGGAGAGTTCAGGTCAGAGATCGAGAAAACACTGGTGGATCTCGTGTGCGAGCAGAGTGGTTATCCGCCGGAGCTTATCGAGCTCGATCTGGATTTGGAGGCGGATCTGGGGATTGACACGGTGAAGCAGGCGCAGGTGTTGGGGAAAGTGCGGGAGGTTTACGACCTCCCCACCGACGAAAGCCTTTCCCTAAGGGATTTTCCGACGCTCAACCATGTAGCGGCTTACGTGGAGGAGTCCCTTGCTCCTTCCGGGGCGCCCGTGGATTCCGTAGCCGCTTCCCGCCAGAGCGTTCCGCCTTCTTCCGGTGAACCGGCCCTTTTGGACTCCAGTGGTCTGACGGCCGCGGCGGTTGAAGGTGATACCGGAAATGAAGCGATCACAGCCGCCAAGCTGCCACCCGTGGTGACGGCAGAGCTGGATTCGGCAGACACCGCCGAGGATTCTGACATTACGCGGCCGCTACCTCGGAGGCCGAAGGCCGAATCCAGGGAAAAGCTTGGCCAAATTCCCCTACTTCGCCTCCAAGGCACACCCTACGAGATGGGGTTTCAGCATGGTCGGGCGCAACGAGAAGAGATTCAGCGCATCGTGGAGACCTTCAAGGAGTTCATCGGGGACGAGGCCCTCGGTCGGGAGGTGCTCCAGAATGCCTTGAAACATCCCGAGCAGTACTTTGACGAGAGAGCGCTGGAAGAGATTCGGGGGCTGGCGGACGGAGCCGGCCTGCCCTATCGCTATATGTTGGCCTACAATCTTGATTCCGCCCTTTTTCCCGAGTACGGACTCGGTTGCTCGCAGATCGGGCTTTCCTTTTCCGAGCATCACAGCAAGAGCAGCCGTGGTGTGCTTCATGCGGTGAACGAAGATTCTCCGCTCTTACTCCACCTTGGCGCGGTCTTGACGAGGGTGGTGCAGGTTCGCGAGCCCGAGGAAGGGCTTCCTCACTTGACCTTTTCTCAGGCCGGGCAGATGTGCGGATTCAACGGAGTCAACGCCGGTGGTCTGGTGGTCACGAGTTGTGTGCTTCTTGACAGAGATCACGCCAAGGGCGTTGCCAACGGGTTGATCCACCCGATCCTCGTCCGGCGGATGTTGGAAGGGGCGAGCTCCTCCGCGGAGGCCGTTGAGGTTGCTCGAACAACGTCAAAAACCGGTTCTTGGTCCGTGATGCTGAGCCACCCATCGGAAGAAACGCTTCGCTTCTTCGAATACGAAGTCGATCATCTCGAGGAGGCCTCCGGGCTACAGCGGCAGTTTACGGCGAACCACGCGGTCATGTTGCCCAGCACGGCAGAAGTGCCCGAGCATTCGCAGCACCGGTTTGCCCGTCTTGGGGAGCTACTGGCGAAGGCCGGCGGCGGGCCTGTCGAGCTTGAAACACTGGAAGGATTCTTGCGGGATCGCTTTGATGGAGGGCGAGGTCGCGACGTGGCCCACAGGACCATGAACACTGTTTGCCGAGTGGACAATGTCATGGGCCTTGTGGTGGACACCGCCGCCGGAATTCTCCACGTCACGGATCGCGTGGGCGGAGCAGAGAATCAGGTGAAATGGCGAGAGCTCA
The DNA here is from genome assembly GCA_024278345.1 of bacterium. Lineage (GTDB taxonomy): Bacteria > CSSED10-310 > JAJRTK01 > JAJRTK01 > JAJRTK01 > JAJRTK01. Next base: position 35,009 of record JAJRTK010000509.1, on the reverse strand, counting down.
GGCTGGACGAGTTATTTGGTTCTTCAAGCTCAGGCCATCTTGCCGGTGGAGAAGGCGTTCGAGTGATCGATCCGGCTTTCCTTCCCGGAGAGGGTGGCGAGAGGGAAGACTTGAATTTTTCCCCCGATCCCGAGGTGATGACGCGGTACCTCCTCCGGACCGAGATCGAGGATCTTCGAGGTGCGCGGACTGGCACTTATCAGCCCAGACGAGCGCTCATCGTTGGCGCGGGCCCAGTGGCGGAAGCCCTCAAAGAGAGACTGGATGGCCGCGGCGCCGTCGTGGAATGTCTCGCTCTTGGCCCAGACCTGGCGGAGCGCGGGCACGCGCTGCTTGAGCGTGGCCCGCTTCCCGACCTGTTTCTTCTGTCGGCTATCGAGCGGCTTGGCCAGGGCGAGACCGGGTTGAGCGGGCTCATCGATCAATGGCCGGCCTTGAAGAAACGCCTGGTGGAAGGGCCATACTGGTTGCTCCAGGACTGGTCGCGGCGCCTCGGCGACGACACGCGGCCCGTCTTGGCTGGTGTCACCGCCCTGGGCGGGGCCATGGGACAGGCGAACCTTGCGGGTACGCTGCCGGAGGGCGGTGCCGTAGCCGGCCTTTTCAAAGCGCTTCGCCGGGAGTTTCAGACTCTTCGGGTCAAAGTGCTGGATGTCGAATCTTCGGAGCGGCCTGCCGCCATCGCGGATGCACTTTTGGCCGAGCTCGATTCTGAAGATCGGCGGCTGGAAGTGGGATTGCTCCGCGGCCGGCGACGGGTGCTCAGAATGGCCCCATGTCGGGCGAGAGTAGCTCCGGAGAGGCTTGACGATCTGCGGCGGCTAGGGGCTGTGGTGGTGACGGGCGGAGCGCGGGGAGTCACCGCTGAAGTGGTTCTCCGCCTGGCTCGTTTGGGGGTCCGACGGCTTCACCTTCTGGGTCGGACTCCCTTGCCCGTGGAGGTGAAGGAGTGGCGCCAGCTCGATGACGCTGGCTTGAAACGGCTTCGCCATCAGATCTTGGAGAGACTTCGTGCCGAGCGGGGGAAGGTCACACCCGTGGAGTGGGAGCGTGCAACAGCGCCTATCGGCAAGGCGCTGGAGATCGATCGCAACCTGCGGCGCCTCGCTGCCGCGGGCGCGAGCCCTCACTATCATGCCCTGGACGTTTCAGATAGCGCTGCACTCCGCAAGGTACTCCAAGAAATCAGAGAGGCGGATGGCCCAATCGAAGCCGTGATCCACGGGGCCGGACATGAGGCATCCCGATCATTCCTCAAAAAGACTCCGGAAGAGCTCGCTGCCACCATAGGGGCGAAACTCGACGGCTTCATCCATCTGATTTCGTCAACAGCCTCCGACCCCATACGCCTCTTCGTTGGGTTCTCCTCGGTGTCGGGCCGATTTGGAGGTATGGGTCAGGCGGACTATGCCCTGGCGTCCGACATGCTTTCAAGAGTGATGGGCGCCCACGCGGCGAAAAACCCGGCTTGCCGGGCAGTGGCCATTTCCTGGCCCGCGTGGGACGAAGTCGGTATGGCGGTTCGCAAACAGACGCGGCATTTGCTGGAGGCTAGCGGACAAAAGTTCATGGGGGTCCGGGAGGGGGGAGACCATTTCCTTCGGGAGATCCTGGCGGAAGACCCCGAGCTGGAAGTCACGATCGTGGAGCGGCTAGAAGCTCTGGATCTAGATCGGTTGCTCCCCGACGAAGGGCAGCTCCAAGAATGGCGTAGCACGGAGAAAACCGCCGCCAGGCTTCCCATGGTCGATGCGGTCTTGCGGCGCCACAAGAAAATCCTTGTAACGGAATGCCGGTTGAACGCGGGAAAAGACCCTTTCCTCACCGAGCACCGGATCGGGCCGACGCCAATTCTTCCAGCGGTGGCGGCCTTGGAGATGATGGCGGACACGGCTCGCCTTGCCATGGGGGATGCCGGCCTCGGCGTTCTGGAAGGCGCCACCATCCATACCGCCCTCAAACTTTCGGCTGGTGGGCGGGCCTCGGTGAGGTGCTTGCTCCATCGCGGTGATGCGGGGATGGAGCTGACCTTGATGACGGATTTTGTCGGCCGCGGCGGCCGATTGATCGATCCAGATCGACGGCTGGTTTCGGGCAGAGCTTCCACGACTGCTTGGCCGGGCATCGCTCTGGACACAAAGGAGATCGACGGGCGGACCATTTCTTTTTCTTATCGTCAGAGTTGGGATGGGAGCCCCCGGTCCATCGCTATCTATCACGGGCCTCCTTTCCGGGCACTGCGAGAGGTCACGGTAGGTGACGGCACACGGCATCGTGCTAAACTTGTGGGCCTGGATGCCCGAGGCTTACGTCCTTCCAGACAGGACGCCGATTGGTGGCTTCCCGCCCCGGTATTGGATTCCTGTCTTCAGGCGTGTGGCGTTGTCGCCAGGGCGAGGCTCGCTGCCGCGGCTCTGCCGGGTGCATTCGGAAAGATCGGAGTCTTTCGCCATCCGCGACCGGGTGAAGCTTGCCGCCTGCACATATTGCTCCAGGGTCACGAAGAACGCCGAATCCACTTTGACTTCCTGCTCCTGGGTGAGGAGGGTGAGAAAATACTGGCTGTGGAGGATTATGTGGCGAATACCTTTGCGCCCGTAGGCTCCAGCCCGGAACCCTCTAGGCAGACCACACCAAGGCAACCCGATGCGCGTTTTCGCCAAGGATCAGGAAAGGCGGACAACAGAGGAGCGTAGGGGCGGGTGAAAACCCGCACGTGATATTCCTTGAAGGGCTGCCCAATGAGGATGCCGGCAAAGAGATCGGAATCTACGCCCCGGCCGCAAGGTCTCGAAGGGGCCCGGTCATCGGTTCGGCCAACCTTTCCAGAAAGTTGCGAGGGTATTTTCGTGGAACAGTCGGGCGGAACAGAATGGGATCTTCGAGGGGCCTCCTCCGGCCCGTCGGGGCTGGCGCCGGAGCTCGCCCTGCTTTCGATCCCCGCTGTTGCAGCCTTGGTAGGGGACTCGGCCTCCGGCAAGGAAGTGGACGGCCCCCGCGTAGCTGCCCGCCTTGATCGGTGGCTCACTGGGCCGGAAAGAACCCTCTACCACAGCTTTCATCTGCCGAAGCGAAGACGGGAGTGGTTGGCTGGCCGGTTGGCAGCCAAGGATCTCATTCGGCACCGCCACGGACTTGACGGCGCTCGCTGTTTTCAGAGAATCGAGGTGCGAGCCCTCACCGAGGGACCGCAGAGAGGCCGCCCCGTCTACACTGTCGAGGGCCGCCCGGGGGAATACTGCCTTTCCATATCCCATTCCGGGGAAATGGCACTGGCCGCATTGGCCCGACGATCTCCACAGATGATAGGAGTGGACCTAGAGGCTGTGGAGGAGCGCGACGGGAGCTTTGAAACACTGGTCTTGAGCCCCAAGGAGCTGCGGCGTCTTCGAGGGATCCGCGCCCGGGCACGCTCTTTTCCAGTGACGCTTCTTTGGGTTTTCAAGGAGGCCTTGGTGAAAGCTCTGGGCACGGGGCTTAGACTCGCCTTGCCGCTGGTCACGGTGGATCTGAGGCCCCGCTCCAACCAACTGGGGACGCCCCCATTTTCAGTGATGAAAACCATATTAGTTCATCAGAAACCTGGAACCGCCGATCTGGCTAAAGTCGTTGTTGGCGCCCGGGCTTTCGCCCTTGGCGGTCGGCTTGCCGCCTGGGTGACCCTTGCGCCACTGGAGGAAACATGATCAGCTTGGACAACACGGTTTCGCTTGTGACAGGGAGTTCCCGCGGCATCGGCAGGGCGACTATCCTCAAGCTTGCCGAGGCCGGGAGCGACGTTTGTATCACATACCTGAATTCACCGCGCAACGCCCGAGAGCTCGCTGAAGAGGTCGGGCGTATGGGGAGCCGGGCCATTGTCGTCAAGGTCGATATGTCGGAGGCCGAGGATATCGAAGCTCTGTGCGAGATCGTCGGCGGGGAATTTGGCAAGCTCGATATCCTCATCTCCAACGCTGCCGGCGGAGGTTTTCGGCCGCTCCTCGACTCCTCGCTCTCCCAGTTCGACTATGCCATGAGGATCAACGTCAGGGCTCCCATGCTCCTAGCACAATATGCTATCCCGCTCCTGGAGAAATCGACCCAGGAGCGGGCAAAATTGATCACCATGTCTTCCCTGGGAGGCACGCGGGCAATGCCCATGTACGGCCTCATCGGCACTGCCAAGGGCGCCTTGGAAAGCATGACCCGCCACCTTGCTCTGGAGCTTGGATCCAGGGGCGTCAATGTCAATTGTGTCTGTGCCGGGCTCGTGGATACGGGCGCCTTGAGCTACATGCCCAACAAAGATGCCGTCTTCAAGGCACGCCGGGAACGCTCCCTTGTGGGCGGCACCGACCTCACGCCTCAGGAAGTTGCCGGCGTCATCCTTTTTCTCAGTAGCCCTTTCGCCGACAAGATCCAGGGACAAACAATCGTCGTCGATGGCGGAGCCTCCATCCGCGCCTAAACGGGAACCTACCGCCCTCCGAACGTGAAAACCAGGAAGGGCGGATCTGCCAGTGACACTCAAGAGTTAGGGAGAAACGAACATGCGACTGATACTCGTTGGTCCTCCGGGATCTGGCAAGGGTACCCAAGCCGCATTGCTCAGGCAGCATTACGCCATTGTCCACCTATCGACCGGAGACATGCTGCGATGTGCGGTCACGCGGGGGACCAAGCTCGGAAAGATCGTGGACTCCATGATGAAGTCCGGATCCCTGGTTCCCGATGAGCATGTCATCGCCCTCGTCAAGGAGCGGCTCCAAGAGGCCAGTTGTGACGGCGGCTTCTTGCTGGATGGTTTTCCCCGGACCCTGGCCCAAGCGAAAGCCCTACAACACTTTTTGGACAGCCGAGGGGTCGCTCTCGATTGCGTCATCAAGCTGGATGTACCAGACATCATGGTGGTAGAGCGAATCACCGGTAGACGCCTGGACCCGGAAACCGGCAAAATTTACCACGTGACCTTCAACCCGCCGCCACCCCATATCACACATCGCGTGATCCAGCGCAAGGACGATACGGCGAAGGCGGTGACCAGGCGCCTGGAAAAATATCATGCCGAAACGGCGCCCGTTCTTCCCTTCTACGAAAATCTCGGACTCGTCCAGCACATAGACGGAACAAAGCCGCTCGAGACCGTTTTTCAGGAGCTATGCAAGATCCTTGACGGCTTTACTCCGTAAAGATCCCAGCAGACTCCATTCGCGATTCTTCAGCCGCTTCCTTGTTGCGTTCCGCTCGCGGCGACGGCAATCCGTCCGCCGCCACTCGCCCACGGTGACCCGAGGGACGGGGCGAAAACCCGCCAGATCTCCCTATCGAGAGCGGCGACAATTGGCGAGCAGCGGTCGGCCGGAGGGCCGCCGATGGGAGCGGAACGTAACACAAAGAAAGAAAAGGGGTTACCGGGATCTAAGCCCTAGACTAAGAGCACGCGCGGAACGATGCTCAAGGCTACCTTGGCCCACGGAGGGTGTTGGAAGTCAGGGACGCGGGGTCAAACCCCGAAGAAGAAGAATCTCTCCAAGGATTTCTTCCTCCTCGCCGACGGTCTTTCGCCAACTTTCTCCTTCCAACAGATAGATCCTGCCCTCCCCATCCGCGACGCAGAGAGAAGGCGTGGTCTCTTGGGGAAGCCGCACGTCGCAACCGCAAACGATATCCGCTGGAGGAAGGGATAAGGGAAAAATGGGAGTGCTGGCGGAAGCGGCCCCAGAACGCAACGGAGTCTCATGGGGAAACCAGCACCGGACCTCTTCCGTTGCCCAAGCCGGGGGGATTCCTTTCTTTCCGCGGCATTTCGGCTTGGCCCGGTGGCACGTTTCCACAAAGCCGCAACTCTCCTCCGGAAGGCCGGAACCAGACAAGATTTCAATGGGTTCCCTGAGAGGGTCGAGGGTCGCGGAAACCAATAGGCGAGTGTAGGGGTGGCGCGGCATCGTCATGAGTTTTTTCCCCGGGAGGATCTCCACGATGACTCCCCGATGGAGTACGACGACCCTGTGGGCCACGCTGGCCGCGACACGAAGGTGATGAGTGACCAAGAGAAGTCCGGTGCCCTGCTCAGCCAGTTCTCGAAATCCATGGAGGAGCATCTGAAGGTGCTCGTCATCGGCGTCGGCAAAAGGTTCATCCGCCAGGAGGATCTTCGTCTTTGGGTCCAGGGCAACCCAGAGTGCCAGGGCCCGGCGATCCCACCCTCCCAGTTCGCCGATGGAAGAGGTGGCTGATGGAGCCAGGCGGGTCTTCAGGGCATCGGCCAGGGGAAGCGGCTCACTTCCATGCCAGGGAAACAGGGCGAAGACCCGATCCGTGGTAAAGTTGGGATCGAAAAGACTGGCCGGATCCTGGAAAGCAATGCGCAGCCGCCTTCTCAATCGCGCCAGCTTAGGGGAATCGGGCTCGTGTGGATCGGGCTTCAGCCGCGTCAAGTTCCGCCCAAGAGCTCGGATTTCCGAGGCCGGTTCAACGGGGATTGTTCGGACTACCGCTTCGAGCAAAGTCGATTTTCCTGCCCCGCTCTCACCGACAATGGCGACAATTTCTCCGGATCGCACCAGGAGATCGATTCCCCGGAGCACGTGTCGGCCCTCCCTGGAAACCGCCAGCTTCTTCACTTCCAGAACCGGCGAACCCAGCGGCCGGGCGGGCAAACCAAGGTCAAGCTTGTGCGGCGAATCCCGGTTTTCCCTTTGATCAGGCAGGTAAGCGACTCTATCGACGAAGCTGGGTAGATCCGACTCCCGAGCAGTCAAAATGATCACCCCGATCTGTCCAAGGCGGAGCCTCGACGCCAGGTACTGGAAGAACTGGGCTCGCAATATCGGATCGAGAGATACCACGGGATCATCGCAGAGCAAGAGACCTTGGCGAAGAACGGAACAGGCCAAAGCTACCCTTTGTCGCTGGCCACTGGACAAGTAGGCCGGATAGCGCCGGAGGATCTTGGGGTCCAGATGGACGACATCCAGGCGTTCCTCCATCGACGGGCCACCAGGCTGAAGGCGACAACTTCTTGTCAGTTGCTCAAGAGCTGTCAAGGCGGGATTGAGATGGGTGCCAGGGTCCCCAAGGATCACACCTATCTCGCGACCTATCACCTGGGCGAGCCCCGGCCAATGAGGACCCTGTTCATCGTGGAGCAAGTGGTGGTTAAACGACACGAAGCCACGACCCTCCACACCCCGGGGCGCCCAACCCATCCAGGCCTGGACAAGAAGGCTCTTCCCCGAGCCGTTGGACCCCACGATTCCCAGCGCCATGCCCGCCTCAACCTCGCAGGAAACGTTCTCCAGAAACGGCACCTGAGTATCTTTTCGCCTCAAGGAAAAGCCCTGAACTTCAAAGCGCATCTTGCAAGATTCTCCTGATTTCAGCGGGGGCGGCGCTGCTCATTCGCCATCCGCAGCAAATGGAAGCCAACGAGAGCCAGAACGGCCAGGGCCATGGCTGGCGCCCGCAGCGGGGAGGATCCCGCTATAAGTTGCCCCAAATCCCTGGCATAGGCTCCACCAGTGGTGAGGGTCTGTTGGAAGATGAATCCCACATAGAGATCCAAGACCACCATGAGGGAGGTTGCCAGAAAAGAGGCGGAAATCAGGGAGACCCGGAGGTTTCCCTGGAGAATGGTGGTGAGAACCGTCCGATCCTCGAGGCCCAGGACCCGGGCGGATCGGACATGCCGTTGTTGACGGGATGACCGGAGAGGATCCACCAGGGCTCGAACCAAAAAGGCCACGCCGAAGAGCCCCAAAACAAGACCCGGCGCCACTTGACGGAGCACGATGGAGTCGAGCCGGGTTGCATCCAGAAGAGCAAAAAGAGGTCGGATCAGAAGAATCGCCACCAGAACCTGCGGCAGGGATTCCAGCCCGTGGACCAGTGCGTCCCAGGCCCGTTGGTACAGGCCTCCACGAAGCTCCATCACCAAGATGGGGCGAAGAAAGAGGAGCATCACGCCAAGCCCGGTCAACACCATTCTAGTGGTTCCGGCAAGGCTCTCCAAAAGTGGGGAAGAGACCAGCCAACCAGCCGGCACCAGCGCCGGCAAGACAAAGGGAAGGAGGCAGAGAATCCCGACCTTCTCCAGCCAGCCCAGTGGCGGCCGGAAAGAGACCGCGGGACCCAGGGGGGAGGATTCCCCGCCCTTGGACCGGGGGAAGGGGAGACCCATCTCTCTCCAAAGAGCCCAGACAGAGGCAATGAGAAGAACGGCCCAGCCAACGCCCAGGATGATTAGAAGCGCCACACAGCAAAACAAGGCGAACGGAAAGCGCTCCCGTGCTCGTAGAAGCGAAAAACTCGCCCTGTGCCTCACGGGTTTGAGGCCTTTGGAGAGCAGATCCGGACTGGACGAAAGTGCGGGATCCGTCGCGATTTCAAGCCAGCGTACCAGCCAACTGAGCATCCGGAGCGCCACAAAAGTCAGGAGGACTCCAGTCAAAAAGGAACAGTGAGCGGAAGCCTGATCGAAGTTGTTGAACGTCCGGCTCAATCCCTGTGCGTCCACGGCCAGTTCGGCCACAATCACCCCACCCAGCAACAGAGGCAGCCTTGATCGGAGCGCGTACAGGTACATTGGCACCTTGGGCCTCATCAACTGCCACTCCAAGGAATCCCGGATTGCGCCTGCCATGGCGAACGACCACCATCGATACCCCCGGCCGTACGATGCCCTGACGTAACCGGGAATCCCCTGAGTGAGGCTGCTTCCCACGAGAACGCCGTCGGCCGCCAGACCTCCGAAAATGGCCGCCCCGAATCCCACGAGCCAAATGGAATCCCCACCGGCAACAGCCAGCCAAAACACTGGCAGAAACGAGAAAAAAAGGCACCCGGCCAGCAAAAGACGGATCTCAGGATAGAAGGTCAATCTCCCGATCCATACCCCGCAAAGCGAGAAAGCAAACCAAACGCCCGTGGCGATTCCAAACGCCGCCAAGGTACGAAAAAAACGGCGCAACGGTCCATTTTCCGCCGGAGATAGAAGCTCTTGGGGCAACCCCAATAGCCAACTCCCAAAAGTCGGCGGGTGATCCGCCATGGGCACCCCAAGGCGCGAAGAACTGAGCCGAATCTCGCGGACGGGCCTCTCCTGACCCAGAGCCCCGGCCGTCCTGCCCGAGCTCGGCCCTGGAGGCCCACCCAAATCCTCTCGGATGTAACGAAGAAGTTGGGTCCGAAGCTCGTCTGTTTCGTCCACTCCTAATCCCCCCTCGCTCTCCCATGGCGGACGATGCCCCGGCAACTCCTCTCCCTGAAAAGTCGCCCTGCTCCACAAGAGCAGTAAGTGCGTCAGGAAAAGGAGAGCCAACGCCATCAACACGGATTCCATCGCTCGAATCACCGGCTGCCCTCCTCCCGCCCGGAACTCGCCCTACCAGGCGTTCCCCAAGCGCCATCCAGAGAGCCCGCGTCAAGTTGCCCCCAAAATTCCGCCACTTCCAGGCCCACCGTGAGCCTGAGAATCTCCGATGAGATCACCACGGAACCCAACTCCATCGGATCATTTGAGCCATTTTGTGCCAGCAGCCGGAATCGGACGGCAGTCAGTTGCGGAGCCTCTTCCAAAACGCGGTTCGCCAAAAGCCGCAAAAACTGTCGATCCGCCCGCGGGAGCATGAGAACCTCCACTCGCGCATCGGGATCCACCAAGCGGGCTATCAACTCGATTTCCGCGGTCCACCCCTTCTCAGCCACTTCTGAGAGCTCGAGATAGGGAATATCTCCTCCAGCTCCAAGATTGCGAAGAAGCCGAACATAGTCCTTCGTCTCCCGGCCCACCAAAGATCGGACTCGGTCCAGAACTTCGGCCTGAAACAGCCTCTCCCCAGGTGGCCGGGGCATCGATAGAGATGCGCTGTCCGATGCGACCGCCATCTTGACCGCTTGCATCGGAGCCGGTGGCCCAGGGAGCTCGGGTTGCCTTTCCCGACGGTCTGACCCGGACTCCGGCCCGGGAGATGGCGACCACCTTGGAGCGGGGGGGGAGGGGAAAAATGCCGCGCCTTCGACGACCCGCGGGGTCGGGCTTTTCTCTTTCCTGGGCTCAGCCATGGTGGCAGTGTCCACGCGAACCTTTGAGCCGTCGGGCCCGGGAGTGGCCTCAACCTCTTTTGGAACGGGTGATGGGGATGCCAAAGCCTCCGCCGTGGTGACCGAAGAGGTTGCTCTCTTCCGGGGCCGTGCCACCACGGGCTTCTCTTCCCTCGAAATGGAACCAATCTGCACCGGCTGCTTCCGGAACTCGATCTCATCCAGGAAATCCCCCGTGTCAACGCCAAGAGTGGCAAGGGCGTCCAGGGCCTTCACCGCCGTGTCCCATTCCTCCCGATCCACCGCCTTCGCCATCAGTTCCAACTGAAGAAGAATCTCCCGTTTTTGGCCCGTCGGCTTCGTTTTTGAATGGAGCTTCTCCAAACGATCCAGCCTCTTTCCAAGATCGCGCAGCTCGGCCTTGACCCCTTCGACCTTCAGCTTCGAAACCACGGATTGAAAACTGTTCGACAAGGAACGAGCCTTCTTGACACGTTTTGAAAATTTCTTCAGTGAATCGAGTTTCAACCCAGTTCGCTTCAAGCGCCCAATCAGGGACCAGGCCCCTTGATAATCGCCCCCGTCAAACTTCTTCCTGGCCCTTGAATACTCCCCCAGCACGGCTGCTCGGAGTTCCGCCGGCGCTTTCCGAACTTTCGAAATCTTCCCACCCGAAGGAATCGCATCCAGGTAGCGGAGCCAAAAGTCCACGGCCGCCGAACTCTCCCGTGCGGTCACCAGGGCATCGACCCTCTTCTTCGCCTCACCGTAGAGCGCCTCCCAAGTCGCCATCTTCAAGGCGGCGATCTCTTGGACACCAGACTCCCTCCGGACCCTCTCCAAAGCCAACAGCTTTTCCGAGACACTCACGTCGCTTTGCAACAGCTCCTCAAGACTCTTGGGACCACTACCAAGGGCCGTTACGGCAAGGATGATCACCAAACCGCCAAGCAAATTCAATGCCCATCGTCCCATCATGAACGCCTCCTCTGCCCTTTCAAATCCACCAGCCCCACACAAAAGCGTCTCCGCGACAGCGACATTTCTTGAATCCAAAAGAGGCAATGCCCATGGCTTCTCTTTGTGTTCCCGCTGCTCGCCCTTGATCCCTGGTCGTCCCCTCTATTTACACAAAACCGCCGCGACTTTTTCTTTTGTGACTTGATGATCATGACGGTTTCCCGGGGAAACAGCTTACCGGCACCTCCTCCAAAGCCACGGAGTCCGTGTGGCATTTCACCAGGTTTCTACGGATCTCATGAGGTCCACGACTCCTACCGGCGGGCCCCTCACTTCACGGGTGTCAAAGTAGACCCGCCTGGGACCTGAAAAGAGGAAGATCCAGGCTCCCGTTGCCTTCAACCGCCGTGTCAAAGCCCGGACGATGGCACGCCTCTCATCCTTGTCCCCGGCCCGGTCCCAGCGCAGAACCAGCCGCTCGATTCCCTTCTCCCGAAGGCCTGTGTAGTTTTCCACCAGGGAACCGGGCAAAAAGACAACCGGCACTTTCTCCAGGTCTAGCCAAACTAAGCTAAGATCGAAGCGGCCTTCCCTCAATCGGCGCCGGAAGGCAGCCGGCGGGAGTCCATGACGGGTGCCAATCCAGGCCCGCCCCTTGGAACCTCTACGAATCTGCTCCGCCACGCCGTTCGCCACCAGCTCCATCAGGCGTTTATCCCGGGCCCGCTCACGCCAAATAAGGGTCAGGTCACCCTTGAGCGCCTCGGAATCTTCGGGATCCAGAACCTGAGAAGCCGGTGGGCGAAGAACCATGTCAAGCCGAGCCTCCAGATAGCGCACCGGAAATGGGCCCACGGCGACATTCTTCTCTGGCTCGGGGAGCAGGCTCCGTGCCAGGGCCAGCGGATCCACGATCCCACCCAGGGCTCGCCGAGCTGAAATCCTGCTGAAGGGCTTCCGTTTCGTGTTGAGCGCAAGGGCAATCTGGCCGTCGATGGGAAAAGTCCCGTGTCGAAGGGTGGGCCGGTTGGCCGGGGGATCAAAGAGATCTGGTGCTCCAATTCCAGCCAAAATAGAGATCCGTGCCTCCAGGAGGTCTGTTCGAAGCCGCTCCAACCTCTCAGAGAACCGGATTCGGATTCGCCGATGACGAGGCCGACTCCCAAGTTTCCCAACGGCTTCCAACAGGAGGGTCTCTCCCGGCTCCACCACCCTGTAGGGTCCGCTTCCCACCGGCCATCTCTCAAGCCTGTCGAGCCAACTCTTGGCCGCGATTCCCTCTGGTGGGCGAGGCACGATCTTGGCCTCCGCCAAACGAACGAACGCGTCCATGCCGGGATCCTCGGAAAAGGTGAAGACGATATCCCACCCCACCCGATCCGATGGCCGGACGCTTTGCAGGAGACGGCCAGCCGAGCAATCATCCAAGATGCCCAGCCGTTGAGAGAGCGAAAACGAGTAGATCGCGTCTTCGACTTCCACCAGGCGGCCCGGAAATGAGGGAATGGCGTGAAAGCGGCGGCCCTTGGCTAGCTGAACGTAGTACGCGGCACCGTCGTGCAGAAGATCCTCGAAAAGCCGGGGCACCGCTTCGAACCGACCACCAGTCCATTCCTTGTTGTAACCGCCGTCCACGATGAGTTCCACGATGGAGCGATCCACCCAGTCTCGGGCCCCAAGAACACGCAGCCTTCCCCGCTGCTTCGCATAAAAGCCGATCTGCAGCACACCGGGTTCCGAAGGAGCCGGAGCGCATCCCCATGGTCCGACTCCCAAAGCGCCGCAAAAAAAGACGAGCAGGTAACCATAAGATCGCCATCCCACCAGTTGCCTACGGCTCCCAGGCTTCCAATCCATTGGCCCCTGGCCCGCTCGGAACCTTTGGACGCAGCGATGGGCAGTTTCCGGTGCCGGCGCAAGGAGTGTCCAAATCATGGCGCCGCCTCGTACGGAACAATCCGTAGGTTGCCGGGAAAGCCTTCGTCGAAAAGCTCGAAATCACCACTGTCCGGGACGATGAACCATCCAGCCATGAGCTCGATACCGCGTTGGCGCAGGAGTGTCATGGAATAATGATACTTGTATTCCCGCTTCAGGGAGAAGAGTCGGCCTGGCTCCACCTCCAGACGGTCTCCGTCGTATCCCAACATCTGGATCGGCCCTACAAGCTCGCCCCCTGCCAGCACCTCCACGGAATAGCGTGCTGTCTTGGCGATGAGGTTGACCTGCCGGTAGTCACCCAACCCAGGCAAGATCCGGACGGTTCTTGGATAATAGCCGAACCTCAAAATTGTCAGGGCCTGCCCCCGTTCCGCCAGCACCGGATAGCTGGACCCGTCGCTCCGGGCTTGGCGGATCCGAAGGCTCTTCTCGATGCGGTAGTCCATGGGGCCACGGTGTAAAGACCTGGATTTTTCCGACCCCTGGCCCACCTCAAAAAGCTGTAAACGGACGCGCTCCAGCCGGCGGCCGGAAATTCTGGAGGCGATTTCCAACACTCCTGGCCAAAGATCGCCATCCGCGGAAGAAATCGGCTCCAGTTGGTCTCCATCAAGCCACAGGTGTACCTCCAAACGTCCTGTCTTGCCGCGCCGAAGATCCACCCGGAGGCGGCGGTGGGCAAAATCCGCCCTCTCCATGACCACGATCCCCGCTGTAGCCTCCAGCCGCCGAACGAATGCACGGCGGAGATGATCGACTTCCGCCAAGAGTCTCTCCTGGCGGCTAACGCCGTCCCAGTGGGCCTCGAAGCGCTCCAGCGACACGATGGAGACTCCCGGCGAACTCGTCACCACTGATTCGAAGGCTCGGCCAAAACCATGGCGAAACTCCTCGAAGCTCACGCGACCCATTTGCCGGCCCAAATTCCTGGAGCCTGTTTGGAGCTTCACGGTATAGTCGAAGATGCGGCCACCGGAATGGCTCAACCGAATCGACATTTCGTAACGAAGGTCGGAGTCTCCGAATTCTTCTTTTAAGCTAAGGAGATAGAGGCGAATCTGATCCTCCACCAGCCTCGCCTCTAAAGGTGACTGGGCGACGGTCTCAAGGATCACTACCTCGGCTACCGCCAGCGGCGGGGAAAGCGTGACGGACCAGACGAATAGCACAAAGGCCCAAAGGGGATGCCAGGTGAAGTCCTGCCTGGCGGCCGCGGTTGGAAATGGATCTAGTAACGCCATTGGACCACCACCAACGCCGCCCGCTGCCGGATGGCAAGGGCAGCATCGGCGAAAGCATCCCCGGAAGCCCGCCGCCAGCTAACCCCCGCCACATCTCCGCCGACCTCGACGACATAGCGTCCCGCACTCATCGGGGTGGTGCTGAAAGACTGACTCGAAAAACTCAACCCAGGGGCAGAGAGAGCTTGCCAGGTGCTAATGCCACTCGCCGTCGGGTGCAGGGGAATGGGAAGGCCATCGATGCTCGTTATCCGAACCGTGAATCCTCTAGGAACCGTGATCTCAAGTCTGGCATTCGGGACTTCCAGAAGGAGCGTACGGCGTAGCGCCAACCGCTGATCCGTGCCCTCCAGAACCAGGCTGGCAGGCCCGCCCTGGACCGGAATCTTGATATCTCGCCGCCCTGCCTTGACCCTGGCAGTGGGACCGACGGTCAAGACGGGAGTCGGAGAACGGCCAGGAGTTGCCTTCCATCGGGGCGAAGGCGTCCTTGTGGGAGAAGGGGCTGGAGTTTGGGTGTGGCGATGCCTTCTTGGACTCTTTTTTGTCGGTGAAGGAGAAGGCGGAACTGTCCGGGCTCGCCTGGGGATTGCCAGCGGCGGCGCCGGGGAGCGAGAGGCGGGGGGAAGATCTTTCAGTCTGGGAAGGAGAAGAGGCGTTGGAGGGGATACCGTTGGTGTTGAGCGAGAAATCCCAAGGACGCCGAAATGGCGCGTGGGGCGAGGAGTCACAACGTTTTCCGGGGGTTTTGAGATGAAGATCTCACCTGAGTGGCTGGGAGATAAAGCTCTTGTGGAAGGACTTGGGGTTGGAGTCAGTGTGGCGCTGGGAGAGGGGTGCCTGGGGAGGCGCAGAGGTTTCCGGGATGGAGTTTTCCTCCACGAAGGCGTTGGTTTTCGCCTGTGAACTCGGGGAATGGGGGTTCTAAAACGCCGCTTGGCCGGGGTCGTCGTAAACTCGAAACGAAGCTCGCAGGCTAGGTTCTTAGCCGAATACCGCGTCAGGAAGAGTGTTGCGAATTCTCCCGGCCTGAGGGCGATGGTCATGAACTCAGTCTGATCGACCCGAATCGCATTCTGGGGCAACCTTTCATCCACCTGGACACTCACCTGAAAATCATCCAGAGGGCTCTTCCAGGACAATCGGATGTCTATGATCCCACTGAGCTTGGTTGCCAGGCGGATCACAGGGTAGGTGCGCCCCGATAAAGGGAGCATGACCGAACTCACCCGGTAGATGCCACCATCTTTCTCAAAAAGGATGGTCTCAAGGGCGTGGCGGGTTGCCGTTGCCGGTGGTGCCCGCCGAGAATGCTGATGCTTCCGGCCACGGCCAGAGTGAGGGCCTTGGCCTGAGGGCCGCAACTTCGTTTGTGCCACCGGCGTCAGGGCATCTTGCCCCAAGGCCCCGCATGCAGGCGGGCCAACGAGCACGGCAACAGCTAATAGGAATGTGCAAATCGGCGTATACACTCTATTCATGGATCTCTTCCGGTTGCCACGGCACGGTCTTTTCCGCGGGAGAACCGCAGAAAGGAGCCTAAGCCCACCAAGATGATGAGAGAAGTCCAGAAAAACTCCATCGTGAGCCAATAGAAATAGAGATGAGGCGTTCTCTCCGTGGTGATCTGGAGGTCCAGCACAGTTTCGGCTGCCCAGCGAAACCATTCGTAATCTGGTTCGCCAAGCTTCATAAATATTTCATAGAGCCCGAAGTGAAACAGGCCATTGAGGCCGATCCCTACAAGCGGCACCAGTAGGGCTGTGGCAAGGCCCGGCCAAAGAAGAAGCTGCCTTGGGGAACCAGTGGTTTCCATGGCTTCCACTCTTCCGAGCAACAGATCGACCCGCGCCTGGAGCAGAGCCTTCTGATCCAGAAGACGCTGCGCTGTCTCCGCGGATTCCGTCTCCAATTCGCCAACGGCGCTCTCCAGTTGACCAAGACGCAGAAGCAAGGGGGGCTCTGGAGAAGTTACATCGATGAAAGGTACAACCTCGCCTGATTTCTTTTTTTTCAGAGGGCTTCGCGGGGTCGGCCCATGTTTCGGCGGGATCTCTGAAGCGAACGGAGAAGAATGAGCAACCTCGGGGTGTGCAGAGCCCTTTTCCACTCTTCCCGTGCCCTGTCCAGATCCAGGGATCTCGAACGGAATCAAGTAATGAAGGAGCTCTCCACTCATCGCCACCTCATTTGAAAAACTGGATCAACAGAGCCAACAGAAGGAGTAGATTGGCGAAGAGGCCAACGCCCAGGAGCGAAGCCAGTCTTGCAAGCTGAGCCTCCCTTCGGGCGATTTCCTTGAGGCGGGCTTTCAACGGTAGAAGCAGGCCCTTCAGCTCGCTGTATCCCCGGCTTTGAGATAAAAGCTGCGCCTCGATGTTCTCCAGATGGCAGTCGATTCTGTCATCGGCCTCCCGCCGCATCTGAAGAGCCTCGACAAACTGCGTTCGGTACCGGCTCGGAGAAGAGGTCGAGCTTCTCCCCACGCTCCACCGAGGAGCCGGCTTGGCGGTTTCCGAAAACTCCCGGGTTTCCGGTGGAGTTTTTGGAACCATGGGCTGGACCGAGCTCTTTGCCCCTCGGTGCGGAACGACATCGACTCTCCGCGGTTGACGCCGAACTTCCGGGCCGGCCCGACCCTTCCGTGTGCCACCCTGAAGATTGTCCAGGGATGCCGATGGTTGCATGGGGGATTGGAGAAGGAGAACCGTCACATTATCCTGGCAGCGTTCCTCCCGCAGCGCTTTCTCCACCAGTTGATCGGCTAAGCCCGCCAACTCGTTGGCATCGGCTGCAAATCCGGTCTTCAGGCAGCCCCGAACGATTTCCCTGAGAGTCGGTCTCGTCATGACGTCGCTCAAACCGTCAGAACAGAGCATCAGGATATCGCCATCCCCAAGGCGAAGAGAATGGGGATCTTCCGCGACGAAGGAACTCTTCCGTTCACCCTGGCGAATCCGACAGTTGATCTTTTCCGTGGCCAGCCAGCTTTCGTGCCCCAGAGCTTGCAGAAGACCTTCGTCCTTGATCTGGTGAGCAGGCGCGATGACCCCAAGCTGGATCGCTCGTCGAAAGGCGCTCGCCGTGGCATCGGAAAGGATTTGCGTGATCTCCTTCTTGGAAATGGCGCGGAGGTGCTCGAAGGAATGGTTCTTTCCATAGTCCGGAAGCTGTGTGAGATCGAAGACGAATTCTTCCGTGAGGCGGCCATCTTGGCGGAGGATCGAGTCGAGCTTGGGCGCAAGATCGTAGCTGCAAGGAGCAAAGAGAAGATACTCGCCGCCGTAGAGTTTCCGATCCAATAGGCTATCATCCACGGTCAAGCGTTCCGGAACTCCGTGGCCTTCTCCGGGTGAACGCGGAAAGCGATAGACTCGAGAATCGCCCACGTTGGCAAGATAGAGCCGATTCCCATGGAGAACGATGGTGACCAGTGTCGTCTGGATATTCGGAACTTCGTGCGTATGAAGCCTCAGATTGATGAGTTGGTAAAGGGCCGTCAGGATCTCCGGGATCCGCTGAGGAAGGGGTCCAGAGAACTTCGTGGTATAGAGCGCGGGCGAAAGGGAATGTCGGCGGAGCTCGCTTTCAAGCTCCCGGGCCAAACGTGCCGGATCGTAGAAGAGTGGCAGGGTGAGGACCGCCTCTCTTGCCGCGAGATCCCCCCGATTCGAGCCTCCCACGCCATCGGCAAGGGCAAAGATGCGGATCCCGGCCAACTCCGCGTTGCCGTGAAACTCGATCTTTTCCTGCACCGGCAGGGAGGCCGGGATTTCTTTCCGCTCCCGCCCCCCGATGACCGCATGCCCGTTCAGCAGGTCGCCCCGCTCAGCGATCTCCATGGTGCGGAAATAGTTGTCCTGAAGCTGCTTCCGGCGTCCCCGGACGGTGTGGACCACGTGAAGAAGCTCGATTCTATCAGGGGCTGACTCCATCATCGCAAACCTCGAGATGGAAAACGCTTGAGGATCGATTCCAGAAAAAAGCGATGAGGAACAAGGAGTTGAGGACAACCCTCATGCCCATTCAATATGCCGGCCAGCTCCCGCAAAAGTGAAGATTCCGCCTCTCTTGCGTCATGGGATTCAGCCATGAGAAGGTAGTTGGCCAACGCCACGGCCTTCAATGGATAACCTGACTCAACACCGGATAACGCGATCCGTAAGAGTTGGACTGCATCTTGATTCATCAGCGATTCCAGCGCGTGTTTCCGAGCAATGGCTTCGAGGTTCGAACCCAGGACCACAAGGAATTCGGCAGGAACGTCTTCCGCGGTTGCCGCGATCCAAAAAAGTGATTGAAGGGCTGTAAGTTCCGTGCGGGAGGGGACCTCAGCACCGTGAAGCTCCCGAGTTTTTCGCAGGACTTCTTCAAAACTCCCCATAATCCGGACTTCCAACGGAAGGCTGAACAATCCCGCCATGAATTCGAGGGACCCTGCTTCGGGAAATCCGAACCTTATGCCCCTTTCATATTGATTGGGCCTCTCGATCCTGGCTTCCACCGGAAGCAGGATCCCATGCTCCGGATGAACCGCAAAAAGACTCATCGTCCCGCGCATCCCATCGCAAAGGAAAAGCTCCTTCCCCAGTTCCAGAACGTCATCGCCTCTACCCTCAATGCCCACAAACAGGTCGCAATTTCCGGGAATCACCTCGATGTCCACCGCGGCATCCCAAGCAACCAAACCATGCCACGTGGGGTAGAGCCTGTAGCTGCCCGGCCACCAGGGCCGAAAACAGTTTCTCCAAACAACCGGCCGATTGACCATCTCCGCAGTCTTATCCCTCAGCGCAATCCCCCTTCGATACCTCTCCGATTCCGCGGCTGAATCGAAACGGGGAACACCTCGAGCAAACCACCTCACTTCTGAGGTCGGCACGGTTCGAGCGTTGGTCCCGTCTTGAACCAGGGCGGTCTCTACCAGGTCGGCAAGTGGGACAACGGAGGCATCCGCCTCAGGAGTGGCACAAAGATGCAGCCATGGGCGTCTGGCACCGGGTAACCGCGCTTCGTTCAACGTGATCTTCAGGTTGCGTCCAAGGACTTTCCGGCTAAGATAGTCAGCCGAGCGGATCGCCAGGTTCCATTCTCCCTTCCACCCATGCTCTCCTTTACCCAGAAGTTCGAGGATCGCACGCTTCCGATTTTCCCAGGCGGTTTCCGTTATGGCCTTGAGCCAAGCAAGCAGGGGTTCCCGAACTCTGTCGAACTCCCGGTCGATGGAGATTTCTTTGAGGACCTTTTCAAGATGGTCCTCCCGATACTTGCCCACCGCTGCCGCAGGCACTTCGTCCACCCCCGTCTTGGCATACACTTCCGAGGCGTATTCCAAACCTGTCAGGAACTGGAAAAGCATGATGGCCACGGGATAGACATCGATCACTTCTTGGCAGTAATCTCTAAAATCGAGGGCGCTCTCGTGGAGGCCCCGAAGCTGTTCGGGCGGAGGGTAAAGCTCCGTGCGAACACCAAGGAAGTTCGTGGAGCGTTTGATTTTTTCATCTAGAATCCGTCCATAGCCAAAGTCGATAAGAACCAGCCGCTTATTGGCGTCGCGCATGACCTGACTGGGGTTGATATCGAGATGGATGGGGTGATGGAATCCGCCGTCGTCGCTGATCTTGGCCTGGAGCTCCGCGGGGTAATCCTCCTTGGCGATGAAAAGGGAGTGAAGCTGGTGGATGGCCTCCAATATCTCCACGAGGTCACCCACTCCCTCCCTCCACTCAGAGGGACTCCTGTGTCTGTATTTGTCCAGCCTTGGCAGCTCGATGGCATTGACGACCTTCTTGTCCGCCAGGCCGCCCAAGGGGAGATTCACCAGTTGATGCGATCCTAAAAGCGAGACGATTCGATCCGCGCCGGCCTTTGAAGCCATCTGTAGAATGAATACTTCAGCTTCGAACGACGCGTAATTTAGAAAAAAACCGAACGTACTTGCGTCCTTGCGAAAACAGTTCGGGTCTGCGCTGTACTGGGCCAAATACTCGTCCCTGACTTCGGGGATCTCCGCCGCGTTCGCAACGGTGAAAATCTTCAATGCACGGGGGTCCCCATTGGAACCCGCGTTTTGTCGCCTGACACCCATGACAACCACATCCTTGGCTCCTGTTCCATCAAGGCGGGCAATTTCGCCTCGCGCTTTGTCGAGCTCAAAGATCTCTTTGAAATCTACAGGTTGCAATTCGTTAGAATCCACAGGTTGCAATTCGTTTTCCCCAAAGAACAAGATAGAGGCATGGTCAACGCAAGTTCGCACTTCTTCGGATTGTAGCGTCTCAAAGTCAACATCGTCGAGTGCAAGCGCCATGGCAAGATCCACCCCTACCCTCCCCGAAGGATAGACGAAGGCGGATCACGGACTCTTACAGCGCGCTTTCCTTCGCTCGGCAACCTAAACTTTCGGCGCGGTTTGAAACAACGCCAACTTGACCTGGCGGGAGGAGAACCGGTGAGGACAAAGAGAAAGCAGCCTCTCAAGATCAAGGCTGAGATCCTGCGATGCCTTTTCGAGCATGCGGAACAGGAAGCTCCCCGCGAGTGTTGCGGGCTCCTGATCGGATCGGCGGAGAACCGAGTCGTCCATGAGATGAGGCCTTCAACCAATCGTTGGCAGCAGTCGCCGGAATCCCGTTCCACCTTTTTGTCCAGCGAGGCCCGGAACCGCTTCATGATGGCGCCACAAGACGTCATCTTTCTGGCTCGGAGCCTGATGACCAGCCGCCCCGTTCTTGGCGTGTACCACTCGCACATTGATCTTCCCGCCATCTTTTCGGCCATCGACCGAAAAGAAGCGCTTTTCGGGGGGCAACCCCTTTACCCGGTATCGCACCTCATCCTTGAAGTGCGCCGAGGTCGTGCGGTGGCGGCCCGCTTATTCGAGTTCCAGGATGGAATCGGTGACTTCCATTGTACCGCGCTGTTCGGGGCCGTGTCTCCCGGCCCCGAAC
This sequence comes from bacterium, assembly GCA_024278345.1. Classification (GTDB taxonomy): domain Bacteria; phylum CSSED10-310; class JAJRTK01; order JAJRTK01; family JAJRTK01; genus JAJRTK01. Next base: position 13,891 of record JAJRTK010000509.1, on the reverse strand, counting down.
AGCGCGAGGAGTGGCCTTCATCGTGTTGACATGGCAAGGATCCCCGCTTAGGCTACACCCATTGTTGAATTGCGATCATCAACGTTGAGGAGGTTGACCATGTCCCACACGACAAAAAGAGTGGCACTCATCTTTTCTTTTACCTGCGCCACGGCGTTTGCGGCTCAGGAAATCGCCGTGGACGGAAGCGACATTACCTTTCCCGCTTCCGTCACTTTGAAAGTCGGCGGAGAAGATGTCAACCTCCGCTGCACCGGTACCGCTCTCCGGGAAAAAGCCTGGATCAACGTCTATGGGATCGCCAGCTATCTGGCCAGGGAAGCCATGGTCAAAAACGCCCATGAGCTTGCCGCGGCCGACGTGCCCAAGGCGCTTCATCTCATCATGGAACGGAAGGTGGGCGGCAAGAAAATGTTCAGCGCCTTCAAGGAAGCAATCCTTCTCAACTACAAGGAAACCGAGTTCACGGCGGAGCTGAAGCAATTCCAGGATTATTTTACTCCCCGGACGCTCAAGACCGCGGACCACGTTTGGTTCATCCACGTTCCCGGGGTCGGTGTCTCGTGCAAGATAGCGAACCATGAGCCCATGGAAATCAAAAATGTGAAGTTCTCGAGAGCGATTTGGGACATCTACCTTGGCAAGCAGAACATCGGCGAGCATTTTGTCAAGGGCTTTACTTCGCGCCTGTAGCGTGAAAAGCGGAAAGAGTGCGGCTCAGAGCTTTTCGCCCAGTGAAGTCATTCGGGGCCAATTGACAAAGTTGGATCAGTTCTGTAGATTAGCGCCCGTTCCGCACGATGAGGCGGTCGAGAGCGTGGGCCGTTAGCTCAGTAGGTAGAGCAGTTGCCTTTTAAGCAACGGGTCGAAGGTTCAATCCCTTCACGGCTCACCAGCTTTCCCGCCACCGAGCGGGAGATCCTTGCGACGTGAGTCCCCATCGTCTAGTCCGGACTAGGACACCGCCCTCTCAAGGCGGAAGCGTGGGTTCGAATCCCGCTGGGGACGCTTTGCCTTTTCGCCTCCACCGGGTCCGCGGAACACTCTTCAGGGTAGTGGCCGGATGCCGGCCTCGCATGCCTTGGAGCCGCCCATGGAAACATGGTATGAAAGACCTTGCTCAGAGCATTCGGTGACGATCAGTTCTGGAGGTATCCTGATGCCAAGCACGGTGTTTTTGTCCCGGTGCTTTCTATTCGGTGCGCGTTTTTTGAGCGCGGCGATTCTTCTGTCGGGGGCTGGAATTGCCCATCAGGCGTTGGGACAAGGGCTTCCGTGCAACGGGATGCCTCACCTGTGCCATCGAGCTTACAATGAGGTCGCCTACCCCACCACGCACAACAACGCGACACCGACTGTTGCCGTCGTCCAGGAGTGAGGGCGGCGGGTTCCCGCTACGGGCGAGTCAACCCGAATGAAAGTCAAAGAAACTCCACGTCCTGCCAATTGATGGTCAATCTCTCCCCCGCCTCCAACTCGATTTGAAACTGAACCCGGTGACCGTATTCGGACTTCAAGTCTTTGACGTCTCGGCCCTCGTCCACCAACATTCGCCGAAGTTGAACGGGAATGGCCGTCGCGACATCGACGATCCAGCCGATCTGGCCTCCGTGGGTCGGGTGGTGAACAAGTTCTACGAGTTCTCCGGTGAGCTGGCCGAGCTCGGCGAAATTGAATTGCAGGCTCATGGCTTCAATCTCCCTGCACCACTACAATCTGCCAATCGTGGGACTTTGCCGCACGCAAAATTCCATGCCGGTTCCAATGCGTTCAAGGTGCGGTCGTTGACATTCGATCTGCTGAGCAGCCCATGACAATCGAGCCGGTCCATGCTCAAATACCGCTTGGGTGCCAGCTTTGCTTACAAGGGTTCCAACCTGCGAGCCAGGCGGATGTTCCAACGAGGTTGCCCTGGGGCGAACCTCCTGCTTTTTTTTTGGGGGGAAGGGGTGCCCGGCAGAAACCGGGGGGTGCTCCAGCCCTGGGGCAATGGATCGAAGGCGGCGACAATGGCGAGCAGCGGGCGCCGGATGGCGACTGATGGGAGCGGAAGGCAACACGAAGAAAACAAAGGGTTTGCCGACAACTCCGCCCTAAAAGAAGAGCACGACCAGAAACCGGGGGTGGATTCGGTCTTCGGGCACTGGGAGGGAAGCTCCACCGCCATCCGGAAATTTTCAACGAAATACGAGGAGAAGAAATGATCGATTTTTACGAGCTGGATGCAGAATTGACCGAGGAGGGCCGAATCATCCGCGACACCGTTCGGCAGTTCGTGGACAAGGAAGTGTTGCCCGATATTGCGCGCTACTTTCGGGAGGATGAATTTCCGCGGCATCTGGTGCCCCGACTTGGTGAGCTGGGCCTCCTTGGCGCCAACCTTTCGGGGTACGGATGCACCGACTTGGGGCAGACGGGCTATGGCATCGTGATGAGGGAGTTGGAGCGAGGTGACAGCGGGCTGCGCAGCTTTGCTTCGGTTCAGAGTTCCTTGGTGATGTTTCCCATTTGGAAGTTCGGAAGCGACGAGCAGAAGGAGAACTGGCTGCCCCGGCTGGCGTCGGGCGCGGCCATAGGTTGTTTTGGTTTGACAGAGCCAGATCATGGATCGGACCCCGGGGGGATGGAGACCAGGGCCGAGAAAACCGCCGATGGCTGGCGCATTTCAGGAACCAAGCGCTGGATCACCAACGGGTCTATCTCTGACATTTCGGTCATTTGGGCGAAAACCGAGGACCGAATCCGAGGATTCTTGGTTCCCAACGATGCGCCTGGGTACACGACCTCGGTCATGACGGGGAAGTTCTCTCTTCGCGCCTCGGTGACAAGTGAGCTTTACCTTGACGGTGTAGAGTTGCCCGAGTCGGCGCTTCTTCCCGGGAGCCGCGGTTTGCGATCACCTCTGGAATGTCTGAGCTCCGCTCGATATGGAATCGCCTGGGGAGCCGTGGGAGCCGCTGCGGCATGTTTTGAGGAGGCACTCCAATACTGTTTGGGCCGAAAGCAGTTTGGTCGCCCTCTGGCGGGATTCCAGATCATCCAGCAGGCTTTGGCGGAGATGGCGACGGAGATCACGAAAGCGCAGCTTATATGTCTCCAGTTGGGACGCCTCAAGGATGCCGGTGCCGCGACGCCAGCTCAGATATCGTTGGCGAAGCGGAACAATGTTGCCATCGCTCTCGACGTGGCCCGAAAGGCTCGGGAGCTCCTTGGAGCCAACGGGATCATGGACGATTACCACTGCGGTAGACACATGCTGAACCTGGAATCGGTGAAGACCTATGAGGGCACTCACCAAATCCACACGCTGATTCTGGGCCAAGCGCTCACTGGACTTGCCGCGTACAACGGCTGAAAACCTGTTTCTCATGAAAAAGGTACCACCGACACTGGGACCCTACAAGATTGTCGCTCCCATCGGAGAGGGAAAGATGGGGGTGGTTTACCGCGCCGTCCATCGAAGTTCAGGAGTGGTTGTGGCCGTCAAAACGGTCCACAGGCGCCAGGAAGGGCTCGTGGGGACCATCCGCCGTGAGATCCATGCGCTGGCCAGGATCGAGCATCCGGGGATTGTGCGCATCTTGGATGAAGGGGTGGAGGAGTCTCTCCCATGGTACGCCATGGAGCTCATCGAGGGAGACTCGCTTCGTGAAACCTGCTTGCGTTTTTGGGATCCCAGGGCGCCTCGAGAGAGGCTGCGCGGCATGGATCGGGAGAAGTCGAGCGAAGTGAATTCACGGATGGGGCCGGGAGAACTTCCCAGGATACCGTGGGAGGCGCTCCGGCAGATTCTGGTTCCAATCCAGAAGCTTTGTTGGACCCTTGCGTACATGCATGGCGAGGGGATTGTGCATCGGGACCTCAAGCCGGACAACGTCTTGATACGGGATGACGGGACACCGGTCCTTGTGGACTTTGGATTGATCTCACGCTTCGGGGGGCGCAACAGGCGGGAAGCCCTGGAGGTTGGAGGCGGAATCGTGGGGACCGCCAACTACATGTCGCCGGAACAGATCCGGGGGGAATTCGTGGATGCGCGGACTGATCTCTATGCCTTGGGCTGCATGCTTTTTGAGCTTCTTGTGGGGGAGCCGCCCTTTTTTGGCCTGAGACTTTCCGACTTTATTCGTTTGCCGTTGGAGGCCTCTTCGGCTTCCCCTTCGGAGCTTGTAGCCGGCCTTCCTGAAGAGCTGGATCAACTGCTTCAACGGCTTTTGGAAAGGCGGCCAGCCGCTCGGCTCGGCCACGCCGATGATGTGGCGAACGCCTTGGGCATGCTGGGTTTGGCCCAAGCGCGAGACCCTCGGTTTCCGGAGCCGCGGCCTTATTTGTACCGGCCCGGATTCACGGGCCGAAGCCTGGAAATGGACAAGCTTCGGCGTCGTCTGGAACGGTTGGAGGCGGGGAAGGGTTCGATTCTGCTTGTTGGCGGAGAGAGCGGCATTGGCAAGACACGGCTCATCAAAGAGATGGCCCGCATGGCCACCCGGCGGGGAATCCAGGTGGTTACCGGGCAGTGCAGGGAGACCGGGGGGCGGCCCTTGGAGGCCTTTCGTGGAGTTCTCCAGGCGGTGGGAGATCTCTGTAAGGAACGGGGGCCTCTGGCAAGAGAGCGTTTTTTGGGGAGGCAGGCGGGGTTGCTCGCTCTGTATGAACCCTCTTTGTTGGAAGGTGCTCACGAGCCCTTGCAACAACCGGAGCCACCATCTCCTGAAGCAGCCCGGCGGAAGCTTTTCGAGGCCCTCTGGTCAACCTTGGTGGCTCTTGGCGGGGAGCGGGCTTTGCTGGTGCTCGTGGATGACCTCCAGTGGATGGATGAGCTTTCTCTTGGCTTCTTCCACTATGTGGCAAAACTCCCGGCCGCGGGTGAGGATCCAGTCCTGCTCGTGGGGAGTTATCGATCTGACATGGATTTGCAGCCCTTAGGCCCGGACTTCTCATCAGGGACCGTAGCGAGGCCGTCGGGCCCGTTTCCAGGGAAGAGTGCGGGAGCGCGGCGGAGACACACCGAAGGTGAAGAGCCCGAGACCGGAGGCGTGGTCATGCAAACCGTCCAGGATGGCCGCCCGACGAAGACGGCGGTGGAGACAGGGGAGCAGACGCCGCGGCAGATTCGCCATGAAATTTCTGGGTTAGAGCCGTTGTTGGAGAGACCGACCGTTGGGAGGCTGGAATTGGGGCGCCTCGACGCCGCGGCAGTCGCTGCCATGGCAAGAGATATGCTGGCACTCCATCCTCCGGAAGGATTCTGCGAGTTCTTACTCAGCCAATCCAAGGGTGTCCCTTTTTTCGTCGCCGAGCTCCTCCACGCCGCCGTGGAGCAGCAAAAGCTAACTCGAGATCAGGAAGGGCGGTGGCAGGTTCATTGGCGCGAGGCACCGGGGCAAGGAAGGCGGGATGGCCTCCCTCTTCGGGATGGCCTCCCTCTTCTGGGATCAGTGGAAGAGCTCCTGGACAGCCGTCTCGAGGAGATAGAACCTCAATCGCGACAACTCCTTGCCGCCGCGGCAGTGATGGGACACTCCGTACCGGCTTCTCTCTTGCGGCACGTCGTGGGCATGGGCGAAGAGACTTTTTTTGAAGCGGCGGCTGAGCTGCTGAGGAAGCGGTTGATGGAAGAGACGGAGGAGGGTTTCCTCCGTTTCGCACACGATCAGATACGCTCCATGACGCACGACGGGATAGAGCTGGGCGAAAGGAGCCGACTCCACCGGAGAGCGGCGGCAGCTTTGGAAGCGCTGCCAGAGGCGGAGATCCTGGAGCACAGCTCTGAAATCGGGTTTCACTGGGAAGGCGCGGCCTGCTTCGGGGAGGCCCGCCAGTGGTACGAGAAAGCCGCACGGGAAGCCGTTCGCCGTTACGCCAATGAAGAGGCCGAGGATCTGTTCCGGCGATGCCTTTCATTGATGCCCAATCCCGATGCCCTCGCCGTGCAAATCCGGGTCCGTATGGCGAGAGATATTCTGATTCACACAGGTCGAATGGAGGAAGCGGAGAGAGAGCTGCTCCGTGCGCTGGAAACGGCCAGAGCCTTGGCGAATCCACTCTTGGAAGCGAACAGCCTGGCCGGCCTGGGGGACATCTGGCGCAAGGTCGGGGCGTTGGACCGGGCCTGGGAGGCTGCGGAAAAAGCGCTGAGGATTTATCGGCGGATAGGGGAAGCTCCGCGAATTGCGGAAATGCTCACTCTTCAAGCAAATGTTTGCCACAATCGGGGGCAGCTCGACGAGGCTGGCGCGCTTTTCGAGGAGGTGCTCCACCTGTGCCGAGATGCGGGAGAACGGTCCAGGGAAGGAATCGCTCTTTGCAACGTCGCCATGATCCTTCACAACCGCGGGCACCTGGAGACGGCCAAAGCCCGGTACATCGAGGCACTGGAGATCCAACGATCCGTGGGAGACCGGCGAAGCGAGGGGATCACATTGGGCAACCTAGCGATCCTCTACCAGTCTCTGGGCCGAATGGAAGAGGCGTGCGACTTCTATACGAAAGCCCTTGTCATCCATCGTGAGGTGGGCAACCGGATGGTGGAGGGCCACACATTGTGCAACCTCGCTTGCATCTACGAGGGCCTCGACCGGCTTGCCGAGGCTCGGGAGCTATTCGAACAGGCCATCGAGATCCACCGAGAAGTAGGAGATCGTCGTTTCGAGGCGATGAGCGTGAACAATCTGGCGGTTGTCGCGTTGAAGGAGGGGCATATTGAGGAGTCGCTTCGGCTCTTTGACGAGGCATTGGAAAACCTCCAGCGCCTGGGAGACCGCAGGATCGAGGCCCTCTTGAGCCTAGAGCGGATCCGGTTGAGGCGGCTGGCTGGAGAGGCTTTCGAGCCCTTGGTGGAGAGGGTCTCTGGCTTCAGGGAGTTCCTTGCAGGGATCGGGGACATGCAGAACGCTGCTTTTTGCGCATGCGAGCTAGGGCACTTGAGAATCGCCTTGGGGAAATCCGGATCGATTCACCTCGTGACAGCGAAGCAGATCGCCGAGGGAATGGCCCAAGAAGCGAAGAACTCGCGCTTATGGAAAGCGTTGGAGCGCCTGGAGAAGGCTCAAGCCGCATTTGAGGCCGGCGAGACTTGGCTGCTGATAGGGGGAGAGTGCCGAGAAGATCTGTCTGGCTCCCTCAGAACTTCGCTGGAGGTTCTCAAGGGCGCTCGCGGCTCTCATCCGAATCCCTGACCGACCGTTGTTCGAGATACTCGTCGTCGGAATTGACAGCCCAAATATCGATGTTGTCGCCCAGGATATTCCGTGTTGCGTAGAGCCCCATGAGGATCGAGTGATCTTGATTATTGTATTTGAACGTCCCATAGCGCCCGACTTTGTGCAGATTCCCAAATTGCCGGAGGTAGGGAATGATGAGATCGAGATGCTTCCGATAACCGCTCATGTAGACTGGGTAAGCTTTGGGAACGCGGTAGATACAGCCATCGACAACTTCACTCCGCTTTGCGATTCCGATGAGCTCCAGTTCTTTCTTCCCAAGCTCGATGAGTTGGTCGTCGGACATCTCCCAGAGAGACTCGCCATCGGCAGTGTAATACTCAAGGCCTAGAGCGGTTTTCGACGGATCAGGCACCATTTCAGGAGACCAGTTCTTGTAGTTCTGGATCCTTCCCAAGTGAACGCCCGGCTCGTGAATGTAGATCCAGTTGTCGGGGAACAGGTCATCGCGGTCCAGGATCAGGTTGACAGTCAGAAGGTGCCGGAATTTGAGGGCGTCCGCGGCGCGGAGGATCGGTTCGGGAGGAGGAGGGTCGAGCTGGCGAACGAAGATTGGCAGGGGAATCGAGGAGACGAAATGCTCGGCTTCGAAAACCTCATGGGAACCGTCATCTGCGGTTGCCTCAACGGCGAGGATCCGCTGCCCGTCGTGCCGGATTCGGCGGGCCGTGTGGTGGAGGAGAACCTGGCCTCCCTTGGCCTTGAGTTTTTCCACCATGGCATCGTACATCATGCCCGGCCCGAGGCGAGGGTATTGGAACTCCTCGATGAGAGTCTTGATCTTCGTCTTCTTCGGGCGGAAGAGTGCGTTCTTGACCACCTGCCAGAAGTCCAGGCCCTTGATGCGTTGCGCCGCCCACTCAGCCTCGATCTGATCGCACGGGAGGCCCCAGACCTTTTCGGTGTAGGTCTTGAAAAAAATGGAGAAGAGGCGCCGGCCAAAGCGGTTGGAAACCCATTGTTCCAGATTCTGCTCCTCACGGTAAGGGAGAATCTTTGATCGAACGAAGCTCGCGCCACTGCGAATGGTTTCCAAAAGACCGATCTTCTTCAAGGTATCAGCGATCTTCAGGGGATAGTGGAAGAACTTCCCCTTGTAGTAAATCCGCGACAGCCGAGGCCGAGTCAGGAAGTTGTCGCCCAGGACCTCGTACCATAGCTTCTCGACTTCGGCGTACTTCGTATAGAAGCGGTGACCGCCCATGTCGAAGTAGTAGCCCTTGTAACAGCGGGTCATGCAGATCCCGCCAACTTGATCGTTTTTTTCAAGCACGGTGACGGGAATCTGCTGATTGGCCAACATGTAGGCGGAGGCAAGCCCGGCGGGGCCGCCTCCCAGCACGAGAACCTTCGACTCTTCCATGATCTGCCCGGTAGAAAGGAAGGGAAAACGCTCAAGGTAGGCGTACGGGGAATGGCTGATTGTAGGAGGCACAAAGGGAGCTGTCAACCGATTCGCGAACGGAGAGCCTCCTCCAGTGCCGTCGCTGCATCGGTTTTGGCATCGCGGTATTTTACGATGACCGGCGTGGCGATGGAGAGGCCATTCGAAAGGGCAAAAGCACCTTTCAATCGCCGCGTACCGGGAAGGACCACGGCGCCTTCTGGAATCTCCAGCGGGCCTCCGCCTTCGGCGCGGTAGATGGTCTCCCGCACAAGATCGTAGACCGGCGTGGAGGCGGTGAGAACCACTCCGGCTCCAATGACTGCTCGGCTGCGGACGATAGCTCCTTCATAGATGCCGGCACCACCGCCAACGAGCACGTCATCTTCCACGATCACCGGCAAGGCTCCCGCCGGCTCCAGAACCCCTCCGATCTGGGCCGCCGCCGAAAGGTGAACCCGGCGGCCCACTTGCCCGCAGGAGCCCACCAGCGAATGAGAGTCCAGCATGGTCCCTTCACCAACCCAGGCTCCCACATTGACGTACATGGGGGGCATGCAGATGACGTTATCTCCGATGTGCGATCCGCGGCGAATTGCCGAGCCACCGGGGACGATCCGGATTTTCCGGCCAAGGCCGTCGAGCTCCTGAGGTGGAAAGATCTCTTTGTCGAAAAATGAAAAACCCGGGCCCGGGAACGAACGGATGGCTCCGACGCGAAATCCCAATAAAATGCCCTGCTTGACCCAGCGATTCGCTCTCCATACGCCCTGCTCATCTCTGGCCGCCGACCGGATCCACCCTTTTTCCAGTGCCGTCAGGAGCTCCCCCACAACTTGCCGAATCTTTTCATCGGGCTCCGATAGGGGATCGGCAGCCAAACCCTCGATTCTTTCTTGGAGCCTGTCCATTTCAAGCCCCCCCGCTCAAAAGGGCAAGCTCTTCCAATACCGAGGCAAGCCGGACCCGCTGCTCATCGCTCATGGGCACCAGGGGAAGACGCACGTGCGCTTCGCATAGACCCATCATGGCCATCGCTGTCTTCACGGGAATCGGATTCGCTTCCAGGAAGTTTGCCTCCATGAGAGGCAGCAAGCGCTGGTGGAGACTCCTGGCCTTAGAGATCTCGTCGGCCAAAGCCGCCAGCACCATCTCTTTCATCATGCCGGGAACCTCGTTACCCACGACAGAGATGACTCCATGAGCCCCCGTGGCAAGCAGGAGCAGGGTGATGGCGTCATCCCCTGAAAGAACGGAAAAACCTTCCGGCGCCTCACGAATAAGCCGTGTAATCTGAGAGAGATCACCCGACGCCTCCTTGACTGCCACGATTCCCGGTAGCTTTGCAAGACGCAAGACCGTTTCCGGGGAAATGTTGCTCCCTGTCCGACCAGGGCAGTTGTAGAGGGTAATGCCACACGAAACTGCTTCCGAGATAGCCGCGAAGTGACGATAGATCCCTTCCTGAGGCGGCTTGTTGTAGTAGGGGGAGATGGACAGGATTCCGTGGACTCCAAGCTTCTCGACATCCATGGCATGACGGACGACGGCGGCGGTATTGTTGCCGCCGGCGCCAGCGACCACCGGAACTTGTCCGTTGGACACCTCCAGCACGATGGAGATCACCCGAAGCCTTTCCACCGCGCTCAGAGTCGCACTTTCGCCAGTGGTGCCACATGGCACAAGGAAATCGATTCCCCCGCGGATAAGGTGTTCCACAAGTCGCCGGAGAGCAGGTTCGTCTACCGCAAGCTGTTCTGTCATGGGGGTGATCAGGGCGACGCCAAGTCCGTTCGGTCTATACATTCGAGCCTCCCAAAAAGCGGTGGAATTCAATCTGACAGGCTGGAGACAACAGCCGACAGAAGAGGGGGAGATACATACCTCCGGGAGAGGAGATAGCATAACCCTTCTCTTTCTTCAGGTTGGCGTCCGCTCGCATCGCTCACATCCGTTGCGCGCTACTCGCCTTTTATCGCCCATTACCCGGTGGGTCGGCCTCAAAATTGAGGGTGGAAATGCGCCCGAGACGACTTCGCCACGACCCGTGAGGAGAACTCCGGGCTTCGATTCCGTTTAGTCTGTCGCTCGAGTTTCTTCCTCCTTCGGGGTTTCTTCCGAATCCAGTAAAGCCAGGTGAGCCGGCTTGAAGAAGCGATCCATGCTCATTCGAACGGGTACAAGAAGCGCAATGAACAACGGGAAAAGAATCCCCAAAGCACTGGCCTTCACCACCCAAAGAATGATGAGGCAACCAAGTTGGATGGCCGTAAACTTGTGGATCGTGCTGAGGGGGACGGCTCTCAAGTAGGAGGTGGGGGGAAAGAACTGAGGGTCCATGATCCAGAGGCGTAAGCGCTCGAATAGTTGATTGCCGCCCATGGAAGTGACGCCCATGAAGAGGAAGAGCCCAAAGAGGACCGACATGGGGACCTGCTGGAGCAGGGTCAAGAAAAGCAAGGAGAGACCCACGGCCAGATGGACCAGGAATCCGGTCATACGAGTTTCCACTACCGAAGTGATCACTTCGATGGACGATCCTCCCGATTCCCGCTGTTCCACGGTGGCTAGAGAGCGAACGTGATTGAGAGAGCGCACTGTCGCCGCCACCATCCAGGGCAGCCCGAAAAGGGAGCAGAATCCAACAAGGAGACCGACCAAGCCCAGATCCAGGTGATATCCGGCGCCCTTTTTCAAGCGATGATCCGGATTGTTCACAAGGCGCACCGTGATATTCTGGTCCAGGTAGAGAAGAGTCGAGACCAGGAGGGCGGGAATGGCGGCGGCAAACCAAACCCAGACCGGGGCGGCAAAAGGATCGACGAGCCAGGATCGGCCAGAGGAGGGAATCAAGGCTGAGGGGACGGCCAAAGTCGTGAGATCGACCTCGTTCAGCAAGTAGGCGACGCCCGACATCAACAGGATCGCGATGGAAGGTCCAAAATCAGCGAAGAACTCCCGCCACCGCCAGCGTAGATAAGGACTTCGGCGGAACCGGGAAAGAGCCGCGGAAATCTGATAGGTCCCCAGCGCCAAGACCAAAGAGAGCAATGCCGTGGCATAGCTGACCTGGTGGTCAGTAAAGACATGGACCAGGTCCTTGATGGCCTCAACAATGAAAATGATGGCAATGAGGGCCGCAAAAGTGTCATCGGTGAAGCGCGTGAAAAAGCGGATCCAACTGCAAGCACCCACAATCGCCAAGAGAAGGAGAAACACCATGGTCCACAAGCCGACCCAGGCGTAGGTCGCCATAAAGGGAATACCCAACTGTTGGCATAGGGCGTAAAGGATTCCCATGAAGATAATCACTGGGCCCGTGCTACCAAGAATCGTGAGAGGTTGAGCCGAGAATAGCGAGTAGACGATCCCGCAGACCGTCGTGGCCAGGATCATTTCTATGGCGCCCACTTCGCCCTTGGTCAAAACGGATAAAAGCCCCCCAAAGGCCACCGCCGGCGCGAGACACGCAAAGAAGAGGAAAAAGGTCGAAGCCAGAGATTTCGCGGAAAGGCCGTCGACCCAGTCGCTCTTGTAGTGGGGCAAACGGCGGCGAACATCGTCAAGAAGGCCTTGGAATAGTCTGCTTGTGGGCTGGAGCTCCGCGGGGATGTGCCCTTGGAAGTGAACTTCCCGGTCCAGAGCTTCTCGATAGGCAGTTTGTAGCGCCTTCGGTGTCGCAGCCTCCAGTGCGGCTTTCTCAAACTTCTTGTCCTGAAGAAGCCGTGAAAACTCCACCGCTGCATCAAGGTGCGGATGGGTCCGACGCGGGGAAAGAAGAAGGCAAACGAAGCGGGAGGCCTCCTCTTGCCCGGAAACCAGGCGAAGTGGCCGGGCCAGACGGACAAGAACCTGGATCGACGGGCCTTCGGCTTTGATCTGGTGGTGGAGGATGGGAACGCCCTCCTCGCCAAACCGAAAACCCCGATCCGCACGGTCCTGCAGAGCTTCGGCAACCTCTTGACGGAATGCCTCTGGCATGTCGTATTTCGACTCGATGAAGGCCATGACTTCTTGGAAGAAATGTTGGGAATCAGGCGCTTCCAAGTCCAGGACGGTCTGGATCGTGTCGCCGGAGAAGTCGATGCTCTCCCTCTTTTCTTTTCCGGCCCCGGTACCCAGGCCACTTGTCATAATCTCGCCTCCTATACCTCTGGTTACTGTGGAAAAAAACTCGGCGCGAGCCCCGGGAAGTCGGTAAGCCATACGAATGCCCGCCAGCGCCGGCAGCAGGAAGAAATCCGCTATCCTCACAGAGACTCGAGAAGCTCCACCCGTCCCGTTTCCAAACACTGGTACGCAGCCAGCACCGCCACCCGATCCGAGCGAACTGCTTCTTTGAAGATGGGATCAGCATTCCGCAACTGCCGGGAGACTCTCAGGGCATTGGCTCGCACGGCGTTGTTCAGCGGATCACCCTCTTGTCCTTCCACAGTTTCGATTACAGGCCGGATGGCTCGCACGAGCTCGTCGATGGCAAGGTTTGTTTCGCTCCCCTCAAGGGCCGCCTGTACGGCACCGCATTTCTGGTGTCCCATGACCAGGAACAGCGGCACTTCAAGCATGGCAAGCGCATACTCCAAGCTACCAAGGATTGCCTCATCGTCGAAAATGTTGCCCGCGACTCGCACGACGAACAAGTCACCCAGTCCCTGGTCAAAAAATAGTTCGGGTGCCACCCGTGAATCGGCGCAGCAGAGGAGGGCCGCGAAAGGATGCTGCCCCTCCAGCAGCTCTTTCCGACGCATTCTGTTGGGGTAGGGACGATCCGGTAAGTCCATGACAAAACGTTCGTTGCCTTCCATGAGAAGCTCAAGAGCTTTCCGAGGCGTGTTGGCTTTTTTCATGTCAAGCTCCCATTGGGCTGGCGAGAGAAAGTTGAAAAAGGCCGCAATGCGGCCTTTTCTAGGTTATCCGGCACACAAACTGACCTCTTTGTCGGATGCCACGCTTCTCCATGAGAAGGAATATGACGACCAATAGCATATAACCAATAGTAAGTCTATTCCGGGCGATGTCGGGCCAGAGTCCCAGGCCCGGAACACTCATCACGGATCGGACGCCGCAGCCTCCGATGTTTTAGCCCCCCAATCTTTTCGCATGGAGGCCTTCCGGCCTCCATGCCGGCGTCCGGGCAACGCCCCGCTCCGCTTGGCGGTTGTCCGGGGACTCCGGCCCCCGTCCCCTGGCAGGGCTTTGCCCCGCACCCACCAGGGAGCTCGCTCATCTTCCCGTTGCAACGAAGGGCAACGGGATCCCAGCCCACGTTTTTGTACGCTTTGCG
>JAJRTK010000508.1 GCA_024278345.1 bacterium | reverse complement strand
GGAATCCCCGGACCACCTTCGGGTAACGCGCGGCGTGACCCTTCGAGTCACGCAAACGTGACCCGCCGAGCGATAGCGAGGCGTTGCCCGGACGCTTGCGATTCCACAGTCCCGGGAATGTCCCGCCTTGCGTGGATACCCGTCGTTTCTTTCTTGGGTTGCGTTCCCCTCGCGGCGGCACGACCCACGCCTTCGGCGCGTGCTTCCCCCGTCCGCCACACCTCGCGCGGCATTTCCGCCTCCGTGGCGTTCTTTGTCAAGATGCGTTTCACTCCATGATCCGGTAACCTATCATTTTAGCTCGCCCTACCCAAGGATCAAAAAGCATTGGAATCAACCGAAGAAGCAGGGGAATCTCTTCCTCATGGCACATCTTGAAACCACAGTGTTCCAGAATTCCCGAAGTCACCGGATTTCAGGGGTCCTGCACCACTCCTCGCAGCCTTCGGAGTCCGCCGTCATTGTTGCTCACGGGATGCTTAGCTCCAAAGAGAGCCCCAAGCATCGGCGCCTTTGCCGGGAGCTCGCAAGCCTGGGCTTCCCGGCGCTTCGATTCGACTTTGCCGGCCGAGGCGACTCTCAAGGGCCAGCGGATGGACTCAGCTTCTCCGGGGAACTGGACGATCTCCTGGCGGCCGCGAATTGGCTCTTCCAAAAAGGATTTCAGAGGTTGGCCCTCGTGGGCTCTTCCATGGGTGCCACCGTCAGCCTCCTTTTTGCGGCCAAGCGGCCAAAGATCGCGGCCCTCGTCACCATCGCGGCGCCAGCCCGACTGAACCGCCGGCCAGGCTCCCCCGTGGAGATCGCTCCGGGAGTCATCCTCCCCGAGGCTTTCTTCGAGGACGCCCTCCGACATGACCCCATGGCGGCAGCCGCCGCGATTCGTGTGCCCTGGCTCATCCTCCACGGAGCCCGGGACCAGGTGGTACCTCTCCGGGACAGCCAGGATCTCCACGCGCTCTCCACGGAGTCCCGGTTGATCATCCATCCCAGGGCGGATCACCGCTTTTCCAAAGCAGGATGCCTTGATTGGCTCGTGGAACATGTCGCCTCATTCGTCAAGGAATCCCTGGCCCTCACTTGAATCCCTCACCGCCAGGACGGCCCACTGAAGATCAAGCTCCGCCGGGAGGCGGCGGGAAATAGAGCTCAGGCCGCCGGAACGGCGCCAGGGCCACGACAATCCCCTGAACGTAGAGCTGCCGCCGATCCATGACCCCGCCGGTGAGAAACCCGATGGCTCCGCCCTTCTTTTTCGTGTCGGTTTGCCCCGTGAGCCGATCCATGAGAGGCCCGAGCTCCTCCCCGGTGAAAAGCTGTTTCACCAGGGACCCGGGAAGCTCGAACATCGGGGTCATCCCGCGGCCCCATCGCCCATTCCGATCCAGGATGGCCACGGCGCCAACCCCGAACCATCGAGCCCGAACCTCAATCACGCCCCCTTCCACGCCAACGAACCAGTCCGCATCAAGCCGCCTCCTCTTGGCAAGCTCCGCCAGCCGAGAAGCCCGGTTGTCGGCGCCCTCAAAGGTCTGTTCCCCGATGGGCTGCTCGGAAACGCCAGTTTCCACCGCCATTCCCTCCACCGCCACCGACCCGTAGTAGAGGCTGAATGCCTCCCGAACGGCTTCCACCTTCACTGGGTTGGTCGATCCAACAAGCACTCTCACGTTGTTTGCCCTTCTCCACGGCAGGCCATCGGGTTCACGGCACTCAAGAAGTGCCGGGTAAGCGCTAACTTCGCTCCAGCAGGAAGGCTCCGGCCATGGCCCCGGCGGCACAGATACTCACCAGCCCGTAGCGAGCATTCCTTCTGGCCATTTCATTCGCCAGCGTCGTGACGATGCGCCCGCCGGTGGCCGACCAGGGATGGCCGATGGCCAGCGAGCTCCCGTTGACATTGACACGCGACCAATCCAAAGAGCCCGTGGCCTTGCCTTTCCAGCCCTCTTCCCATGCCTTGACGTTGGCCAGCACCTGAGCGGCGAATGCCTCGTGGATCTCCACCAGATCGATCTCCTCCAGGGAGAGACCGGTTTTCTCCAGAAGCCTTGGCACTGCCAGGGCCGGGGCCATCAGCATCCCGTCCGACATGGGGATCGCCGCGAACTCCATGGCCCGAATGAAGGCCAGAGGTTCCAGGCCCTCGGTTTTGGCCCGTTCCTCGCTCATGAGCAAGACTGCCGAGGCCCCGTCGGTCACCGGAGATGCGTTGCCGGCCGTGATGGTGCCTTCCGGGTCAAAGACTGGCCGGAGCTTCGCTAGTTTTTCCAGGGAAGAGCCGGCTCTGGGCCCGGAATCATGTTCCATGCCAGCCAGAGGCACGATCTCCTTGGCAAGCTTGTCCCGCGCGGCCAAAGCATTTTCGTGGCTGGCCAGGGCCAGCTTGTCCTGGCTCTGGCGGGGAATGTCCCACTGGCGGCGGATGATCTCCCCGTTGTCGCCCATGGAAACACCGGTGCTCGGCTCCAGAAAAGTGTCCGCCGTGGCCCTGGAGAGGGACTCGGTGCCGCCAGCGATCCCCACTCCAATCCGGCCGGTGGCGATGCCTTCGGCGATAGCCGTGATGGTCCGAAGTCCCGTGATGCAGTACGAAGAGAAGGTCTGGGCCTCCACCTGGCCGGGCAGCTTCTCTTCTTCAAGGACGATTTCCCGCGCCAAATTAGGGCGTTTCGGCTCCCCGACAACGACGCCGAAGGCCAAGGCATCGATCATGGCCGGATCGATGTCATGTTTTTCCAAAAGTCCGATGGTTGCGTGGCGGGCCAGGGAAAGAGGTCCAAACTCCTTCAGCGCCTTGCCCGATTTGACAAACGGGGTCCGAGCCCCGGCGACGAGTGCTACACGGTTCATTGACTTACCTCCCGTTTCTCCATTTTCCATTGGCGGCAGATGGCCAGTCCTCGGTCGTTCCGTGAAAGCGATGAGGTTTCGCTCAGTTCGACTCCGCAACCAATCTACCGCAGCAGTTGATTCATCGTCCAGACCGGCAACTTCCCGGGGCGCCTTCCGGCCGGTTGGCGCCGGTCATCGTTTCGGTCCCCCATGACCGAAGCCCGGACGGTTGACCTCTAGAGTCGCTCTTCTAGAGTCGCTCCTTGGCTTGGTGGCTATGCGCGTGCCCATGTATCCTCCGGCCCGCGGAACCTGGCTTATGAACGACTTAGATTGCTAAAACTCCTTTTCCAAAACTACTCGGAAAGCCTTATACTGGCCCCTCGCGAACGGTCTCTGGAGCTAGAATTCAGTTGTTTCGGCTCACAGGGAGGCAGCCGGGAATGGCTCGTTGCCGTGGGGGACCAGTCCCCACTGGTGGGCGGATTCCGGTCTGTTTCCGCCGTTCCGGGTGAGACTTTTTTTCTCGCGGACCGCAGCCGGGAAGAGCGGTGAGATGGGCGACTAGCGCGCAACGGACGTGAGCGATGGGAGCGGAACGCAACAAGAAGCGGGCCCCTTGTCGTTCAGACCGCGCCTTGTGGGGGAGGAAGAGCTTGCGCAGCCCATTGCGGAGAGGCGAGATTGGTCACCTCACACTTGAGGAGTTTTCATCATGTCCAAGGAGATACGACGTGCCGGAGTGCTGGGTGCTGGAGTCATGGGCTCCGGTATTGCCGCGCACCTGGCCAATGCTGGCATCGAGGTGTTGTTGCTCGACATCGTGCCGCGGGACCTTTCGGAGGCGGACCGGGCCAAGGGACTGACGCGAGAGGATCCTCGATTTCGGAGTAAGCTGGCCATGGGGGCCTTGGAAAAGCTCCAGAAATCGAAGCCAGCAGCTCTCTATTCCAAGCGTTTCCTTTCGCTCATCCAGGTGGGGAACTTCGAAGACGACTGGGACAAGCTGGCGGATTGCGACTGGATCGTCGAAGTCGTGGTGGAACGGATGGAGATCAAGCAAAAGCTGTTCGCTCGGGTGGAGGAAGTTCGCCGTCCCGGGACCCTTGTTTCTTCCAATACGTCCGGCCTTTCCATTGCGGGGATGATGGAGGGACGTTCCGCCGAGTTTAAAGGGCACTTCCTGGTGACCCATTTCTTTAACCCCGTGCGGTATATGCGGCTATTGGAGCTGGTTGCCAGCAAGGAGACGTTGCCCGAGGTGCTTGCGGCGTTTGCGAATTTCGGCCGTTTCCGCCTTGGAAAGGGAATCGTGTTTGGCAAGGACACGCCGAACTTCGTGGGAAACCGGATCGGTGTCTATGGGATCGCGGCGACCCTTCAGGCCATGGTGGAGATGGACTACCAGGTAGACGAGGTGGACTCCATCGTGGGGCCAGCCTTGGGTCGGCCGTCCAGCGCGGCTTTTGGAACCATCGACCTCGTAGGCTTGGACGTTTTGGCCCATGTCATCGGGACGCTGCGGGATGGCTGTCCCGATGACGAGAAGCACGACGTTTTCACGATTCCGGGGTTCATGGCCAAGCTTATCGAAGCGGGGGCATTGGGAAGGAAGACACGGGAGAAGGGCGGTTTCTTCCGGATGACGAAGGTCGATGGGAAGAAAACGAAGCTGGTGCTGGACTGGAAGACTGGGGAATATAGGGCTTCAGAGAAGCTGCGGACCGATTCCCTCAAGTGGGCGAAGCGGACCCATGATGTGCGAGAAAGGCTTGGGAACGTCGTTTTCGCGGATGATCGAGCGGGGGCCTTCGCCTGGCGCGTGACCCGGGATACGCTGATCTATGCCTCCAGACGTCACGGAGAGATTTCCGATACGCTTGTGGAACTCGACAACGCCATGAAGTGGGGCTTCAATTGGGAGCTTGGCCCGTTCGAGATCTGGGATGCCCTGGGCGTTGCCAAGGTCGTCGAGAAGATGGCGGCTGATGGGGAAGAGCCGGGGAAATGGGTCCTGGAGATGCTGGAAGCCGGGCACGAGACTTTTTACGTCGAAAGCGCCGAAGGCCGGAAGTTCTACGATCCAGCAACCGGAGAATACCGGATGGAGCGGAAACCCCAGACTTTCATGGTGCTTTCGCAGATCAAGCGGAAGGAATCCAACGTCCTCTACAAGAACGATGGCGCGTCGGTGGTGGATTTGGGGGATGGCGTTGCCTGCCTGGAGTTCCACTCGGCTCTTCAGCCCAAGCTCAATCCCGTGGACGACGAGATTCTGGAAGCCGCTTACAAGGCCATCGAGATTGCCGAGGGCGATTTCCGCGGTTTGGTGGTGCATCATCAGGGCGAAAACTTCAGTGCTGGCGCCAACCTCATGATGGTGCTTCAGGGGATCTTCAACAAGGACTGGGATGCCATCGGGGAGATGATCCGCAAGTTCCAGGGGATGACCATGGGCCTTCGCCGGGCGCGGGTTCCGGTGGTGACGGCGCCCTTTGGCTACACCTTCGGCGGCGGCTGTGAGATCAGTATGGCCGGTGACCGGATCTGCGCGGCGGCGGAGAGTTACATGGGCCTCGTGGAAGTGG
Organism: bacterium; assembly: GCA_024278345.1. Classification (GTDB taxonomy): domain Bacteria; phylum CSSED10-310; class JAJRTK01; order JAJRTK01; family JAJRTK01; genus JAJRTK01. Next base: position 7,453 of record JAJRTK010000508.1, on the reverse strand, counting down.
GCGTCGGGCTGATCCCCGCTGGCGGGGGGTGTCTCTTTTTGCTGGAGCGCCTGCTGGAGGGGATCGACCCGCCGATTTTGTCGAATTTGCCCTTTGTGGAAAAGGCCTTCCAGACCATTGGTATGGCCAAGGTGGCAACGTCCGGTGAAGAGGCGCGGGAACTGGGTTTTCTGCGCTCATTCGACAAGGTGGAGCTCAACCGCGATCAACAGCTTTGGACCGCGAAACGAATGGTTTTGGGGATGGCCGAGGAAGGTTATCAGCCCTGTTTGCCGAAGAAACTCCATCTGCCGGGCAAGGAGGGAATCGCCACCATCGAGATGCAGCTCTACAACATGAAGGAGACCCACTGGATTTCCGAGTACGATGCCCTCCTGGGCGCGAAACTGGCCAGGGTTCTTTGTGGAGGTGACACCACCATCAACGATCCCGTCGATGAGCAGACGATTCTCGACCTCGAACGAGAAACTTTCGTCTCCCTTTGCGGCGAACAGAAGACTCTGGCCAGGATCCAGCACATGCTCGAGACCAATAAACCCCTCCGTAACTAGGAAAGGAGCCTCGCCATGCGCGATGCAGTCATCGTATCCGTGGCCCGAACGCCCATCGGCCGCGCAAAGAAGGGGAGCCTCCGAGACACGCGACCGGAAGAGTTCGCATCCCAGATGCTCCAAGGGCTTCTGGAGCGCACGCCGGGCCTGGACCCGGCGGAAATCGACGACCTGATCCTCGGCTGCGCCATGCCCGAAGGGGAACAGGGAATGAATGTTGCCCGGATGATCGGCCTTGCCGCGGGGCTGCCGCTGGATGTGCCGGCAATGACCCTCAACCGTTTCTGCTCTTCGGGGTCGCAATCCATCGCTCTTGCCGCCGACAGCATCAAGGCTGGAAGCTCCAAGGTCGTGGTGGCGGGCGGCGTCGAGTCCATGTCCATGGTGCCCATGGGCGGATACAAACTCGTCGCCTATCCGGGCCTCATGGGTTCCATGCCTGGCGCCTATGCGGGCATGGGGACCACGGCCGAGCTTGTTGCCCGAAGGTTCAAGATCACCCGGCAAATGCAGGATGAGTTCGCCGTCCGTTCCCATGAAAAGGCGCTTGTTGCCATCGCGGAAAAGAAGTTTGCCCAGGAGATCGTCCCGCTTCAGGTTCGAACGCGCAAAAACGGGAGCTGGAAGGAGTTTCTCTTCGACACGGACGAGGGCCCCAGGCCTGGAACGACCGTGGAAAAGCTCTCCAAGCTTCGGCCCGTCTTCTCCCCCAACGGAAGCGTCACCGCGGGCAATGCCTCCCAGATCAACGACGGGGCCGGCGCCGTGGTGGTCATGGACCTGCAGCGGGCCAAGGAGCTGGGCCTCGAGCCCATGGCTTTCGTCCGGGAATGGGCCGTGGCCGGCGTGGAGCCGGAGATCATGGGTATCGGCCCCGTCAAAGCCGTACCAAAGCTCCTCCACAAGGCCGGGTTGACCCTGAATGATATCGACCTCATCGAGATCAACGAGGCCTTTGCCAGCCAGTCCGTCTATTGTATGAACGAGCTGGGACTCGACCCGGAAAAGACCAATGTCAATGGCGGCGCCATCGCCACGGGCCATCCACTTGGTGCCACGGGGGCGATCCTCACGATCAAGTTGCTGGGTGAGCTGCGGCGCCGGGGCGGTCGGCGGGGCATCGTCACCATGTGCATCGGTGGCGGAATGGGCTTCGCCTACCTTCTTGAGCTTGCATAATCCTTATTGACCAATCACTTACCGGCGCAAGGGCCAAGTTGCTCTTGCGCTGTTTTTCTGAAATTCCCCAATTTTCGGGGCCTTTGTTTGGCGAAATAGGACTCAATGAATTAGTTTAGAAGAAAGCTCTATTCTCGCGGCGTTTCCTTGTTGGCGTTCGCCAGCCTCGCGGCGGCGGGCAAAGGTTCGGCTTTCGGGAGCGAACCTTGTGGCTGACCGCGGCCAGAGCTTGGCTTCCAGTTTGAGGATTGGTTGGGATGACATTAGAGAATACGATGGATCGCTACACCACCGCCGAGGAGATCGCCCACGGCATTACTCATGGCCTGGGCGCATTGCTGAGCGTCGCCGCGCTCACGATTATGGTGGCTTTTGCGACTTTAAAAGGGACAGCCTGGCACATTGTGGGTTGCAGCATTTTTGGCGGAACCCTCGTCCTTATGTACACGGCTTCGACCCTGTACCATTCCATCCCGCTGGAGCGGGCAAAACGCGTGCTGCGCGTCGTGGACCATTCGGCCATCTATCTTCTTATCGCCGGGACCTACACCCCCTTTCTTCTGGTGAACCTCCGAGGCGCTTGGGGTTGGACGCTTCTGGGACTGATTTGGAGCTTGGCTATCGCGGGAGTCATCCTCAAGGTCGCCGGTTCAAACCGGTTTCGGTCTGTTTCCCTGGCCTTTTACCTGCTCATGGGGTGGCTCGTTGTCATCGCTGTCAAGCCGCTGCTCCAGTCAGTGGAGCTTGGTGGTCTGCTCCTGCTGGCATCGGGAGGCCTGGCTTACACCGTGGGCGTCGTTTTCTACGCCTGGCGCCGGTTGCCCTACAACCATGCTATCTGGCACCTCTTCGTTCTTACGGGAAGTGCCCTGCATTTCTTCGCGGTCCTCTTCTACGTGGTGCCTCTCGCCGCATGATCGCCGCGGTGAGAGCGGTTCTTCTCTTTTTTTGCCTTCTGTTCCGCTCTCATCGCCCGCCGTCCGGCAGTCGCTGCTCGCCCGGCTGATGCCGCGACCGAGCTTCCAGCCCTTGGACTGGTGAAGCCGCCGATTCCCGGCCACTTTTTCCCGGGACTGAAACGACTTTGGAGAAGACTGGATGAAACCAATTCGGCACCGGTTTGACTCAATGAAGTACGGCCCTGCCTGGCAGGCGAAACCTTGCTCTTGGACCGGAATTGAGTCCGTGAGGACACTTTTCCCGTGGCTCATCCTCTTCGGGATTCTGGTGTCGTCCAATACTGCAATTGCCTCAGATTCCGGCGGACAGGCTAGTGGCGTGCCATTGGCCGCGGGCAACGGATTCGTGTCGGCTGAATCAGGTTTTCTGGCCGATCTGGAAGCCTGGAAAAACAGGCGGCGGGAGAGCCTCCTCCAGGAAGCCGGTTGGCTGACGTTGGTGGGGCTCTACTGGTTTCAGGAGGGAGAGAACCGGTTTGGCTCGGACCCGGGCGGAGAGCTCGTCTTGGGCATCAAGGATGTTCCCCCCTTGCTGGCAACCTTCCAAAGGAAGGGAAACCAGGTCTCGGTAGAGGTCCCCGCCGGTCTCCACGTGACCCACGGGGGCGAGGTCGTTGGGCGTTTGCCGCTTCGAGCTGATGCCGACGGAAACCCGACCTTGTTGGAATATGGGACGATCTCGTTTTACGTCATCCGCCGCGGCCAGCGAGTGGGGCTGCGGGTCAAGGATCGGAAGAGTCCGGTTTATCTGGGTTTCCGAGGAGTCGATTCTTTTCCGCCATCCCTGGAGTGGCGAATTGAGGGGCGGCTCATCCCTGCCCCGGGAGGCACCACCGTCGCCGTGCCCAACGTGTTGGGTCAGGTCAACCAGGAAGTGAGCCCTGGCAAGGTGTTGTTCCAGTACAAGGGCATGGAATACGGCCTAATTCCCCTTCAGTCGGACCCGAAAGAAGATCTCTTCTTTGTCTTCGGAGACACCACCAACGGTCGCGAAACTTATGGCGGTGGCCGTTTTCTGGTGGCACGGCCTCCCGCGCCCGACGGAACCGTCGTGCTGGATTTCAACCGCGCAACCAATCCGCCCTGCGTCTTTACGCCCTACGCTACGTGTCCCTTGCCGCCCAAGGAGAACCGCCTGAACCTCCGCGTGGAAGCGGGGGAGAGGATGTACGGCCCACCCCACGAGGGAGGCAAAGTGGAGTCGATGCCTTCTTCCGGGGTGTTGGCCACTCCACCATGATTGTTACCGTGAAAGTACACGCCAGCATGGAGGCCGGAAGGCCTCACCGATGGCCAAGGCCGTTTTTCATCACCACGGTTGGATCTTGGCAGCCTGTTCGATCTCCGCTTCATGGCCATCGGAGAACTGCCAGAGAAAATCGAGTCCGGTCTGCTTTTCCACCTCGTCTACGGTGGTGAGAAATTGCTCCGGATTCTCGTCTCCCTCCACCGATTGCGGGATGATATAGGCTCTCGTGCGGACGTCTCCGTCCATCTCATCGACGAGGATTTTGTAGAATGCCTCCGGAACGGCAACACCGGAGGGCAGGATTTCTTCCGCCGCTCCAAATACGGGGCCGGTGGTGACCCAGATTTCCTGCTCCCGCTGAGCGTATTCATCGGCGACCTCTTCTTCGAGCGCCCTCCAGACACGGCGGTTGAGGTTTGGTTTTTGAGGGCAAATATTGGTCATGAGAAAGGTCTGGATTTGGGCTTCTCGCCCGTATCGCGTGGCAATAGCGTGGTTGGGGGCCATGTGGCCTCGATCATAGCCGGTGCGGGTATAGTGGCCATGCTTGACCTGAGCCCGAGTCCGCTTGTCCACCTTGAAGCGCCCGGGGCGCTTTAGCGAGGCCGTGTCGGCGATATCAAAGACTTTGTAGGCAACCCAAGCGGGGTTCTTTTTCTCTTCGCAGTACCCCACAAGAAAGCCATCATTTTTCAGAAGATCGATCTGCTGGCAGGCGTGGCGAACATTTTTCGGGCAGCCTGCATAGCATATTTCTTTATCGACGGTTTCCACCGGCGGCCTGGGTGGAGGCTCTGGGGGACGCTCCCAAGGGCTAAGAAGGCTGTACAGCAGAACCAAAACGAAGATTACCAGGAAGTACCAGCTTTTTGGGGAGGTTTTTTTTTGACTGGTCATGATGGTGTGACCTCAGTGGAACCTGATTGATGCAGGACCTCCGCTATTCGCTCGGCCCTAGTCCGTCGATGGTGACGGTTCCAGGCCAGAAAGTCCAGAGCGCTTTGAAAGAAAGCCCCTCGGATAAGGTTGGGCGAGCAGCAGGAGCGGCCGCGACTGATGTGAGCGGAACTCAACACAAGAGCGGAAAGATCGCGAGATCCTGGAAAATCCATGGGAAAGCCGAGCCGCGCCTTGACAGGCGGCACGAGTTTTGGGCTAATGAGCACTGCTAGCAGGGAGGTTTCTGATGGGACAGCGACATACACTTGTACATAGATTGGCGGATTGGGCGGAACGGAAGCCCGATGAACCAGCGATCCACGGTAAAATCGGAGGGAATTGGCGACACAAGACTTGGAAGGAATACTGGGAGGCGGTTCGAGGCGTAGCCAAGGGACTCATCGCTCTTGGCCACCAGCCGGGAGAGTGCGTTGCCATCGTGGGCAACAACCGGATGGAATGGGTTGTCTGCCAATTTGGAATCATGGCGGCGCGAGGAATCCCGGCTCCTATTTACACGACGAACACTGTGGACCAAATCGCGTACATTGTCCAGCATTCCCGATCAAAGATCGCCATCTGTGACACTTTGGAGCAACTGAAGAAATACCGCGAGGCCACGGAACGCGGCCTGATGTCGGTGGAGGCCATCGTCACCATGGACGCGATGCAGTCGCTGGGAGAGGGCGTCATGTCGCTGGCCGAGCTGCTGGATCTAGGCGACAAGCGGGATGACAGTGAGCTGGACAAACGGCTGAAGGAGGTGGAGGAAAAGGAGACTTCCCTTCTCATCTACACGTCGGGAACGACGGGCGTGCCGAAGGCGGTGGAGCTGAACCACAGCGGTATGATCGCGGTGAGCGAGGCGGCGCTTGAGAAATTTCCGATCTTCCAGCAGCCGGGGACTTTCGCTTTGGTGAGCTACTTGCCCCTTTGCCACGTAGCGGAGCAACTGTTCACCAATTTGCTCCACCTGGCGTCCGGCGGAAAAGTCTACTTCTGTCCCGATATCAAACAGATGAAGGACCACCTTGTGGCGGTGCGCCCGACGCTCTTTTTGGGTGTGCCACGAGTCTGGGAGAAGTTTCAGGCAGCCATGACGGCAAAATTCGCGGAGGCGAGAGGCGTGAAGGCGAAGCTGCTGGCCTGGGCTCGGCGAGTCGAGCTCGACGCTGTTCGGAAGGATTGTGAAACGGGAAAAAAGAGTTCCTCTCTTTGCCGAAAACTTGCCAACAAGCTTGTGCTTGGGAAGATCAAAACGGCGTTGGGCCTGGATCGTCTGCTGGTGGCGGTGACCGGAGCAGCGCCGATTTCTTTGGGAACGCTGGAGTTCTTTGCTTCCATAGGGATTCCTCTCTATGAAGGATATGGCATGAGTGAAACGACGGCCGTCGCCACGGTTGCTCCCTATGGAAAACCGAGATTCGGGGCCGTGGGCACGCCGCTTTCCTGCGTTGAGGTCAAGATCGCGGACGATGGTGAGGTTCTGCTCAAGGGACCGGGCATGACTCGCGGTTACCTCCACATGCCAGAGAAGACCGAAGAGCTCTTCACAAAGCTTGGATGGCTCCAAACGGGGGACTTGGGGAGCATGGATGACGAGGGCTACTTGCGGATCACCGGTCGCAAGAAGGATTTGATCATCACGGCTGGCGGAAAAAACGTTGCACCCGCTGAACTAGAGGCCTATATCCAGCAGATTCCGGGTGTGGGGCAGGCCGTGGTGGTGGGAGACCGGCAGCCTTATCTCTGCGCTTTGGTGACTCTGGATCCGGAGGGAACAGCGGAGCTTGCGGAACGCCTGGATCTCGAAAACAGCGGCCTCGCGTACCTTGCCAATAACCAAAAAGTGCGCCAATACGTGCAGGAACAGGTGGAAAAGGAGTGTAACGCCAAGGTTGCCAGGTACCAGACCATCAAGAAGATCGAGCTTCTGCCGGTAGAGTTTTCCGTGGATTCGGGCGAGCTGACGCCGACGATGAAGATCAAACGGAACGTCGTCCACGAAAAATATGCTGAGGCCATTGGGGCCTTCTACGCCTGACCTCTTCCACCGACGGTCCCGCTTTTGAGTTTTCTAGCCTTTGGCATGGAGGCCTTCCGGTCTCCATGCTGGCGTGTATTTTCACGGTAACACTCAGGGAACATCCTCGAACCACGCCGAAGAATGAAAGAAAAGACGCGTAGCGTACAAGAACGTGGGTCCAGGGAGGTAACTCCCTGGTGGGTGCAGGGCGAAGCCCTGCCAGGGGACCGGGGACAGAGTCCCCGGACAACCGCCGAGTCACGCAAACGTGACCCGCCGAGCGGAGCGCGGCGTTGCCCGAAGGCCAGAAATTCCGCAAAACCATAGGTCGTAAACCGTACCTACAACCGCCATGAAGACAAATCTCTGCCTTTCGCATGGAGGCCTTCCGGCCTCCATGCTCTCCGAGGGCCTTGGTCATAGTACCGGCCACGGTGCAGATTTCAGACGCCGCCCCAGGGCTTCCAGCCCTGGAACCCGGCGGAGGCTCTGCCTCCGGACCTCCGCTGGGAGCGCCGCTCCCAGACCCACGCCAGGGAGCCAGCTCCCT
>JAJRTK010000507.1 GCA_024278345.1 bacterium | reverse complement strand
CGCTGTCCCCGGTCCCCAGGCAGGGCTTTGCCCTGCACCCACCAGGGAGTGACCTCCCTGGACCCACGTTCTTGTACGCTGCGCGTCTTTCTCTTTGTTTTGTTGCGTGTCCCGGCTTAAGTGGATACCCCAATTTTATCAAGTTGTCAGTCGTTTATTGGGGTTGTGTTCCGCTCTCATCACTCGCGTCCGCTCCTGCTGCTCGCCGAAAAGGCCTCCGGGCGATCTCCCCGAACCGTCCTGCCCGGTTACCCCAGCGAGCCCTCCCGGTTGCCCGTGAAGGCCGCTAGGATTGCCCGTTCCCGTCACCTTAGCGAAGTGCGCTCGGCAAGTCCGAGCTTCCAGGAGGCACGTTTCTACCGTTGGTGCTGGCTCGTTCCATCGATCACGCCCAGCATCCTCAAACCTCTGATATCCTTTCGCGGCCGCCCAGGAGCCTGTTGCGGGTATCCACGCAAACCCAAGAATCAGCCTTTTTCGGTTGCGCACTGCACTACATCCAGCGTGCTCCAGCGTTTCGGCCACTCAATCTGGGCCTCGAATTTCTACGACCGGGACATCTGCAGCAGGCTCCTAGGCCGCCGTGGAGGCTCTTTGCCCCATCGCTCCAGTTTCCAAAGGGGTCCGAGCAGCTTCCGAGCCCGCCGCTCAATCAGGCGTACATCAACCGTCCCTTGGGCTGCGGGATGGACCGTCCAAGTTCCTTTGCGGTTTCAATCCATTCTTTAATCACTTGTTCCGCATTCTTTACAGCTTCTTCATACGTTTGCCCATCTGACATGCACCCCGGTAACTCGGGGACTTCAACGATAAAGGAGTGATCTTCATCGCTCCAATAGATGATCATTTCATAACTTTATCATTTTTCGAGTCTCCAATCTTGTGTTTTGCCAGTATATTCCTGATTTATTTCACTTGATAGGGTTTGGCCTTGCCGGTTTTGGGTTGGAGATTGATGATTTCCGGTATCCACGCAAAGCGGGACAATGGTCGCCGGGGAAAAAACTTGGCATCGGGCAGCGCCGCGCTCCGCTCGGCGGGTAACGCCTCGCGTTACTCGTCGGTCGTCCGAAAATTGTAGCATGCGGGTCTCCCGGCCCGCATGCATCGGGCTTCGCCCCGCACCCACCAGGGAGTGACTTCAACTTCCCTTTGCAACGAAGGGCAACGGGAGCCCAGCCCACGTTTTTGTACGCTCTGCGTCTTTTCTTGGTTTTGTTGCGTGTCCCGGCTTAGGTGGCCGAATTTTTGTCCATAATTTCGAGTATTTACCCATTGACACTCCATTGCCGGAAACCGGGGGGGGCCGGCCTCCCGCCTGCCGGGCGAGTGGCGGCTGCCGGATGGCAGACGACGGGAGCGGAACTCAGCAAAAAAGAAGATCCTTCTCCAGAGCCCGCTTCCGCGGATCGCATTACCGGTTTTTCTAGCCCACTGCGCCCTCCAGACTGATTTCCAAGAGTTTTTGTGCTTCCACGGCGAATTCCATGGGCAATTTCCGGAAGACCTCCTTGCAAAACCCGTTGACGATCATGTTGATGGCATCCTCCTCGTCGATGCCCCGCTGCCGAAAGTAGAAGAGCTGATCCTCGCCGATTTTCGAGGTGGAGGCCTCGTGCTCCATCTGGGCCGTAGGGTTCTTTACCTCGATGAAGGGAAAAGTGTGCGCTCCGCATTGATCGCCCATGAGAAGGGAATCGCACACCGAATGGTTCCTGGCCCCGTCCGCGCCGGGCAGAATCTTTACGAGACCCCGGTAGGTGTTCTGGCCAAAGCCGGCGGAGATCCCCTTCGATACAATGGTCGATCGCGTGTTTTTGCCCACGTGGATCATCTTGGTTCCCGTGTCCGCCTGCTGGTGGTTGTTGGTGAGAGCCACCGAGTAGAACTCGCCCACGGAGCCCTCGCCTTGGAGGATGCAGCTCGGATATTTCCAGGTGATGGCCGAGCCCGTCTCCACTTGTGTCCAGGAAATCTTGGACTTTTTTCCTCGGCAGGCCCCCCGCTTCGTGACGAAGTTGTAGATGCCCCCCTTGCCGTTCTTATCTCCGGGATACCAGTTCTGAACCGTGGAATACTTGATGTTGGCCCCATCGTGGGCCACGAGCTCCACAACGGCCGCGTGGAGCTGGTTTTCGTCCCGCATGGGCGCCGTGCATCCCTCTAAATAGCTCACGTGGGAATCCGCATCGGCGATGATGAGCGTCCGTTCGAACTGTCCTGTCTTGGCGGCGTTGATGCGGAAGTAGGTGGAAAGCTCCATGGGACAGCGGACCCCGGGAGGGATGTAGACGAAGGAGCCGTCGGTGAAGACCGCCGAGTTCAAGGTGGCGAAGAAATTGTCCGTGTAAGGGACCACCGAGCCCAAGTACTTTTGCACGAGATCCGGGTACTTTTGAACCGCTTCGGAGAAGGGGCAGAAAAGAATCCCCACTTCATTCAGCTTTTCTTTGAAAGTGGTGGCCACCGAAACCGAGTCGAAGACGGCATCCACGGCCACGCCCGCAAGGATCGCCCGCTCGTGGAGCGGGACGCCAAGGCGCTCGTACGTCCGAAGAAGCTCCGGATCCACTTCGTCGAGGCTTTTGGGGCCGTCACTCTTCCGCTTGGGCGCCGAGTAATAGACAATCTCTTGGTAATCGATCTCTTGGTAGTTGACGTTGGGCCATTTCGGCTCCTCCAACGTCAGCCAGTGTCGGTACGCCCGAAGACGCCAATCCAGCATGAACTGAGGCTCGTTCTTCTTCCGGGAGATGACCTGGATGATCCACTCGTTGAGGCCCGGTGGAATTTCGTCGGCGTCGATTTCGGTGACGAAGCCGTAGCGGTATACCCCGTCAAGATGATCGTGGATTGCCTGGTCCGCGGAGGCCGGCTCCACAACAGGTTGTGGGTCTAGTGGATGGTTTTTCGGCCTGTCCATGGCGGTGTTCCTATTTGTTGCAGACACTTTGAGTGGAGGTGGCCGAATCGATCTGAAGCACCGGGTCGCCAACGGCCGGAAGCGTCATGCTGGCCAGGGTGACGCCCTGAAGTGTCGCTCGGATGGCGTCGTTCAGCACGCGAAGATGCCCTTGGATGGGGCAGATCGGTTCCTTGTCGCAATCGCCAGGCTCCCCGGCAATGCAGCCCGTCAAGGCAATAGGCCCTTCCAGGGCGTGAATGATGTCGGCAGCGGTGACAGCCTCGGGCGACCGGGCCAGACTGTAGCCGCCCTTGACCCCACGCCTCGATTCCAAGAGTCCACTCCGGGTCAGAAGCTTGAGGATCTTGGTCACCATGGGCAGAGGGTAGCTGGACCGAGCCGACAATTCCCGAGCCGTGTGGGTCTGCCCAGGCTTCCGGGCAACGAAAGCCAAAAGGCCCAGCCCATAATCGGCCTGTTTCGTGAGTCTGAGCACCGTCTTCTCCTGTCTCTTATCCCGCTTCCAAATTCCGTACTGTCTCTATACAGAACCATATTGGTCCTGTATTTGTCAAGGTGCCGGCCTTTTTGGCGGGCTCGACCCGCCACGAATCGCTGGAAGGCCCGACAGACCCTCATGTTCGATCCAGGAACTTGCGAATCGAGGTTGCTTGGTTTGCCTTTTTGGGTGGGGCCTGTCTGCGCGGCCGTGGGCGGTCCCTGGATCAAGATGATGGAAGCGCTGGCAAATCCGGGCCTCGGAGGCAGTTTATCCCGTGCGGAGGGAAACAGCACTTTTCCGGTGCTGTTTTGAGGGCTCCGGCGAATGGGATAATAGTTGGAGGGGAGAATGTCAAGAGTGCGGGCGCATCATGGTGTGCGGTTGTGCCGGGTTGATGCCGGAAGGTGGGAGCCGCCGCCGGTGGGGGCAAGTTGAGGAGGAGAAGAGATGGAGATCTCGCGGGGAGATGGCGGAGGTGTGGCGCCAACGACGGAGTTGGCCCGTAGGTTTGGTCTCCTGTTTTGGGGGTTGCTCTTGTTCGCTGGCGGCGTCAAGCTGTGGCGGGTCTACTCTCAAGGACCGGAAGGGGGGGAGTCCCAGGTTCTGGAGCTAGTGCGTATCTTGTTGACGATGTTGACCTTGGCGATCATCGTTTACTCGTATCAGATACGCTCGGCGCCGAAGGTGCTGGCCCGGGGCGTGCTGGAAAGGTATTATCCGTTGCTGATTACAGTCCTTGGGTTTGGGCTGATGCTATTTCGGACGCCGCCACCCAGCCTTCCGGTCTACGTTTTGGGGACGGTCTTGTGCATGATGGGCTGGTCGTTCAACGCATGGGCGTTCTGGCATCTCCGGGAGTCGTTTTCCATCATGGCGGAGGTGCGAGATCTCGTGACCAGTGGACCTTATGGCTGGGTTCGCCATCCCCTTTACTTGGGTTATTTCTTAAACTGGGACGGGCTTTCCATCATGTTTCAGGGCTGGGAAACCAAGGCGTATGTCTTGGTGTTGGTAGGGCTCCAGGTGGTCCGGGCCAGGGTGGAGGAGCGGAAGCTGCGGTCCGAGTTGGGTGAGGAATACGCACGGTACATGGAGAGCACGGGATTTTTGTTTCCACGCTTTTCGTGATTTTAGGGGTGGGGGCTCCGGTCTTAGGGCAGCGGCTCGAGATCGGCGACAGTGGCCAGCAACGGGTGTGGGACGGCGCCCAATTGGATCTGGACGTACCGCATGGAAAACAAAAGGTTTCCCGATTATTACGCCCTAGACGAAGAGCACGATCAAAAGATCGGGATCGCGGTTGGAGTTGTCCGCCACGATGGCTTCTCGCGGCGTGAGCATTCCCGGGGGATCGGGATCGTAGGTTTTCCTTTTGTTTCTAATCTTTGTCCCGCCTTGCGTGGATACCCGGCGGATCCAAGCGTGCGCGGGTGGGGTTGGAAAGTGTCAGGTCGAGGAAAGCAGCCTTTGAAACTGTCAGCTCCGCCACGGCTCGAGTCAAGG
>JAJRTK010000506.1 GCA_024278345.1 bacterium | reverse complement strand
CGGTGGTTATGGTTACATCGGGGACTATCCCGCGGAGCGATTTCTTCGGGATAGTGTGCTCATCGACATTTACGAGGGAACAGGAGAGGTCCAGAGGACGGTGATTGCGCGGCACATTTTCGGATGAACCTTGGAGTTTTGCGGCGGCCTGCCTGGTTTTGGGCAGGGTTTTGCGCCTCGCTTCCTTGCAACATGCTGTTGGAGGCAATGATCGCTCATCCACAGGAGGCATGACAGGAATGATTGGCAGGCTTTCGAAGTTGTTTGCACTTGGTTTGGTGATTCTTTCGGTTGGCTTGATGGAGGCTTGGGCCGGGCCCGGGGCCCGGGAGCTGTTCCTCCGGGCGAACCGGAGATCCAGGGATTTGGTCGTCGAGTCGGGGAATGGTGCCGTGGCATCCGGTGAGACCAGTAGACCGCTTCCCATCAAATATGCCATCGAGTTGACACGGGGCTCGGAGAAGCCGCGGCTGGTCTCTGACAAGTTCACGTTTTTGTCAGGTGACAGAATGCGCCTCATCGTCGGGCCAGCGCGTGCGTGTAACGTCTATGTCATTCACAAAGGTGCCAGCGGAGAGGTGTCGCTTCTGTACCCCAACCCATGGTCTCCCAGCTCCCGGCTCAAGGGGGGAGAAACGGTGCCAATCCCGGGAAAAAGCAGCTTTCGTTTCGATCACAGGACAGGCCAGGAGGGGTTGGCCATCGTCTTTTCCCTAAACGCCATTCCCAAGCTGGAGGAAGCCGCGAAAAAGGCTGCTCGGAGTCAGCCTCTCAATCCCCAGGAGCAGAGCGTTGCCTCGCAGCTTTCAGCGGGAAGCACGAGTCGAAATCTGATTTTGGAAGCGCGTCAGGAGAGCCAGGGTGAGGCGCAAGGGCCGGTGGTCTATGCGGTGGACCTCAATCCGACTCCCGGGGAGCCCGCGGTGATTCCGTTGGTCTTGATTCATCGGTAAGGTGTTGGAGTATCGGCTTTCAGAGAACGGGAGAATGAGCATGTCGCGAGTTGTGCGTCAGGCTGTCGGGTTCGTGGGGCTATTGGGATGCGTTGCGTCGGTTTCCGGGGTTGCCGCGTCAGGTCTCGATTTCAACCAGATGACCTTGGTGGAATCCAGTTCGAGGGCCATGGCACGATCACTGGTGGATGACCTGACCGTGAACGCGGAACCGTCGGGGGAGTACTACTACGATGGGCGTGGCCGAAAAGTGCCCTTGATGCGGTCTACGAAGTGGGCCACGGTCCAGCTTCGGGAATCGCGTGCCAGGGGCGGCCTTGGAGATCCCCTCGACGATCTGGCCAGGAACTATTCCTGGATCAAGCAGGACCGGAGCCGCGGGCTGTTCGACGATTCTCCGGACCTCGTGGGCGCCCCTGGGCTTCGGCTGGTGGAACTTCGAGCCGATGCGCCAAGGAATCTTTCGCGGGCGATTTCCGGGGATCCCGGTGTGGTGGCCATGAATCCCGTTTACGTGGAAGGGGAGACGCCGGTGCTGGTTTCGGGCCAGTTTGTGGTCCAGTTCCGAAGAGCATTTGACAGGGATTCAGCGGCGAGGCTTGCCGGAGCCCATGGCGCCCAAGTGGTGGAGGGGATTCTTCCGGCCGAGGGAGTTTGGATTTTACGGGTGAGGCCGGGAAGTGGGCCATCAACGGCTCAAGTCGCGGCGAGCCTTTACGAGTCCGGGGAAGCCAGCTTTTCTTACCCGGATTTTCTGAGGCCGGTGGCGTTGCGGGCGTCGGTGAACGATCCCATGTTCAAGAACCAATGGCACCTTCGCAATACGGGGCAGCAAGAGGCGAGGCCGGGTGCGGACGCCAAGGTGGCGGATGCCTGGGCCTTGTCCAAGGGGGCCGGGATCACCATTGCTATCATCGACAGTGGCGTTGATCTTCGCCACGAGGATCTTCGGGGGAAACTGCTCCCCGGATATGATTTCATCGATGGCGACAGCGATCCCACGCCGCCTGCCAAGGCAGGCCACGGGACGAGCTGCGCTGGAGTCGCGGCGGCGGTGACCGGGAATGGCAAGGGCGTCGCCGGCGCGGCGCCAGCGGCCAAGATATTGCCAATCCGCCTCATTGGAGGTTTTACGGCAGTTTCCACCAAGGCGAAGGCTCTGGTTTGGGCTGTGCAACATGGAGCAGATATTCTGTCCAACTCTTGGGGTCCCGCGGACGGTCATCCGCTGAAGCCGGAAGATCCTCTGCACTCCCGCCGCTGGCCCCTTGAGCCATTGATCGACAAGGCGTTTGACTACGCTTTGGCCAAGGGTCGCGGCGGTAAGGGATGCGTGATTGTTTGGGCTGCTGGCAACGGGAATGAATCGGTGAGCAACGATGAAATGGCCTCTTCCTCCAAGGCCTTGACCGTCGCTGCCAGTACCGACCACGATACGCGGGCTTACTACAGTGACTGGGGCCGGGAGATTGATGTTGCCGCTCCCTCCAACGGATTGGGGAAGCGGTATTTGTCGGACGGCCAGATCTACAAGCTGGATTACGACGAATCGACGACCACTGGGATTTGGACGACGGATATCAGCGGTTCGGGGGGGTACAACGGAGGAAAGCCCATCCAGGGTGATGCGGCGGGCAATTATACCTCTTCCTTTGGAGGAACTTCCTCCGCCACGCCGCTGGTGGCGGGGATTTCCGCGCTGGTTTTGGCCGCCAATCCCGACCTCAAGTGGAATGAGGTTTACGATATTCTTCGGACCACGGCGGACAAGATCGATAGCAGCGGTGGGAAATGGGGAAAATACAAGCCGGGTCACAGCCCCTATTACGGGTATGGCCGGGTGAATGCCAGAAAGGCCGTGGAAGAGGCGATCCGGCGGAAGCGGGGAGGCTCTGGAGGTTCTGGAGGCGGCGGAGGTGCCCCCGGAATGACTCCGAATGCCCTCGTCCATGCCGTCGCCAAGAGAATCGGCTCTGGAAAGGCGTCGAACCGGAATTTTGGCCTCATCATGGCCATCGACAAATCGGGGGAGAACCCCGCTTACCAGGTGGGCGATCTCTTCGCCTATGGCGCCAAAGCAGATCGCAAGTGTTACCTCACCGTGTTGTCCCTGGATCAGGGAGGCGCCGTGAGTCAGCTTCTTCCAAATCGGTACCAGGATCGGGTGGTTCTGGAGGCATCGAAGCCCTTCATCGTGTCGAAGATCGGTAGTGTGAGGATTCGGGTAGCGCCGCCCGCGGGGCAGGGAATGTTAGTGGCCATCTCCTCCAAGAGCGCGAATCCGCTCCAAGAATGGAAGGGGAAGAGTGCCCGGCAGATCTTGAATGGGCCGTGGGACGTGGCGGTTCGGGCCTACCGGATCGAGGGGTCCGCGGCGGGGGGCCGTGATCTGGATCTGCCCGGGGATGCGGGGTTGGGCGGTTATTTCGAAAAGTCTCCCAAAGATTCGCTCCTCCAACAGCTTGAAGGGGGGGAGCGCCCGTGAAGAGATTTCTGTCTTTGAAGAGGTTCGAGGCCGGCTGCCCTGGTTTCTCCCTTGTTTTTCTGTTGCTTTTCTTTTTTGTGGACGGAGTGGCTGTGGGGGCGCCGGAAGGGGAGAGCGGGACTTCTCCCAACACTGAGAAGTCGAAGCCGCTCGCAGTTTCAGATTCGGCTGGCGGGAAAAGCGTTGCTGAAGCTATTGGTTCGAAGCAGGAAGAGGATTCCGCGGTGGTGGCTGGAGATGGGGGTCCAGAGTCTTCGGTCATGGAGCAGCTTGGTG
>JAJRTK010000505.1 GCA_024278345.1 bacterium | reverse complement strand
TCGCCGGCGAAGGCCCGCCGGAACAGACGAACCGAAGGTTCCACTACCTGGCCAAGGACTACCCCATGGCCCGCCTCTCCACGGCCTTCGATTCGGTGACCCTCTACGGCCGCGATCCCGACCTCCGGCCCGATATCTACGGAAAGATCGGAAACTCGGGGGTCAGCGTCGCCACCCTGGACGACGCCAAGCGTCTCTACTCGGGATTCGATCTCAGCGCACCCTCCACCAGCGTCTCCATGACCATCAACGGCCCGGCACCCATGATCCTGGCGATGTTTCTCAACACGGCCATCGACCAAAACGTCGAAAAAAGGCTCCGGGAAACCGGCCGGTGGGAAGAGGCCAAGAAGAAGATCGCCCAGCTTGCCCCGGACACACCGGTCTACCGCGCTCCCAACCTCCCCGACGGCCACGACGGCACCGGCCTCGGACTCCTGGGCGTCAGCGGCGACCAACTCCTGCCACCCGACGAATACCGGCAAATCCGCAACGACACCCTCAAAACCGTCCGCGGCACCGTCCAAGCCGACATCCTCAAGGAGGACCAGGCCCAAAACACCTGCATCTTCTCCACCGACTTCGCCCTCAAAATGATGGGCGACATCCAGGAATACTTCTGCGAAAACGGCGTCCGCAACTTCTACTCCGTCTCCATCTCCGGCTACCACATCGCCGAGGCCGGGGCCAACCCCATCACCCAGCTCGCCTTCACCCTGGCCAACGGCTTCACCTTCGTCGAATACTACCTGGCCCGAGGCCTTCCCATCGACCAGTTCGCCCCCAACCTCTCCTTCTTCTTCTCCAACGGCATCGACCCCGAATACACGGTCATCGGCCGAGTCGCAAGGCGCATCTGGGCCATCGCCATGAGGGATCTCTATGGAGCCGGCAAGCGGAGTCAAAAACTCAAGTACCACATCCAAACCTCCGGCCGCTCCCTCCACGCCCAAGAGATCGACTTCAACGACATCCGCACCACCCTCCAGGCCCTCTACGCCATCGCCGACAACTGCAACAGCCTCCACACCAACGCCTACGACGAAGCCATCACAACACCCACCGAAGAATCCGTCCGCCGAGCCGTCGCCATCCAGCTCATCCTCAACCGCGAGTTCGGGCTCCTCAAAAACGAAAACCCCTTCCAAGGCTCCTACTTCCTCGAATGGCTCACCGACGTCGTGGAAGAAGCCGTCCTGACCGAGTTCGAACGCCTCTCCCACCGCGGCGGCGTCCTGGGCGCCATGGAACTCATGTACCAACGCTCCAAGATCCAGGAAGAATCCCTGGAATACGAACAAAAGAAGCACAGCGGCGAGCTGCCCATCGTCGGAATCAACACCTTCATCGACCAACGAAAAGTCGGCCGCGTGGAAGAGATCGAGATGGCCCGATCCACCGACGAAGACAAACAATCCCAAATCCAGGGCGTCCAGGCTTTCCACCAACGCCACGCCCAGCGCAGCGGACCCGCATTGGAACGCCTCAAACGCGTGGCCCTAGAGGGCGACAACCTCTTCGCCGAACTCATGGAAACCGTGAAATGCTGCAGCCTGGGCCAAATCACACAAGCCCTCTTCCAGGTCGGCGGCCAGTACCGAAGAAGCATGTAAGGCAAGCCCGAGGGTTGCCGTAGCGCGGCAAGCTCTCCCTTGAGCCTCTTTTCTTGTCGTCTTCCGGTCGGGTCGGCGGCAATCCGTCCGCCGCCCCTCCCCTATCATCGCCCTTCAACCAAGCTCACTACCCTCAAGGCGCCCCACGACCTGGATTCCTCCCAAGACCAGTTCCTGCCGGCCCAAGGCGGCTCGAAGCCTAAAAACGGTTCTCTGGAGGAATCCGGATCACGTGGAGGAACCGGTCCCCCATGAGGGGGTGTGGATGCACCTCTTCCCCGGAATGGACCGGCTCGGGGTTCCCCGACGGCACGACCACGGAGAGCGGGGGCGCGGAATCGCCTTCCAGGAACGACGGAGCCAATAAGTGGCCCGCCACCTCCCGAAGACGACGGGTGTCGCCGAATCCCTTGGCCACCAGCGTGGAAGCCCCGTCGGGATTCAGCAGATCCCCGATCCGCACGGCCTCGGCCCGCCGATCCAGGAGCCGCACGTTCCGCAACCCCAGCTCGGCGATCATCCAGGCGATGAAGGCGGAAGCCTTCTTGCGGGGCTCCACCAGGGTGACCTCCCAATCGGGCTGGAGGATCTTCAGGAGGATGCCGGGCAGCCCGGCGCCACTCCCCACATCCACGAGTGGAGGCGTCATCCAAGGCAGGAGGCCGATGCTGTCGGCGACGTGGAGGCGCAGCATGTCCTCGGCGGTCCTGGTCCCGGTGACTCGGTGGATCCGGTTGTAATCCCGGAGGGCGGTGACGTAGCGCAGTATCTGGGCTCGCTGCACCCGCGTGATATCGATATCGGGCAGCAGACGGTGGACGTCATCGGCCAGGCGCACGATTTGGCGGACCAGGTTGGAATGGGGATCGGTCATGGGACAAGTTCAATTGGCGATAGCTTGGGAGGTTTGGCGGTTTCGTTTGTGGACCAAGAGGAAAAGGACGTTCAAGCCGGCTGGCGTCATGCCCGAGATTCTGGAGGCCTGCCCCAAGGTGTCGGGCCGATGGCGGTGGAGTTTTTGGCGGACTTCGGTGGAGAGTTCCGCCATGGAGAGGTAATCGAGGTCGGGCGGAAGGCGCATGGATTCGTGGCGGAGCATCTTCTGGACTTGTTCTTCCTGGCGCTGAAGATATCCCTCATACCGGGCCTGGATCTCTACTTGACGGCGGACTTCGGGATCGAGCTCCGGCAGGGTTGGGTGAAGAAGACGCAGCCCCTGGTAACCGAATGCCGGGCGTCGAAGGAGGGTGGCTAGATTGGCGGGAACGCGGAGCATCGGTTGATGAAGTTCCGCGAGGCGCCGGTTGACTTCCTGACAGGGCGTTATCTTCTGGGCCCGAAGAAGATCCAGAGTGATCTGGATTTTCCGCCGTTTCTCGTGGCACCGCTTCTGCTCGCGGGCAGAAATCAGACCCAGGCGATGGCCGATATCCATGAGTCGCTGGTCAGCATTGTCAAACCGGAGCAAGAGGCGGTATTCGGCCCGTGAGGTGAACATCCGGTAGGGCTCGTCCACGCCCCGAGTCACGAGATCATCGATGAGAACGCCCATGTATGCCTCATGGCGCCCCAGAATCATGGGTGGGGCCTTGCGGAGCGCCAGGGCGGCGTTCACGCCCGCCCAAAACCCCTGTGCGGCGGCTTCCTCGTAACCGGTGGTTCCGTTGATCTGACCAGCATGATAGAGGCCGCGAATTTTCCGGGTTTCCAGGGTGGGAAGAAGCTCCGTGGGCTGGATAAAATCGTATTCTATGGCGTACCCCGGGCGGAGGATGTGGGCTTCTTCCAGGCCTCGGATGGAGGCCACGACCTGGTGCTGCACGTCGATGGGCAGGGAGGTGGAGATTCCATTGACGTAGACTTCATGGGTGGTTCGGCCTTCAGGTTCCAGGAAGATTTGGTGGGAAGGCTTGCCGGCGAAACGGATGATTTTGTCTTCGATGGAAGGGCAGTACCGTGGACCGGTTCCCTGGATCGCGCCGCTGAAAACCGCGGACCGAGCGAGGTTCTGGCGAATGATCTCGTGGGTGGTCTCGTTGGTCTGGGTGAGATGGCAAGGAATCTGTTCCATCCCGGAGAGATCGCCGGTGGAATAGGAAAAGGGAGTGGGCTCGGGGTCTCCAGGCTGTTTCCGGCAGGCGGAGTAGTCAATGGTCCGCCCGTCGAGCCTGGGTGGCGTCCCGGTCTTCAGGCGGCTCACCTGGAAACCGAGCCGGCGGTAGAACTCCGCAAGCTCGATGGCCGGGCGTTCTCCGGCGCGGCCCGCCGGAAGTTGCCGCTCGCCGATATGGAGGCAGCCCCCAAGAAACGTTCCGGTGGCCACGATGATGGCTCCAACGCTAAACTGTTCTCCAAGGGTGGTTTCCAGTCCGGTGATCCGGTCATCATAAAGAAGAAAGTGCGCGACCTCCGCCTGGAGAATGTACAGGTTTGTCGTTTCTTCCAAGACCCTCCGCATCCGCCGTCGGTACGCGGCGCGATCAGACTGGACGCGACCGGCCTGGACGGCTGGGCCTTTGCGGGTATTGAGCATGCGAAACTGGATGGCGGTGGAGTCAGCGGCGCGAGCCATTTCACCACCCAGGGCATCGATTTCTCGAACCAAGTGGCCCTTTCCCAGGCCGCCGATGGCGGGATTGCAGCTCATCTGCCCGACGGTGTCGAGGTTCAGGGTAATCATGAGTGTTTGATGCCCCATTCTGGCGGAAGCCAGGGCAGCTTCGCACCCAGCATGGCAGGCACCCACGACAGCAATTTCGTAATGACCGTGACCCATTCCGCGACCCCGTTCCACAATCGCCCGTTACTTGCCGATGCAAAACCGGCTGAACACCTGATCTAGGATTTCGTCAGGCGTCACCTTACCCAAGACGCGCCCAAACTCTGTCAATGCCACCTGGAGATCTTCTACGGCCAGCTCGTAGTCACCGCGGGAAGGCAAGATCTCCATCGCCCTAGCCATCGCCTTGTGAGCCCGCTGCAAGGCGTTCTTTTGCCGAGTATTGGAAAGAAGGAGGCGCTCCCCTGACGATGTGTGCTGAGTCAGGAGAATCTTCTTGATCTGGTGTCGCAGCTCCTCTAGCCCCGTGCCAGTCAAAGCCGATACGGGCACCACCGGGATCCCCAAAAACTCGCCCGGAGGCGGATCATGCCGGAGATCCACCTTATTCCACGCCACGATACAGTGTTGCTTTGGTTGGGTGGCCTTCTCGAAAAGCAGACGATCCTCCCAACCAGGGTCCTTTGCGGCGGCGTCGATGACAAGTATCGCCAAGTCCGCGCTGGACACGGCCCCCAGGGTTCGCCGAACTCCTTCGGCCTCCACGGGGCACTCGCTGTTGCGCAGACCCGCCGTGTCGTAAAGAAGAACTGAAATGCCCTGGAGTTTGAGTCTCGACTCCACCAGATCCCGCGTCGTCCCGGGCAGGGGAGTGACGATGCTTCGCTCCGCGCCCAGGAGGGCGTTGGCTAGAGTGCTCTTCCCCACGTTGACGTCGCCGACCAAAACACAGGAATACCCTTGTTGAATCTGACGTCCCTCGTCATAGGTTTCCAGCAGTTCCTCGATCCCTTTGGACGTGGTCTTGAGGCGGGTCAACAGGGCCTGGGGAGTCTCCGTGGAAAGATCTTCGTCGGGAAACTCCAGAAAAGCCTGAATCTCGGCAACAGCGGTGATCAATTCTTGTTGAAAGCCCTCGATCCGGCGCGAAAGCTGTCCACTAAGCTGGCTCAGGGCCAGCCGCGCACTCTGTTCCCCATGGGCCAAAATGAGATCCAGGACAGCCTCGGCCTGCACAAGGTCGAGCTTTCCGTTTTCAAAGGCGCGGCGCGTAAACTCGCCTGGCTCTGCCAGCCGCGCACCATTTTCCAGCAAGGTGTCGAGAACATGGCTGGCCACGAAAGGGCTTCCGTGGCACGCAAGCTCAACGACATTTTCACCGGTATAACTGTTGGGGCCAAGGAAGAGGCTGGCAACACACCGGTCAATGGTCTGTGACCCACGCCGGACCTCCCCCAGAACGACGCGGCGGTCATCGGAGCAATCCAGAGGTCGGCGCCGCCGAGGTGCGAAACTTCTGGAACAGATGTCTAGGGCTTTGGTACCGCTGACGCGGATGACCGCGATTCCTCCATAACCGGCAGGTGTCGCGATTGCGGCAATTGTGTCCATCAGGCGCTAGCGGAGTTGGATCCGGATTTTCTTCAAAAAGCCGTTTCCTTCGCTGATGGTTTCAATATCAGGGTCGTTTTTGAGCGCCAGATGGACGAGGCGCCTCTCGTAGGGGTTCATCTCCTTGAGAACCGACCGTCTTCCGGTTCCCCGAACCCGGTCGGCCACGCGGAAGGCCAGGTCTTCCAAGGAGACCCTGTGGCGGCGGCGATAGTCTTCCGTGTCGAGGACAATGGTGGTGCGTTCTTCATTCTCTCTGGCGAAAATACGATTCACGACGTGCTGGAGTGCGTCGAGGTTCTTGCCCTGTTTCCCGATAAGGAGGCCACCTAGATCGCTTTCGATATCGATGTAGATCTTGCTGTTGGTCCGCGATGCATCGAGGTAGGCGTCGATCCCGATGTGATCTAAGAGGTCCGACACGATGTCCAGAGCCAAGTCTAACAGATCGGCAGGTTCATCTTCTTGTGCGTTTGACAGATCTCCGTCCACGTCATCCGATTCCAACACCGATTCCCGTTCCGGGGGTGCGGTGGGTTCCGCATGACCTGTTGTTTCAGACTCCTCGGTTTCGTCAGAAGTAGAATTTTCTGGAGGAGGCTCGTTTTTTTCGGCTGCAAGGGGAGCTTCTTCTTCGGCCGCATCCTCTGGCAGAGTCTCTTGGAGTGGCGCCTGAGCAGCCTGGACGGGTCGGATGGCGACGAGCGAGGAAGGATCGTGAACGACCCGTACGCGAGCCGGGCGACGGCACAAAGAGCTTTCGCTGCCATGTTCGAGAATCTCAATCGCCACCTGCTCGCGAGACACCCCCAACTTCGCGAGAACTTTGTTGATCGCCTCTTCTGGTGTGGTTCCTGTGTCTTCTATCATCTTACGCATGGTTTTCCTCCTCAGAGGCGAGCGTCACGCCTTGCCTGTTTTCTGCATCCAGTATTGTTGGGCAATGGATAGCACGTTGTTCATGAGCCAATAGATGACCAGCCCGGCGGGGGCGAAAAGGAAAATGCCCGTAAACACGATAGGGAGCACCTTCATCATCGTAGCCTGAGACTGATCCGCGGGACTTGGACTCAACCGCTGTTGAGCGAGCATACTGACGCCCATGAGCAGCGGTGAAATGAAGTATGGATCGGGGTTCGAAAGGTCGGGGATATAGAGAAACGGTGCTTGTCTGAGGTCTATGGAATAGAGCAATCCGCTATAGAGAGCAAGAAAAATCGGCATCTGAACGAACATGGGTAAACAGCTCGCCGCCGGATTGACGCCATGGACTTTATAGAGTTGCATCATCTCTTGGTTATAGCGCTGGGGATCCTTGGCGTCCTTGTATTTTGCCTTAATTTTCTCGAGCTCTGGAGCCAGGAGCTTCATTTTGTTCATGGAGCTGTATTGCGCCATGTTCAGCGGATAGGTCACAACCTTGAGAAGCAGGGTCAAGATGATGATGGCGAACCCAAAACTATGAACGATCCCATTGAGAAACTTCAGGATTGCGATAGCCGGAAGGGCTAGTATGCGAAACATTCCATAGTCGATAATGCGATCAACATCGCTCCCGATTTCCACCAGCCCATCGTATTCCTTGGGCCCCAAGTAAGCATCGACCGCCATTTCGGCTGACATTCCAGGCTGGATCTGAAGCGGGTCAAACTGGATCAAGATACGGGGCAAGCCCATGACTGTTTGCTCGGCAATGACTGTGCCAGCGGGCGAGCGCGGCAAGAGGCCGGTGAAGAAATAGAGGTCTTCCATGGCGGCCCACTGGAGGCCAGTGACGGATTCCCGCTGCCGCTGGCCTGGATCTGGAAGAGTCAGAGAGTATCTCTTTGCCACGGCGCCATAAACCGCCGAGGCGACATTGTATCGGGTCGAATGCGGGATTCCCGCGGCGCGGTAGCCTTCGGTCACCACCATCTCGGGAGTGATGAGCAGGGGGCCGTCTCCGTCGTTGGTGAAATCGAGCTCGACTTTCTGAAGGTAGGAGTCAGCGTAGAAAGTCACACGCTTTGTTTGCCGAAGCCCTGTTGAATCCAGATGGGAGAAGGTCAGAACTACGTCTTCGCCCCCATCCAGTCGAAAAAGGCTGGCATCGCTTGGAGCTTCGAGGCTAAAGACAATCTGGTTTTGCTCAAGTCCTTCTTCAGTCCCCGTGATTCTGACAGCCAGGGGCCGCCACATTTTTTTGACCTCTGAGGGGAGAAGGCTTAACTTTTGCGCGCGATCGGTTTCCGAGTATTCCTCTTCCAAATACTTGGCAATCCCGTCGGGTTGAGGAATCATTTCCACCAATTCTGGGGTATCGGGATGGAGACGATAGTTTTTGAGGCGAAGACTCAGCAGGCAGGCTCCTCGATTTGTAACTCTCGCACGGTAGAGCGGCGTGTCGATGGTCACCACCCGCTCCTCGACGTCTGACTCCATGGGAATTCCCATGGGTACAGGGGGCCTCGCCTGAGAAGGTTTGGGCGACGGCTGAAAAGGCGACTTGGCATCTGTTCCAGGCGAGGGAGTCGCAGCCAGCTTCGGAGGCATGGGCCCAACGGGTTCCTCCATGGGAATTGGGGGAAAGAGAACCTGCCAAATCATCAGGACGGCCATAGATAATATGACCGCGAGGAATAGCCTTTTTTCCACGCTAACTTCTCCATGCCAACCGCATCGATGACCGGTGTTGGCGAAGTGTCAAGGGACGGGATCGTAACCGCCTCGACTGAAAGGGTTACACCGCAGAAGCCTATAAACAGCCAGGAAAAAACCGCGGAAAACCCCATGACGCCGGATAGCCTCCATGGCATACATGGAGCACGTCGGACTGTATCGGCAGGCGGGAGGAAGGATCGGGGAGATGAAAAGTTTGTAGAATCGGATTGGCGCGATGGCCAACCAGATCCAGACAGCCTTCATCTGTCTGAGAATGTTATTCGCTCGAACCAACATCGAAATCGTTCGGCGGCTTCCAAGAAGCGGCGGTATTGAGCATTGGAAAGAGGCGGGCGTGCGACGACAACAATGTCCACCGGAGGCAGCTGAGTGATGATCCCGCGCCAAGACTCGCGGAGTCTTCTCTTGACTCGATTCCGCGCCACGGCATTGCCGACTCTCTTCGATACAGTCAACCCGAGTCTTGGCACCACAGCTTTTCCGGGCGTAACAAAAACAACAAGTTCTCGGCGGACTAATTTCCGCCCGCGGGCATAAAGGCGTTGGAAATCCCGACGATGGGTCAGGCGATGCTTACGTGGCAAACCCATGGTTTTGGGTCAACTCTTTGGTAGACTGTTCACGGTCACTTTCGGCATGGCACAACTCAAGCTCATCACACGTTCATTCTGGGCTTGTTTAGGAATCAGAGGCGCTCAATCGTGTGCGGCCTCTTGCTCGTCTCCTCTGGATCACGCGGCGCCCAGATTTTGTCTTCATCCTGGCCCGGAACCCGTGCTTTTTTCGCCGTCGGCGGTTGTTTGGCTGAAATGTCCGTTTCATCGGTTTCTCCTTGTTGAACAGGTGCCGCCAAGTGTGGGAAAGGCAGAGTATAGGCCATTCGTTCCCAATGCTCAAGAACAGGATCCTGTCATCCCAGACCGTTTCGGCGCCTGTCAAGAAAGACGGTATGTTGAACGAGTGGGTTGTGGTACGCATTCAGGGCAGTCAACCCTGTCCCGGGGCGGTGAAATGCGAGTGGCGGCGGACGGATTGCCGCCGCCGCGAGCGGAAGGTAACTCAAAGAAAAAAAAGCGGTTTTCTCGAATTATGCCCTGCGGGAGTCCCACGGCTAACCAGATGGGATGGGGCAGAATCAGAAACACTAGGGAGTCGCCTGGCACCATGGCCTTCACAACAATTCGCCAACGGATACACCAGGTTATCACTCGGCCCAGTGTTTCTCTGGAAGAACTGGTCGTTGCCGCCGGGTGGAGCGTGGATGCTTGGATTTCGGCGCATGATGAAGCTTTGGGCTTCGAGGATCCCGAGGGTTTTCAGCAGGAACCAGAGCTCCTTGACCTCTTGACCGCTCTCCGTGCAAGGGCGCTTTCCTATGTGGAGGAACACCGATCTCCGGAGACGGCGGAGCTCCTCGAAAAGATGTTGGAAGAGCTTGAGGCTCGGCGACAGACCATGAGCCACGCCACGTTCCAGTCGTTTCACGAGGAATTCGCTGGCCTGTTGATGCTCGAAGAGCGTTCCTACACGCTTCACCTTTTGTTCATGGCCCTGGAAGGAGATCGACGGGACTGGGTCTTGGCCGATGCCAAGAGGGTTTGTTCCTGGCTTACGAGGGAGACGAAGAATGCTGCCAAACGCCTGGAAAAAGAGTCTCCCTCTTTGGCCGGAGCACGGGGAGCACAAAACCAATCAACGTCTCTTCTGGACCTGCTCTCAGTGGAACAAACAACGAAGAAGCTCTTCGAGATCCGGGTTTCCATGGCCAGGGCACAGCAAAAACTGGCCTGCAGCAGGGCGGAACAGCTTCTGTCGTCAGAGGGTGATGAGTCGCTTCCGGAGGTGGCCGATCTGCTCTTTGACAGCTCCATGATCCGCGGAGAAATTGACGCTCTAGTGCTTCAAAAAAAACTTGGCGACGCCACTACTTGGGAAGGCACGGGACCAGAAGAAACTCCGCGGCTTATCCCTATTGAGCAAAAGCTCCGCAGCTCCATTGAAGGCGAGCTTCGCCAACCGGATCGGGCCATTGCGCCAGCGGTGGAAGAACTGGCTCACGGCCTTCTCGAGCATGGCCATGAGATCTATACGACCGCCACGGATCGTCCGAACCCCGAAGGCATTCCCATCCTCAAGTGCTTCCTGGAGCTCACGGACTGGATGTTGGGCGCAATAGACCGGTCGGCTCCCGTCAACCGGCCAAAGCGGCGGTCCATTCGCCAGCTCAAGCAACAGCGGCGAAGAGTGATGGACGAGCTCCTGGAGCAACAACTGGAGGCTCGTCTCGTTCGCCGGTTTGGCAAACGTTGGGTTAGGGTGACCGAAAGCCTCGTCTTCTTCTTCATTTTCGTGCTCGTTGGCCTGCTTGCCGTGGACATGTCCGTCGAGCTCGACCCGGACCTGCGAAACAAGCTTGATTTGGTTGATGGGATCATCTGCCTTTTTCTGCTCATTGAGATCGGTGTGCGGACGGTTTATTCGCCTCAACCTCTCCGCTACATTCGCCGCCATTTCTTCGTAGACTTTTTGCCCTCCATTCCCATCGGTCTTTTGACTTGGGGACTTGGCACTGGCGATGCCCTGCATCTGGAATGGGTTCGCTTGTTCCGGCTTCCCAGACTCGTGCGGTATGTTCGGATTGCGAGACCGCTTCTCCGAAGCGTTCGGTTGCTCATTTTCCTTCTTCGTGGAATGGATCAAGTCGTTCACCGATTCCGATCGATTCTTCAGTCGAATCTTCTACTCTTTGATTTTAGGACTCGGGGAACGGAAACTGCTTCCGACCCGCTCCGCAGGCTCCCGCGCCTTCGCACCCGCAACCTTCAGCGGTTGCGTCTCCTGGTGCCAGAGATTTCTTTTCCCAAGCTTGTCGCCTTGCTGGACCTGGCATCGGAAGCAGTGGCCTGCCGCCCCGAACTCAGCCTCTCCGGGGCTTCACCTCTTCAGTCCGCCTCCAAAGGTGGGAGCCGGTTCCCGGTGGTTCACGCCGACGACCTCATCGATTCCCTCAAGCATCTCAACGGCGCCGAGGTGGAGCTATTTTTGGGGCCTGGATTGACCCAGAGACTGGCCACGGTCCTCAAGTACATGAACCTGCCAGGATTTCGCAGCCTGCCACTCGTCCGGACCTTTGCAGGGGCCAGTGACGAAGCCTCATCGGAAACCATCGCCTCGGCCGGCCGCCGTCTTGGTGACGTACTGGAAAAGCTACTTTCCTTGGTTTACTGGTTCGCCGATCTTCAGGGCGTCATCTCGGGCCCCGCCCTTCTGGACAAGGTGGGAAACACACTGGTGACTTCGAGCCAACGGCCGGCGAAGAGGCTCATCCTATTCGGCGGGATCTTTCTGCTGGTCAAGATTGTTCTTGACGTGCTCTTCCTGCATTTCAAGGTGCTGGAAAGCGTCGCCAAATCCCTCACCAGCACTTTGGGCGTAGGATTTGTGGTGGTGGGGGCCATTTGTTTGATCTTCATGGGAACCGGCATTTGGCTGAGGCGTCTTGCCTCCGACGCCACTGATGTCTACCACAACGTCGTGGAAGCTCAGTACACGAACCTTCTGGAGACCCTGAAAGAAAACAAGAGAAAAAGGGACTGTCAGATCCTCGCTTGCCGGGTCCTGGAACCTGAAAAGGTCCTCCGCGGCACTTTTCCGGCGGATCCTGGCCTTTTCCAGCGACAAGAGCTGCCCCAGGTTTCGCCTGATGACCACCGTGCGTTTCGCGCCCGGTGCGACACGAAGCGCATCCTCCTTCTGTACCGAGACTTCTTGGACGGTTCCGTCCTGCATTCTACCGACACGAAGACGGCGGAACAGCTCTTGGGAAATCTCGTGCTCATGAACATCCGCCTCGAAAGGCTCAACTACACCAAGGCAGAGCTCAAACGCCTGGAAAGACTGGAATTGAGCCGAAGAAAATCGGTTCTTGGGCCTCACATCTGGTTTCACCTTCTGACCTCGTCAGTGGCGGAGCAAACGGCAAAGCTTATCCTGGAATTCAACCGTTACTGCATTCCTCTCAGGGAGCTGGATCGTGCGAGCAGCGAGGAGCTGGCGGCCATGTCCAATTGGTTGGATCGAATGAGCGGCCGAGCCACCGGCAGGCTCAGACGTGACGTCGATAAGGAACGCCGGCAGTTCCACCGCCTCGTGAGCACATCCTTCAACGCCCTCCACTTTTTGTCCGTCGATGAAGAGCTTGATCTCGAGGTTCAGTACGAATTCGGGGATGAAGTTCTGGAAGCCCTCTCCGTCGCCCGCCGCACGATGATTCGAAGGATCTTCGGCAGCTACCCTCTTGAGCGGCTTCCAAAACGGGTGAGAACCATCAATCTCTACAACATCTACAGGACACGCCTCTGGGGCGGACGGGTGGTGCTGTTACCGTTTTACATCATCGGAATCCTGCTCCGTTCCCTGCCCTGGCTCATTCGTCTTTTGGCTACCAGTGTGCGAGACATCCTCAATCCCGAGTTCCTTCCAGAATCCGTGGAGCTCCCAACTTCCAGCATCGAGTCAGTACGCCGCAAACTTGACCGGATGCGCCGGCCCATTTTCTTTGAAGCCATGCGGCTTCGCGCCGAATTCGACCCGGAGTACCTCGGACTCGCCCTGCCCGGCCTCCCCCCGCCGCCAAGAAGTTTTTCCGTGTACGCGGAGGATTTGGGATT
Organism: bacterium; assembly: GCA_024278345.1. Lineage (GTDB taxonomy): Bacteria > CSSED10-310 > JAJRTK01 > JAJRTK01 > JAJRTK01 > JAJRTK01. The sequence continues at coordinate 1,612 of JAJRTK010000505.1, read as the reverse complement.
CGTTCGTGCGGAAAACCGTGAAAAGGAAGAGCTAGAAAAATTGCGGGAAAAGAGACGGATGGCCGTGGCACGGCTGGCACGAGTTTTGGTCGAGCTTGGGTATCTGGAGCAAACAAAGGAAAAAGGGCTTCACCTTTCCGCCGGTGTCTCCGCGGAAGGCATCCGAGCCATCGGTATCGCATGGTGCATCAACTACAAGAGCATTGCGGAGCTCTTCCAGATCGAAGGAAGAATCGACAAAAGCCTTCAAGAGATCGCAAGAAATCGCCGATGGCTTCTGGAAATTCATCCCGCTCGGTTCTTGACGACACTCTTGAAGCGGATGCTCAAGACCTTTTTGTTCTTGCGAGCCGACCGGGAATCCCGCGCGATATCCAGTTACTTGGCTGTCCGTTTCCCGGCCGGGCTCAGCCGGCTGCAAGCCTTCCCATACCGACTTGCCTATCATCTTGATTATCAAGGTCTTGGCAAGGGAATCAGAAAGCTTGTAGATCAGGGGATTTCCACCCAGGCCACGGAGCGCGGCGCAGGCCTGATTCGGCAGATCTACAGCCATCCCGAAAGCTGGAGCACGCAGCTTCTTACAATCCGCACGGTGCAGGCACTTTCGGTGCTCGACCTCATTCATGTCCGGGAAACCGTGGAGGCCCTTGGGTCTTTCGAAGAAGCATCGGCTCCCGGCCCTCTTCCGGTTTCCGTGAGTGCGAAAAAAAACAAGCCTTCAAGCGGGAAAAGCTAGAATCCAGAAAAAAGAATCAGGGGTCGGGCGCCAAAAGAAAAAGCCGCTGAAAAGACAGCGACTTTCAAGGATGGACGGTAAGAGGCTCGAACTCTCGACCTCCGGAGTGCGATTCCGGCGCTCTCCCAACTGAGCTAACCGCCCGATCCAGACGCCTTTTATAACCTCGAACCCCGAAAATCGCAAATTGTTGCGGAAAAGGAATCCGGACATGCAGATCCTGGTCGTCGAGGACGATGCCAAGGTTGCCCGATTCATCCAGCGTGGACTGCGAGAGGAAAGATACGGTGTCGATGTGGCTGAAACTGGCCATCGCGCGCTGGAGTTCTGCCTGCAAGCAGAATACGACGTCATTCTCCTCGATCTTCTCTTGCCCGGTATAAGCGGGATTCATGTCCTTCGTCAGCTCCGAGAGCTCGGCATCGACACGCCGGTGCTCATGCTCACCGCCAAGGATGAGATCGAGACGAAAGTGGAGGCCCTCGACCTAGGCGCCGACGACTATCTGACGAAACCTTTCGTATTTGCGGAGCTTCTGGCCCGTATTCGCGCCTTGACCCGCCGGGGACAGCTCGTCACCCAATCGGCGACGCATTTGGCCGATCTGACCCTTGATCCAGTCTCCCGCAAGGTCCGGCGGGGAGACGTGGAAATCAAGCTTACGGGCCGGGAGTACTCCTTATTGCGCTACCTTCTGGCAAATTCGGAACGCATCGTGACAAAAACACAAATCGCCGAACACGTGTGGGGCATTGATTTCGACAGTTCCACCAACGTCGTTGAGGTCTACATCTCGTATTTGCGCAACAAGCTTGACCGGAATTTTGAACCAAAGCTCATCCATACGGTTCGAGGTGTTGGCTACGTGATGGA
>JAJRTK010000504.1 GCA_024278345.1 bacterium | reverse complement strand
TCGATAGTGGGCACCATCTTCCTACCGAAACCCGGGGTTGCAGATCGAGCGAGACACCGGGGCCGGGGAAAGGCTCCCCGGTGGTGAACACAGTTCCAGGGAAAGCAGTGGCGGGAAATCAACGCCCGGGCGGGGGTCCACCTGGAACGCTCTACAGGATTCCTTCCCGGATTCGGGATTGTCTCCACCTGGCGGTTCGATGGCGCGGCGTCCATCCTGGTTGCAGATCGCCCGGCGGAACGCAGTGGCGGGAACGCGACTCCGAGGAAGATCTGGAACGGTTCCTCCACCGAATGAAGCGGGCGGTTGTGGCGGTAGTCAACCAAGCCGCCGAAATTTGACTTGCGCGGGCCGGCGTTGGTATCGTTTGCCTGTTCCAAATTGGGTGTTCGACCAGTCATTTTTGGTGGCAATTTTGACGACAATTTTGACGACAACCCAGGCGAAATTGGGCGAAATTGGGCGAACAACCAAAATTGAAAAAACCTTTGTTTTCAGTGGGTCGGCAAAACTTGGCGACATGTGAAAAACCCCTTCCAGGCAATTCGTAATCAGTAGGTCGTAGGTTCAACTCCTATCGCCGGCTCCATAATCATGGGCCTTGGTGTTTCCCGGGTTTGCCCGCTACTCCCAGTCGTCCGGAAAAAAGGCCGCCCCCTCGTTCTGGACCGTGGCATGGAAGTCGCCCACCGGCGCTTCCTCTCCCGAGTCGCCTTCCGTGGAGTAGGCCTGGGCGAGGAAGGTTTTGGTCTCCACCTGCTTGATGCCCTTTTGGGTCGTCCCGGCGCCGGATTTCCGGCGTTGGACCTCGGCCCAGATAGCTCCGTCGCCGAATCCCTGGAGAACTGTCGCTGCTGAACTTGGCGCCGCACCAGGGACAGTTCTCCAGGGGGATCGGTGACGGCTTGTTCTTGTCGTCGTTCTGGAAGGCGATGGTCTTCTGGCGTGCCGTGTCCCGCTTCCGGTCCCCCTTCCGGCCCATCACGTTGTGCGTCGGGCTCTGGCCCACCCAGAGGCCGATCTCCAGAGGCCACGAGCCCAGCTTCTCCTCCGCCTATCCTCCGCCGCAGACCTATCCACCGCCCTTGGCGACCGCCTCGTAATCGCCCCAGAGAAGCACCGCCTCCAGATCCTCGCCCCCCTCCGGAACCAGCAGGCTCAGCCCCATGGACGACGGAAAAAAAGCACGCCGCACCGGAATCTTCTCCGGAGCCTCGTCATCGTCCCCGGCCCTCGACTGGAAAACTTGCTCCAGCTCGTCGTTCCCCAGCTCGTCCGAACGCGCCTCCAACGAAGCATCCCGCGGAACAAGAAACCCCGTCAAATACCACTTCGACGGCGACGTGGGCAAAACCTCCCCCGCAAGCTCCTCATCCTCCGGACCAGGCCCCACAAGGTCCAGCCTGAGAGCCTTCATCAACCCATGGCGAACTCCAGCGCTATCCATCTTCCGCAACCTCCAAGACTGGCGGCGCGACACGCTTCCAGGGCACGACAGTCCAGGAAACTGCTTTCTCCTCATCAGGGTATCCACGCAAGGCGGGACATTCCCAGGACTGTGGAATCGCAAGCGTCGGGGGACGCTGTCCCCCGTCCCCTGGCAGGGCTTCGCCCTGCACCCACCAGGGAGCGCGCTCATCTTCCCGTTGCAACGAAGGGCAACGGGATCCCAGCCCACATTTTTGTGCGCTGCGCGTTTTCCTTTTATTTCCAATCTTTGTCCCGCCTTGCGTGGATACCCTCCTCTCATGGCTGCGGTCCGGTCGGGTCGGCGGCAATCCGTCCGCCGTCCCTCCCCTGTCATGGCCCTTCAACCGGACTCACTGCCCTCAAGGCATCCTACGATCCAAAACCGAGCTCACGTTACACCAGAAATTCAGCGGATGGAACAGGGTTTGGAACCGCAAACGAAGTCTGGTAGAAACTGTTGCGAAACTGATTCCGTTTTAGGAACGTTCCCATAAAGTTACCTGCCGCCTAGCCTTCCAACCCTGACAGGCGCCTGATCGAAAGAGATTCAGGCATCGGGAGCGTAAAGGCCCTTGGCAGAGTGGAACTCCCTTGAAAGAAGCAAACCGTGGCGAAACGCATTCATCGAAAGAAGATCCACGAAGACGAATTTGTTCAAACTTCGGCAAGGGCAATTGTCTACCTCAGAGAACACTACCTCATGGCCCTCCGTGTGGTGGGGGGAATCGTAGGGGCCATCCTCATCGCGTCAGCAGTTCATGCCTACAACCTCAAGATTGAGGAAGAGACTCAACTTCGCTTGGACGACGCTTTGTCGCTTTTGGATGAGACGGGCCCTGAAGCAGTGGCGGAAGTGAAGAAGAAGCTCGAGGAAACCCTCAAAAGTGGAGGAGCCGGCGAAGCTCTCCTCTGGGGCCATCTCCATCTAGCTGATCTCCTTCTGGATACGGGCGAAGCCCAACGAGCCGTGGAGGAATGCAAGAAGTTTCTAGCCCTGGCGGACAAGAAAAAGAAAAGCCTTGGCCAACTTGCATTGGCCTATGCCTTGCTTGCCGCCGGGCAGGGCACGGAAGCAGCCGACGCCTTCGAAGCCGTGAAGAGCACCAACTGGGACGGACCAATCCTGGACTTCGAACTGGCATCAGCCCGCTTCGAAGAGGGACAAAAGGCCGCGGCCATCGAACTTCTGGAGAAAATCGCTGAAAACTCGGAGACGTCCGAGGGACAACGTTCCAAGGAGTGGCTGGCACTTTACCGCACGCCCGCTGACGACTCCATTAAGATCGAGCTTCTCCCCGAAGCCCTCCAGCAGGCGGACCAGCAGGATTCCCCCGCCGGCTCCTCCACCGGGTCGGACGAAGAAACCACGCCCTTCGGGCCGGAACCTGGCACGACAGGCCCGCTGCCCGTGGAGTTTCCCGGAGTGGGTGTGGACACTCTCACTGCTTCCGGGGCGGATGATGGCAGCAAACCAGCCACCGACCAGCCGGGCACGGAACCGGCTGGCGAAACCGATGAGCCTTCCGGCGACACTGCTGAGCCCTCCGGGGGCACCGCTGGACCTTCCGGCAACACTTCGGAAGAATCCAGTCCTCCTGAACCTGGCACCGAGACCACAACCGAGCCCTCCGGGGACACCGATGAGCCTTCCGGCGACACTTCGGAAGAATCCAGTCCTCCTGAACCTGGCACCGAGACCACAACCGAGCCCGCCGGGGACACCGCTGGACCTTCCGGCGACACTTCGGAAGAATCCAGTCCTCCTGAACCTGGCACCGAGGCCACAACCGAGCCTTCCGGCGACACTTCGGAAGAATCCAGTCCGCCTGAACCTGGCACCGAGACCACAACCGAGCCCTCCGGGGGCACCGCTGGACCTTCCGGCGACACTTCGGAAGAATCCAGTCCTCCTGAACCTGGCACCGAGACCACAACCGAGCCTTCCGGCGACACTTCGGAAGAATCCAGTCCTCCTGAACCTGGCACCGAGACCACAACCGAGCCCTCCGGGGACACCGATGAGCCTTCCGGCGACAC
>JAJRTK010000503.1 GCA_024278345.1 bacterium | reverse complement strand
GTGGCCGGTACCATGACCGAGGCCCTCCGAACCTCCGCCAGGAGCGCTGGTTATGGCCTGCGGCCATCTCCGCTACGCTCCGGTTCAGGACCTCGCCAGGGAGCTAGCTCCCTGGACCCACATTTTTTTAGGCCACGCATCTTTTGGGAGGGTGGCCTAAACGATGACCAAGGCCCGCACAACCTATCTTTTGTCCCCTTTTTCCTCCCCGTCCTCGGGGAGCTGGACGAAGGACTCCGTCGTCGAATAGATATAGAGGCCGTAAAACGAGTAGACAAGACAGAATACGGCTCCGAAAACCGCGATGGACTTGTGAAAAATGGGTGTCAGGAATCTGGCGACCTCCAGGGCCGCCAGCCCCACAAGAATATAGAGCACGCCCCGCCGGCGGGTGCGCTCCAGCTCCAGCTCCCGCTGGAGATCCGCAACGGTCAGGGTAGCCCCTGTTTTTATGCCCTCCCGCACCTCTTTGGCGGGACTCTCCACCAAGGCATCGGCGGAAGAATGAACCTCCGCTAGCGATTCGTGCGGTTCAGATTCTTCCGGGGCAATCTGGATGGCCTGGCTCCCTTCCGGCGAGCCCACGTCAACCTCGTCCAAGCCGGTGGAGGCGACATTCCTTTCTGCCGCACCAGGTTCGGCTCCCTCTGGCGATGTGGCAACAACTTGATCAGACATTGATGAGTTTTCTCCCTGGTGATCAGAAAGGCGAATGGCGCGCAACGGATGTGAGCGACGTGAGCGGACCCCAACAAAAAGAGAAATCCGCGGTGGCACAAGAGTCCCGAATCCCTGTAATGGTTAGAGGCTGGAAACTCTTTCTTCAACTTATGGTCTCATTCCCGCGAGGAATCAACCGATGTTGCAAGGGCGGCGCGTTGTCAGAAGCCGTGTGATGCTGCTTGCCGCGGGGGATCTTCTCCTTTTGGTGGTGGCCTATTCCCTGGCGTTTTGGTTGCGTTTCAGTATTGCTTTTCCCGGCACGCAGGGGTTTCTGCCCCGAAGCAGGTTCCTGGAGGTCGATCACCTCTACTGGATCTTGGCTGGATCGCAGGTCCTTCTTCCCTATTGCCTGGGCCTCTACGACCGTCTTGGCAGCCACCGAGCAGGACAGTGGGTGAAGCTCTGTTTTGCCGCGGTGGCGCTCCAAATCTTGTTCCTTGTTGGATTCCGTTACTTTACTTCGCCGTGGAGCACGCCTCTTCCGGAATCAGCCCTTTATTTTCCCCGCTCAGTTTACTTGCTGTTCTTGCCGCTCAATGCCACGGGACTCATCCTTTGGCGCGGTTGGTTCTTGAACTGGATCGCCTCCCGGCAAGAGGCGTCGCGGATCGCGATTGTTGGTTCGGGAGTCGCCGCGGCTCGGCTCGTGAAGGAGATTCGCGCCCTGGGTGATCGGCGCCTCGAGATCGTGGGTATTTTCACGGAATCCCCTTCCGATGATGAGGCCAAGATCGAGGGAATTCCAGTTTTGGGGAATCGCGCCGAAATCTTGGATCTGGCGCCGCGCCACGCTATCAACGAGCTTATCATTGCCAGCGAGGGCTCCTGGCAGGGCCGGCTCCTGGAGACGATTGCCCGAGGCGGTTCCACCACAGCTCGAGTTTGGATTGTGCCCGGGTTTTACGAGCTGATGATCGCCAAGGTCCAGCGCCTGAGTGTCCGTGAGATCCCCCTGGTGGAGCTGCCCAGGGAGCCGGCGGCCAGGCCTTATATTTTGCTGAAACGGCTCGTTGATCTCGCGCTGGCTCTCGGACTTGCAGTCCTCCTTGCCCCCGTGGCCGTAGCTGGTGGGGTAGCTGTCTGGCTTCAGGATCGCGGACCGATTCTCTATCGGCAGAAGCGGGTTGGCCAGGAGTTCCAGCAGTTCTGGCTTTACAAGCTGCGGACCATGTCCCCGGATGCCGAAAATGGGACAGGGCCAGTACTATGCCAGAGCGACGACCCCAGGGTTACTCCCGTAGGTCGATGGCTTCGGCGTTACCGGATTGACGAGTTGCCTCAGCTCTGGAACGTTCTTCGCGGCGAGATGAGCCTTGTGGGACCACGGCCGGAACGGCCCTTCTTCGTGGAACAGCATCTAGTGGAGTTCCCTACGTACGGCGAGCGCTTCAAGGTCAAGCCCGGAGTTAGCGGATTGGCGCAGGTTCGCGGCAACTATGAGACGACGCCGGTCAACAAGTTGCGCTATGATTTGGCCTACATTTACAACCAATCGCTCTGGCTGGATCTGTCGATTCTCCTGGATACCATCAAAGAGGTTGTGAGCTCCCGAGGACGGTGAAGTGGAGTTAGCTTTCCTCCATGGAGCGCCGTTCCAGGGTAATGCCCATGGCGCCGAGCTCCTTGGTAAAGCTCGGCATTCTTCCCGTGAAGAGGAATCGACCCTCCCCATCCCGCCGGCCGGCTTCGTAGAGGAAGATATCGGCTTGAGCAACGATATCGCCTTCAAGTCCGGCCATTTCCGTGACCCGCAGGATTCTCCTGCCTCCGCCAAGGTCGAATCCGAGCTGAACCACGAGATCGACAGCCGCACTGATTTCTGATCGAAGAACGGTGTCGGAGACGTTCTCGCCCCCCAGGAGCATGAAAGACTCGAGCTTGGAGACGAGCTGGGCAGAGGTGTTGGCATTGACCGTGGTCATGGAGCCCTTGAATGACCCAGTCATCGCCTGGAGCAGATGCACGACCTCGGCACCCCGGCATTCACCGAGGATCAGACGGTTGGGGCGCATCTCCACCGCCGAATCCAGAAGGCGGAGAAGCGTGCCTGTTTCGGAGCCATATTCCAGACTCAAATGGTTGATATGACGCGTGAGGCTCAGCTCTCTCTGGCGCTCGATGCAGATCAGCCGTTCGTGCTGGGGCACAAGTTTGGCGAGAGCGGCGAGCAGTGTTGTCTTCCCCGATCCCGAAGGGCCGATGACCACGATGTTTCTTCGTCCCCGGACGCAGGATTCCAGGAAGCGGGCCATGGGCACGCTCAGGGCATGCTTGTCCAAGAGCGCCCCCAGGTCACAGAGCTCGTGAGAAATCTTTCGGATCACCAAAGCCCCTCCGTTGGGGGCCAGAGGAGGAAGCATGGCCGTCACAAGGGTTTCGTCATCGATCCGGCCTGTCCTTACGGGTTCGTTGGGACCCATGAGCTGCCCCGTGGGATAGAGGATCCGCTGAATAATCACTGTCAGATGGCGCTCTGATTGGAATTGTCGATCCGTCAAGAGAAGCTTGCCATCTTTTTCCACGAAGACCCGGTTTCGGCCATTGACCTGGATCTGGGAGATGTGGGGGTTGAGAACGAGATCCGCCAAAGGGCCAAACGTCTCGATCTGTCCCAGCACCTCTTGGGTCATGAGCCCGATGTCGCTCTCCTTGATTGGCAAGGAGCGAAGGAGGCTTGCAAGAGTTTTCGAGAGGATCTGTTTTGAACGTCGGTCCCCCGTGCTGCCTGGTTGCTCGTATTCGAGGACATTGCTCTTGCAGGAGTCGAAGAGCTGCTCGATAACGGAGTGCTTCAACTGGCGCCACGCAAGGTTTTCCGCCATTTTACGGCGTTCCTCGGTTCGGACTCTGCCCAGATCCATCGTGGAGAAACTGGCCACAACATTTCCCTTCAATAGTCGTTGGAATCTGCCCTGGAACCGCCGGGACCTATCAAATCCCCGCGTTTTTGCTTTACACTCCGCGGCGCCGCCCTGGTGGCACCGGCATCTTGCCGGTGGCGGTCTGGCCGGGATTCACGGAATTGAACGGTGGGTTCCTTTCGTGCGTGGACTTGTCAACCGGATCTGATAGGTCCCGACCGCCCAAGCTAGACGTTGAAACGGATGTTGAGAATGTCTCCGTCGCAGACTTCGTAGTCTTTTCCTTCAAGCCTCACTTTGCCTCTTCTCTTGGCATCGGGAAGACTCCCTGCAACAATGAGATCATCGTAGGTCACAACTTCGGCTCGAATGAAGCCCCGTTGGAGATCGGAATGAATCGTACCCGCGGCAACCGACGCACGTGTCCCGGCCGCAATGGTCCAGGCTCGGACCTCATCGCTTCCCACTGTAAAGAAAGAGATTCTTCCCAACAACCTGTAACAGCCCCGGAGAAGTCGATCACGAGCGGGCTCCTTGAGACCGTATTCCTCAAGGAATGTAGTTCTTTCGTCCGGGTCTTCCAAAGTGGCGATATCTTTTTCCAAAGGTGCGGACAAGGACAGATCTTTTTCTCCACAATCAGCTTCAAGTTCACGGCGCCCGGTGGCGTCGGCCATCATCTCCTCACCGACATTGACCACCAAAAGCTCCGGTTTGAGCGTGAACAATCCAAACCCACGGAGCTGTTGCCGCTCGTACGTGGAAAGCTCCATCTCGCGCATAGGGATCTCAGCCTCCAGGCTTTGGAGAGATCGCTCCATGAGAGCAAGCTCGTTTCGTGCCTCGCGATCGGCTGTCTTGAGAACGTCTTTCCGCAACCGCTTGATCCGTTTTTCCACCACCTCAAGGTCCGCCAGCAGGAGCTCGTCACGAACCGTGGAAAGAGCTTCAGATAGCGGGATGGGAGGTTCGAGGTTCGCTGATTCAAACTTTCGAGCCACGTGAAGTAGGGCATCGACAGCACGGATTTGATTCAAGAACGCCGATGAGATGCTATTGCTACTCGCTCCCTTGGCGATTCCCGCGATATCAATGAAATCCACGGTAGCCGGCGTGGTCTTTTTGGGAGCGAACATTTGGCTCAGGAGTTGGAGTCGCTTGTCCGGCACCTTGGCGATACCCAGATTGGCCTTTGATTGATAGGGATCCCCCTTGGGCTCCTGGCCTGTAAGAATCTGAAATATACTGGTTTTGCCCACTTGTGGCAGTCCGATAAGACCGATTTTCATGGAATCGCCCCGCTATTTTTTGTCCAATGAGCTGCCATTCCAGCCCGGCATGTCACGCAAAAAACCCGAAAACAGCCATAGCGGAGGGAAGATAGCCTTTCGAGAATGGAACATCAAGCCTGGCCTGGAGACGAGAAATCCTGCGATTTGACACACGGCAGCCGGACCGCTAAGGTCCGGCGATCTTTCCACCAACATTTCCCTATCGGTTGCCATGAACAAATCGAGCCCGCAGTTTCCCCTTCGCTCCATGTCTGGAGCACTACTTCTCAACACGATGGTCGTCCTCCTCTTGGAGCTTGGCTTGACCAGGCTTTTTTCGGTCATCCTGTGGTACCATTTCGCTTTCATGGCGATTTCTCTTGCACTTTTTGGAAATGCGGCAAGCGGGATCGTGGTCTATCTCTTCCGCGATCGGCTGCCCACTCGGCTGGTTCCAGCCTTCTGCAGTCTGGCACTGCTCCTTTTTTCCGTCGTGACCGTGGGAGCAGTTTGGATTCTCCTTGGTACCAATCTTCAGCCCGATGTCTCTTGGAAAGGCTTTCGATCATTGCTGCTCGTGTATGGGCTCAGCTCGGTGCCATTTTTTTTCGCCGGATTCGCCATCGCTCTGGTCATTGCCTTCGGAGCACGCCAGATCAGCCGCCTCTACTTTTTTGACTTGCTGGGCGCAAGCCTGGGCTGCCTCTTGGTCATACCTCTCCTCTCCTTTCTTGGAGGGGTCAACACGATTCTGGCTATCGCGACACTGGGAGCCGCCACGGCAGGGATCTACGCTCTGGCTGCTCGTTCCCGCTTGCTCATCGCGGTTTCGATGGTGCTGGGCATCTCCTTCATGATTGCCACCTGGAGGAATCTGGGTTCTGAACCGTGGCTCAGGATTCAGTATGCTAAGGGGTTCGCCGAGAAGCCCGGAAACTTCATCACACGCTGGAATTCCTTTTCTAGGATTGCGGTTTCCAATAAGGCCTCCACGCCTCGCTCGCCGCGCTTCTTCTCATGGGGAATCAGCAGGACGTACCGCGGGCCAAAGCCCTCACTCCGCGGCGTGAACATTGACGCCATGGCCGGAACCCCCATCACCCGTTACACGGGGCGCGATGAAGAGATTTCCTACCTCAGGCACGACATCACCTCCCTAGCTTACTACCTCAAGGAAGAGCCCCGTGCTCTGGTCATTGGCCCCGGCGGTGGCCGGGACATTTTGGCGCCCCTTGCCATGGGCGCGAAGGCCGTCACCGCCGTAGAGCTCAATCCTCTCATAGTGGAATTTGTCCAGGAGCTTTTCGGCGATTTTTCCGGACGCCCCTACACTCTACCGAACGTGGATTCGCACATCGACGAAGGCCGGGCTTTCGTCCGGAAGAGCCCCCGGCGGTACGACATCATCCAGGCCTCTCTTGTGGATACTTGGGCCGCCACCGCGGCCGGGGCGTTTACGCTTTCAGAGAACTCTCTCTACACGGTGGAGGCGTTCGAAGACTATTTCCGGCACCTCGAGCCTGGTGGAATCGTGACAATGTCAAGATTCTACACGGAACCTCCGCGCCAAACGCTTCGCTTGGTGACGATAGCTACGGAGGCTCTTTTGCGGCTGGGGAAAACCGATCTGGCGCGGCATGTACTCATCGCGAAAACACCCTATTATCGCGATCCAAAAGCCTTCATTTCCACCGCCATCTTTGGACTTGATGCTCTTGATGAAGCTCAAATCGACAAGTTCCATGAAGTTTGCATGCGGGAGGAATTCGAGGTCATTCATTCTCCGCGAGGACCGAGCCACGACTTCTTCTCCCGATTGTTCGGCGAAGGCCGGCAAGAGCTCCTGGACGGCTATGAATACGACATCACCCCCACCACCGATGATCGGCCTTTTTTCTTCAACATGCTACGGCCCAGAGATTTTTTGCGGGTCTTCTCCATGGACCGGGACAAGGGTGGCTTCAATCTGGATGCCGTCTTCATTTTAGTGACAATCCTCTTCGTCTCCATGGGGCTGGTCTTGCTACTCGTCGTTGGACCGCTTCTTCTCGACACGCTTATCCGCCGTCAACGGCCTGTTGGCCTCCTTCGGACGCTCCCGTACTTCGGGAGTCTGGGGCTTGGCTTCATCTTGGTGGAGATTGCGCTTCTACAGAAATATATCCTCTTGTTGGGACGCCCCATCTACTCTTTGGTGGTCATCCTCTTTTCTCTGCTTCTGGCCAGTGGGTTTGGAGCACGTTGGACCCGAAACCGGATGTTGCGGCAGGAACGCCATGGTGCTCGACGGGTCATCGCGATTTTGATCGCCACGGGGCTGCTGGAGCTCTTGATCTACCCGGTGGTCTTTCCCTTTCTTATCGTGAGCAGCACCACCGTCAAGATTGCTGCAGTGGTGCTCATGGTCTTTCCCATGGGCTTTCTGATGGGCATGCCCCTTCCCCTTGGCATTCGTGCCACGGAACGGGAAGAACCTCGTCTGATTCCCTGGGCTTGGAGCATCAATGGGGCCACCTCAGTATTGGGGACCACCTTGGCGTTCGCGACGGCCATGAACTACGGGTTCACGGTTGCCTTGCTTTCCGGATTCACGGTCTACGCTCTGGCCATCGCCGTCGTTGGAAGGGATGCCTGATTCGGAATCTTCAGGGCTCCCTCGCACCACCCGCGAAAGCTACCAGCGATGCCCCGGTGCAGTGTGCCCGGAGCCCACGGGCCTCCAAGCTATTGTCCATGACCGAGCCATCGTGCTTCTGGTGCTCCAGAAGCTCGTCGATCAAGATTGTGTGCCACCGGTGATTCCGTCGGCCCACCACCTGTAGACAGATGGCCAGTTCCGCCGCCACATCGATGTGCCTCCGGGCCCGTGCATAATGGCAAGCCCGGAAGAGCTCCTCCTCTAGCCTGGGCAATGTCCCAGGCTTCAGGGGCCGAGACAAATACCGGGTTTCCAGCAAGACCAGGTGCGTCACCCAATAGAGGTCATGGATGAGGGAGCCCCCGCGGTGTTCCCATTCCCGGTTGAAATTGGCCGTGCGGACGCCAACATCCTGGCACATCCATTGGATGATCCAGCCATGAAGAGGTTCTCCCCGCGCCTCAAGGGAACGCAAATATCGCTCCAGGCAGGCCGGGTCGGGATCGGGATGAGGGTATCCTCTTAGCCTTCGTAAATACCAGGCGTCAATGCGAGCCATTCCGTCGTCGGCGGGCAGGTTTTCCGGGAGTTCGATGGATAACGGCTGCAGCCCCTTCATCGCGGAATTCAGGAGAGTGGCAAGCGAGCATCGCCTGAAGAAACCTGGGGCGTGACCTTCAAGCATGTGGAAGACCAAGGCCCTGAGACTGCTATTTTCTTCCGAAGAGGTGGAGGTCAGCAGAAGAAAGGCATCGAGGCATCGCTTGGCCGCGAAGGCCAAGCGATGACCATCAGTTTTTGCATCGTTGGATTGTCGTGGCACTACTTGATGATCTGGTTGCCATCCTCGTCGATCTCGGGAATGGTATCTTCGTCGATATCGAGCATCGCGTCGTCTAGTGCGTCTCCAATAGCTTCCAGCTCTTCGTCTGAGAGCCCATCTTTCTTGAGTTCTTCCGCCGTGGCTTCCAAGATCTTCTGCGCTGCCTTGCCAAAGGGCGTTTTTGCTTCAGGATCCAGATTCGCGATGGTCTGGATGTCCATCAGGAAGTACTGGCCACTTTCCGCACGGAAGAAGAGCTTCGCCCGCTCGAAATAGGACTGAATGTAGGTCGGATCGGCGGAAACCGCCGCATTATAGGCCTCTAGTGCCTCTTCCAGGCGGCCCTGTTTTCGCAAAACTTCACCCTTGAGCAGGTGGCCCGGGACCAGCTTCGGCATGAGAAAAAGGAGGCCTTCAGCAATTTTCAGAGCATCATCATAACGTCCCTGATCGGAAAGGGCGGCTCCGACGCTGTAGGTCTTCATGATCTCGTCCTCGTCGTAGCCAAGGACTTCCGCCATGGTCGTCGTTCCGTCCTGGACAAGGTCCCACATCTCCCGGTAGGCAGCCTTGTCTTCATCGGTGAGCGGCGCATCAGGCTCGGCGGGGCCGTCGAGTTTCTCCCAAGGCATGGCCTGGAGTTTCTCCACTTCCTCTTCCGTCAGCTCGCTAAGCATGACTGCGGTCTGTTCGATGTTATAAGCCAGTTTTTTCTGGTCTTCGGGGCTCATGTTCTCGATCTCTTCGGGAGTGATGAGATCGGCCTGTTCCTGGCTCGGCTCCGGCTGAGTCTCTGCCATCGCTGCTACCTCCTGAGGTTATCCCGTTGTGCGCCCCACGGCGACAAGTGATCGCGGCCTGAGGCGTGATCGTCGCAAAAAAAGAGACGAGGAGCAAGTCCGCGGTGTGCGGAGCTCGCTCCTCTCAATCAGGAATAGGAAAACATTACCAGGTAGGCATTCGGGAGGCCGATACCACCGATTGCATGAGCGCCGCGTGCGCCTGCATGACGCCCTGCATACCGGAAAAAGCTTGCATTCCAGCGCCGAATGCATTGGATCCGGCACTGTTGGATCCCTGGAACGCCTGCATGAAGTTGTTCATGAGCGGGTTCCGCATGGCCGATTGACCAAACATTTTGCCAAGATTGCCCGTGCCACCCATCATGGTTTTCATGATCTGGCCAAGAGGATTCCCTCCAGAGACGATGCTCTTGAGCATACCAGCGATACCCTTGCCACCGCCAAGCATGGGCATGAGCTTGCCCAGGAGGCCACTGGGGCCCAGCATTTTCGGGATGCCGCCGCCAAAGACATTCTTGGCAATGTTGAGAAGGCCACCGGGTAGACCTTTGCCAAGTCCTCCCATGATGCTCTTGAGCAGGCCGCCCCCCTTACCACCGATAAGATTCTTGATAATACCCATGGGGCCGCCGCCGCCCATGACACTTTTGAGCAGTCCGCCTATGGGGCCTTTGCCGCCTAGGAGCTTGCCAAAGAGCTGGCCGATCCCGCCACCTTTGCCGCCGCCAAGAAGACCGAGGCCTTTGCTGATCAGGCCGCCGATTCCGCCGCCGCCCTTGAAGAGACCCCCCAGCATACTGCCGATACCGCCACTACCAAAAGCCTTACCGACAACGCCCTTGAGGAGACTTCCACCCACGCCTTTGAGCAAACCGCCACCCAAGCCACCGGTAATCCCACTAAGGGCACCACCAATGATGTTCTTGAACGAGGGTTTACCGGTGAGCAAGCCACCGAGAGCGCCGCCGATGGCTCCACCAACGGGTCCGCCAATCAACGTGCCAATCGCTGGAAGCGCTATCTTTGCGATGGGTTTGAGAACCTTGCCCACGGTGCTGATGGCCCGCCGGAAAAAACGGCCCACACTGCGAATGAATCCCATGTTATCTGACTCCTTTCTTAAGCCTCTCGAACCTATTTGCTCGATTTTGCACTGTATCCGCTTTTTTTCCAAACACTAGACCGGGATTCCCGGCAAACCCAAAGGGAAGAAGGCAAGGAGTTTCTTTTCAGGACCCCGAATCTGCCTCAATCCCGCGAACGCTGCCTTTCTTGTCTCTTATCCCATGTCCGCTGTACTGGAAACCGCGGAGTTTCATCACGGTTCTTATCGGCAAAAAGCAAGAAAAGTTGCGTGCCTATTTCGATTATATCACGTCGGCGCCGAACCAACCTCGATCTCATGGGAAACCTTGACAATTATCCATGCCGGAACTAGCCTTGGATGGGGTGGGGGCAGGATGTTCCACCAGGCACCCAGGCCGAGAACTTCCGCCGCGAAGCAAAAGTGCTCTCCTATGCGACACACGAAGGCCTCACCACAACAGTCAACACATCTTTCAGGGGTAAGGAATGAGCAACCAGCGGGACGCGCGAGAACTGTTCCGTGTTTATGCCGAAGAGAACCTCGCCACGCTCACCAGACTCTTTACGAAAATCGAAGCGCGGTTCCAGGAGCGGAGTGGCGCCCCTGGCGAGAACCTGGTCGATGCGGTCGAGCTCTTGTTTTCCGAAGCTGCGGAAGCATTGGAAACGCTCGAAGGAAAAACCAAGGCCGTCAAGAAGCTCCGCGTGTTTTCTACCCACTTGCGCCGCGCGGCGAGAACACTGCGTCACCAGAGTGACGAAATTGCCTATCTGTCGGAAAAGGTGCGAGAACTCAAACGGGAGTTCCGGGCGTGGCAGGAGGCGGTCCAGTCGGCCGAGAAAGATCGGGCCAAAGCACTTCGCCATGCCAAAGCCGCGGAAGCTACCAATCAGAAGCTCGTGGAAACGCTTCGGATGACGAAGGTGGAAATCCAGAAGCTTCGGGAAGAGGTGCAAAAGCTCAAGGCGCCTCCCTTTCCCTACGGGGTTTTCGTTTCGCGGAGCGAAGATGGCGAACTCGCTGTAGTGAGCGTGGAGGGCCGGGAATACGAGGTGAATGTCGCCAACGAAGAGATCCGCCTCGACGATCTCGAACCGGGGCAACGCCTGCTCCTCAACGGCGCGTATAACGTGCTGGAAACAAGGCAAACTATCGACACGGGACAAATCGTCAAAGTCATCGACGTCCTGGATGAAGGCCGCGTCATTGTGAAGAGCCGGGAGAACGAGGATCGGGTCGCCCGGATCGCCGGCGCCCTCAAGGGCAAGAAACTCAAGATCGGCGAGAACCTCCGGTTCGACGACCGCAGTAACATCGTCTATGAACGCATGCCCAAGAGCGAAATCGAAGACGTGGTTCTCGAAGAGCTCCCCTGTATCGCCTACGGAGAAATCGGCGGGTTGGACGAACAGATCGAGCAGATCAAGGATAGCATCGAGCTGCCTTATGTCTATGCCCATCTCTACAAGGACTTCAAGCTCAAGCCGCCCAAGGGGATCTTGCTCTACGGGCCCCCTGGGTGTGGGAAAACTCTGGTGGCGAAAGCCGTGGCCTACAATCTGGCCCAACGGGTGAAACGAAGCCTCGAGGACACGCTGGAAGCGATCCTCCTCTACAAGGAGCTCTCCGACCCCGATCATCCCATCAGCACCCTTCTCGACAGATTTGAGATCCTCAAGTCCAGGATTTACCGAATCCAAGACCTCTACGCCCGGAGAACCGCGCACAATGCCGAGGAGCTCCGACAACGCCTGGACAAGACGGGGTTGCTTGGCGACTTCTTGCGCCGCACTGAAGGACATTACACTCATCAGGAGTGGCTGGATCTCCTACTCGATCTCAACAAAATGGGTTACGGCGCCCTAGAGGACGAGAAAATCGGGAACATGCTGGAGCGCAAACGCAAGAAATACTTGATGAAGCGACGAGCCGTCTCCGACCGCGACTACATGCTCCATTGGCTGGAGAACACGCTTCGGAACCACAATGTGGAGATCGACAACCTCGACGCCGAGCTCAAGCGAACCCGAGAACGGATGGAAGCGGAGTCCGAGAGCTATTTCCTGAATATCAAAGGGCCAGAGCTGCTGAACAAGTATGTGGGCGAAACCGAGCACAAGATTCGGGAAGTGTTCATCAAAGCCCGTGAAAAAGCCGAATACGGGCTCCCGGTCATCGTCTTTTTCGACGAAATGGAGTCGCTCTTCCGCACGCGCGGGTCCGGCATCAGCTCAGACATGGAATCGACTGTCGTGCCCCAATTCCTGGCTGAAATTGATGGCGTCGAGAAACTCGAGAACGTGATTGTCATTGGCGCCTCCAATCGGCAAGACCTCATCGACCCAGCGGTCCTCCGTCCCGGGCGACTCGACATCAAGATCAAGATCGATCGTCCGGAAAAACTAGCCGCGAAAAAGATCTTCGCCATCTACCTCACACCCGACATCCCCCTTGACCAGGAGGAAGTGGAAGAAGCCGGCGACAAGGAAACCCTCATCCAGCAGATGATCGTCACGGCCGTCGAGGAAATGTACGACACGAAGAAAGAGAACGAATTCTTGCGGGTCACCTACAAGAACGGCGACGAAGAAACCCTCTACTTCAAGGATTTCGCCTCCGGCGCCATGATCGATGGCATCGTTTCCAGAGCGAAGAAGATCGCTCTCAAACGCACGATCCTTACTGGCGACCGCGGGCTCCGCTCCAACGACCTACTCAAGGCGATCCGAGGCGAGTACAAAGAGAACGAGGACCTGCCCAACACGACAAACCCCGACGACTGGTCCCGGATCAGCGGTCGAAAGGGCGAAAAGATCGTGGCTATAAAAACACTCATGCCCTCCAAGCTGGAAGGGGAAGACACCAAGGAAACGGAGGCACTGGCCGTGTCGAGCCGGTATCTATAAGAACGCGCCATTCGGTGGTGCTCATCGTTTTTCCCACCCAGTGAATTTCGGGCTCAGCGCCAGGTCTTCCAGCCCTGGAACCCGGCGGAGGCGGCATCCGGACCTCCGCCGGGAGCGCTGGTTATGGCTTGCGGATGTTCTCCGCTCCGGTTCAGGACCTCGCCAGGGAGCTAGCAAGGACCCGTTGCAATAAAAAGCAACGAGTTCCCCACGCCTCTTTTTACGCTGCGCGTCAACGCTGCCGGAATCCTTCTTGGGGGGGCGCGACAGGGGCATGCCGGGTTGGGGGAAGGCGAGTAGCGCGTGCAGGCCTGCACGCGATGCGAGCGGAACTCAACGCAAAAAGAGGTTTTCGAAAAGAAGGGCGGCCAAACGGCGCTCCCAACCCCCATCGAGGAAACGGGTAGAATGAGCATCCCAAAGCTTGTGGGAATCGAACAAGAATATGCCATCACCGTAGACGGCCAGAAAGAATTCAACCCCATCTGGGCATCGTTCCTGGTGGTGAATTCCTATCGTTCCATCTCGCGTATCTCTTGGGACTACGACGTGGAAGACCCCCTCAAGGACGCCCGTGGATTCAAGCGGAATGGCACCAGCATGGTGGTCACGCAGGAAGACAACCGCGCCATCAACAATGTGCTGAAGAATGGGGCCAGGTTCTACGTCGATCATGCGCATCCGGAATACTCAACTCCCGAATGCCGCTCCGCGCTGGACCTGGTGGCCGCCGACAGCGCTGGGCGCATCATTCTTGACATGAGTCGGCAGGAGGCGAATCGCAAGCTCGAGTCGGGACAGAGCATCCAGATTTACAAGAACAACTCGGATCAAAAGGGCAACAGCTACGGTTGTCACGAAAACTACCTGATGGACGCCACGGCGTACGAGCGGATTTTCAGGCAGCAAGGCGGGAAAGAACCCGAGGTCATTTCCCACCTCATCCCCTTCTTCGTGACTCGGCAGATCTTTACTGGCGCGGGTAAAGTCGGCTCGGAAAACGGGGCGCCGAAGGTCGATTACCAGGTAAGTCAGCGGGCCGACTTCTTCGAGACGCTCATCGATGGCAAGACCATGTGCAACCGGCCCATCATCAATACTCGCGACGAACCTCACGCCGATCGCAGCCGCTTCCGGCGCCTCCACGTCATTGTGGGCGATGCGAACATGAGTGAGTATTGTACCTACCTCAAGGTGGGTACAACCCAGATCGTTCTTCGGATGATGGAAGACCATTTCATCGGTCGGGATCTGGCTTTGAACAACCCCGTTCGGGATATCAAGGGTGTCTCTCACGATCCGGGCCTCACCTATCGCCTTACCCTGGAAAACGGCAAACGGTACACCGCCATCGAAATCCAAAGGATCTTCTTGGAGCTCGCTCAAAAATATCTTTCCGATCCCACGCGCCACCGCGATCCCCTTGCCGACGACATCCTTTTTCAGTGGGAAGAGGTCCTGACCAAGCTGGAAAATGACCCCGATGAGCTCGTGGACAGAGTGGACTGGGTGACGAAACGTTGGCTGCTCCGGCGCAAGATGCGCTCGAAATCCATCCCCTGGGACCACCCACTCATCCGAAGAATGGACATCCAATACCACGACATTCGACCCAAGAAAGGCCTCTACAATCTCCTGGTTGCCGCGGGACATATTCATCGCGTTCTTCCAGACGATCAGCTCGTCCGCTATTTCGTGGAAAACCCGCCAGCCGACACGCGAGCCTACTTCCGAGGCAAGTGCCTGGAGAAATTCGCTTCCAGTATCTGCGGTATCAGTTGGGATCACCTCATCTTCTCCGGCACCCAGAAGAACAAGATGGTCTTCCTTTCCGACCCGTTCAAGGGGACCGAGGAGCTAGTGGGAGAGCTGCTGCGCAACGCCAGCACGGCTCAGGAGCTCTTGGATGCCCTCCTTGGCTAAGCAGAGCCCAGCCCTAAAGCCACTGGCCGGCCAATGGACAACTTCAAGGCCAAACAGGTCGAACACCTGGCTTCTCTTGATCCTTTTTGCAGCGCCTCTCATCTCGCTGGCACTTTCCGTGGACTACCATCAGGTGGCCCGCTATTTCCACGGGGACGAGGCCGTTTACTACACGATGGCCCAGTCCCTGGCCTACGACGGAGATATCCGTTACGAGCGAAAAGACCTGCTTCGCATCTTTGAAGAGTTCGATCAGGGGCCTCAAGGGATTGTCCTCAAGGGCCGAATCTTGGACGACGGCCAGGAAGCAGTCTACTACGCCAAGCCCTTTCTCTATTCGGCGTTCATCGCTCCATTCGTCCGGCTTTTCGGGACCAACGGTGCCCTACTCTGGGGAGTGCTCTCTCTCTTGGGGTCGGTGGCTCTCACCGCCATCTGGTTCCGGCGGAGAGGATTTCGCTGGCCGCTCCTCACCGCGGGGGCTCTTTTTGGCGCGTCGGCAGCCTACCTCTACGCTCTTTGGATGCAGCCCGAGCTCACCAATATGGCGCTGGTCTTAACAGCCTATTTCATTTGGCGCGGAGCGCCGCAAAAACAAGAAACTGCCGCTGAGCCTTTCTCTTTGTCGAGTTCCTCTCGGGTTGCTCGCAGCCGCTCCCACCCCTCGACCCATTGCCGCCAAACTAGGCCGAAAGCCGCGGAGAATGGACCCACCGGCCAGCACCCCGTTGGAGACCGTGAATCACCGAGCACCAAAGCCATTCCGGACAGCGGGGGTCTAGCCCGGGGGTGCCCAGGTGGCCATGGGCTTTCCGTAGATGAGCTGGACAGCCACCCCAAGGAACGGCCGAGGTCCGGGAGGAACACCAGGCCTCGGGGGGGCTCCGCCTGGAGGTGCTCCGTCGCTTGTCTCATTCTGGGCATGGCAACTTTCGCCAAGGTTCCCACCATCGTCATGGCCGGGCCGATCTTCGGTACTCTTCTTCTCCGCCGGAGGTTTGGAGCGCTTCTGCTTTCCGGCTTCTGTTTTTTTGCCAGCCTCGTGGGGCTCTTCGCCCTGAACCAGTGGGCGACAGGCGAGTGGAACTACCAGTCGGGCAATCGATCGATCTTCTATTTTTCAAGGGGCTTTCCCTATCAGAACAAGGAAAAGGACTCCTTCTTCCGTCAAAAGAAACCTGCCAGGCCCAACAGAGAAGCCGCCGAGAATGTTGGTCAACACTCGCCTGGTCCCGGCGGAAGAGGCACCCCTGGAAAAATCGCCGACACAGGGAAAAAAGCCAGAAAAAAAACCAACAAGGAGGCCCTGGCTTCCCGCAAGTCTACGGATGGGAGCGTGGGCGGCGCCAAGACCCGAGGCTCACAGTGGAACCTGAAAGAGGCCCTGGCCCAATACAAATTCCAGTGGTCCATGTTCTGGCCGAACCTGAGCAGCTTTTGGATTGGGCGTTATTCCGGAATTCTGGTCTACTTCCCACTCTTTCTGCTCCTGGTCTTCCCCGCGCTGACCCAAAAGCCCCAGCTCGAAGATCTCCTGATTTGGCTTTGCGTCATTGTGGCCATGCTGGCCTTTCTGGAGCGAGGGCAGTCGAACTACTTCGGAGGAAGCGGTACCGTGGGAAACCGCTATTTTTCCATGATCCTGCCGGCCCTGATCTTCACCATGCGCCCGCCCGGCAGAAATTTTCATCGCTTTGCCCTCCTGGGAGCCACGGCTCTTGCGGGGCAACTGATCCTCTACCCCTTTATGAGCCTCTTCAACTCCGGAGCCCATGCGGCCCGGCAGCCATTCCACTCCCTGCCTTTGGAGCTGTCATTGACGAACTCCATCAGCATTCCCAACCGAAACTTCCTGAAAGTCCCCTTCGATAACGGACGGGTCTTGGCCTATCTTCCAGATGCCGGGACCTGGGGCGGCGAGGAGGGATTCTTCTGGACCCGAGGCGACGGAACGGCCGATGTCGTGTTGCGAATTCCGTTTCAACGCCTGGACGATCTTCTCATCACGTTGGAGGCCGGGGAGGCAGGTGTTGAAGTCGAGCTGGAGGCAGCGGGCATGGAAGAGAGGCTTCGACTGAACGCCGGGGAGTCCCGCGAACTCCCGATCCACTTTTCCAGTCACTACCTCCATTCAAGCATCTACGGGGCTACCAGTTATCTCTATCCCCTTAGGATCAAGACCCATGGGAGCTTTGTTCCAGCGGCGAGGACTCAAGTTAGGGATACACGCTTCCTGGGGGCAAAGATCCGGTTCACCGCGGATCCCTCGAAACTTGCCAGAGCCTGGCTGGAACACTCCCAACCCAGGCGAGCACTTCGTTTGTTGGCTCAATTGAAGTCGCCGCGGATCGATTGGACCAGGATCGAGGCACTGGAGGCCGCTGGCGACCTCGGCGGAGCCATCGCGGCAGCGGAAAAGACTCTGGCCAAAGGCGTACCCGCTCTAGAGAAGCTCGCCTGGGCTTCCGCCCTTGCCCTCCGAGCGGGACGGCTCCATCTGGCTTCCTCGTGGGCCGGCTGGCTGGCGGACCGGGATAGGCAGGCCTGGTGGCCGGTCCTGATTCAAGCCCGGGCCGCGCTGCAAACCGGAAGCTGGAACCTGGCTCTCCGGTATGCACGGGAAGCGGTTCGGCGGGCCCCTGGTTCACTGGTGGCCCGGGTGGAATGCGCGGTGATCGCCGGCAAGACTCCGGTAGACGCCCTGTCCAGCGCCAGGCTCGCTGGATTGCGGGCAGCACCAGCGGTGAATCTTGGAGGATTCTTGACCTTGGAAGGCATCCGTGTTCGTAGCGATGGAGGCGGCCTCAAGGGCGTCTTGCTGGGACAGGTCACATCACTTCCCGGAAAACGAAATTTGGCATTTTTCGCTCATTTGATGGAGATGGGGAGCCCCGGAAAAAGCCCGCTAAGCGTCTGGGCAGCGGATCTACTGAGATCCTTGCGCAGCCGGCGGATCTCGGTTCACGTCGATCTTGCATCAGATGCCGAACCGCCTCTGCCGCTGTGGGCTCCCGGCGATCGAGTCGCCCTGGAATTCAGATTGGAGTTCCCGAAACAAGGAATGCCAGAGCCGAGCCACGCCTGGTTAGGTCTTGGAATTGTCGATGCCAGGTCCGGCGAGCGGATCCCGAGCCTCAGCGCCAACCTTTGGATTCTGCGGAACCGCATCATCCTGCCAACGGCTATCGAATCTCGTGCCGAAGACCGGGAAGCGCTGCCGAAGCCTTGGAAGAAACGTAATTCCGAAGATCTTTCAAACTAGCCTTCCAGCCATCGCTGAGGCTCGACTCGGTGTATCGATCCAGGAGGTTTGCGGCAGCCTCGATCTCCCCGGAATCCGCCAGCTTTCGAACCGACTCGTCCAGCTTGACGAAGCGAAGATCCTCCAGCATCTCCAGCACACGCCCGCGCTCCCTCTCACCCAAATTGGAAGCCAATTCCTCGATCCGCCTGGCCAGGATCTCCAAAAGCGCCGGATCTTCTTCCCCGCGGAACTGGCGAAGCAGGGAATCGGCCTGAACGGAGGTAGTCCGAAGGACGGGGCCACCAGAGAAGGCAAGCCTCGCGGATTCTCTGTCGGCTTCGGCCAAGGGAGCCCATCTCGTAGACTCCGTTGCGCCAGCCTGTTTTCGAGCTGGGGGCGGAGGGGTATCAAGAAGCTTGACCACGCCAAACCGGAGAGCGCGTGCGATTTTCCGCCCCGGCCGTGTGAACAGGCCCGCCACCACCATAAAGACAAAGAATCCCCCAAATAGAACACCCCACTGAGCGTGCGGCTGCCTTCGGCGATCCTTCGCCTCTCGGCGAGTTTTCATTGTCCCTGCTCAGCGGTCGATGCGCGGGGCGCACTCCCCGCCGCCACCATGGGGGAATCGTCCATACTCTGGCCATTTCTGGCTCCTTTGAGCATATCACCCAGCGCCCGGGAGAGAGCCTCGGCGTCGTCCTCGAACCGAGCTCTGAGCGAATCGACTCCCCGCGACAATTGAATCGAATCAAGGGAGAGGTCAAAGAGCTGTTCGAGCTCCGAAACCAAGCCCAAAGCTTCGACATTCGCGTTTCTCGCTGACTGGATCGCCCGCACCAGACGCGTTTGAATCCTCTCCAGTGTTTCTCCAAGTTCCTCCCTCATCCCCAGTTGGTGGCCAACACGCTCGGCAAGTTGTTCGACGCTGCGCCGAAGCTCCGTTGCAACACCTTGAAGTTGAACCGATGTCTCGGATTGAGCCTGGCGAGCTGTCTGGACCTTCCGAAGACCATTTTTGGCAGTTTCGACCTCCAGGAAAAGTTTCTTGGCAATTTGCGATCCCTTTTGAGCAGTTGCCATCATGGATCGGGAAAGGGTTCGGCCCTCCTCGGTCCTCGCGGCAATAGACTCCATGGCATTGGCCGTATAAGAGCTTCTCCGCGACCCATCGTCGAGGATCCTGAGACCCTCTCCCAGTGCGTCTCCGGCCTCGGCACTTTCCCGCCGAAGCGATTGCAGGAGTCCCGCGATCTCTTTGGTCGAGGCTGTCGCACGCTCCGCCAGGCCACGGATCTCCTCCACGACTCCGGCAAACTGTTTTCCCTGTTCTCCGGTCTGAGCCGCGAGAATCGCCGCATTGAGCGCCAGTAGGTGGGTCTGCGCCGCCACGTCATCCACGACGTTCAGAATCTCTTCGATCTCTTGGGAACGGGCGCCCAATGCTTGGACGAACCGGGCCGAACGCTCCACCGTTCGATGAACTCCATCGAGCCCCCTTGCACTCTCTTGAATCGCCAAGAGCCCTTGTCCAATCATCCGCTCAACCTTCAAGTTGAGCCCGGAAGACTCCTCCCAGGCAGCTTCAAGTTTTTGAGACAAGGGAAAGAGCTCAGTGAGGTTCGTGGATGATTCGTCAAGTGCGGATGATATCCGTGAAACGCCCAGCGCGACGCCTTCGATACTTCCCGTGAGTTGCTCTACCAAAGCAGCCGTAGAGTCTGTGCCCAACCGTAGACTTTCTTGTTGCCGCCGGACTTCCTGGAGATGACTCCCAAGTGTCGTCAACGCCGCTTGGCTCATCCGAAGCTCAGGTTCAGCCGAAGAAAAAGATTTCTGGGCTTCTTCGGTTTGGAGAAGCAGTGTCGCGGTTTGTTCCTTGAGCTTGCCTAGCTCCTCGAGGCTCAGGGCGCGTCTTTTTTGGAGCCCCGCCGCCGCCATGGACAGCTCCCGAGCACGCTCAACGGTTGCCCGACCGCTCTTCCGGATGCTCTCCAAGCGCTCGCGTGTCGCTGCCGCCATCCTGTTGAACGCCTGGACGAGGTTTCCTAACTCGGTCCGACTCGTGGTGACGGGCCGCATCATGAAATCCCCGCGAGCCGCCCTGCCAAGGGCTGTAGATAACTCCTGAACCGGTAATAACAGGAGATTGACGGTAAAACTCGTCGCCAACATGGCGAACAGAATCAACAGAGATCCCAGGATGAAAAGAGAACCGGCGATCTTAGAAAGCTGCTTGAATATCGCCTCTTTTGACAGGGCCAGCTCCACGAGCGCCAGGTTCTTCTTTTGAACCCCCGTGGCCGTATGCATGGATCGGGGCACGGCCACACTGAAAACCACGACGTTGGGGTCATCAGAGGAATCGATGCTCGTCCCTTTTTGGTGTAACCGCTCCGCAACAGAACGAACAGCTTTACCGCCCACAACAGTGGAAAGCAATGGCCTCGCCTGGTCATCATAAATCTGGACCCAACGGAGCCGTGCGTTGAGTCCCCTGACCAACTCCTCCACCCAGGGCACGAGGAACTCTCCTTTGAGGACGGAACGTTCTTGCCCCGGGGGGGAAAGCCGTAGAGCAGTGGTTTTGACCAAGAAACGACCTTCGAGCTCAAACTGCTGGAGAAGAAAGGAACGAGCCACATACCACAGGGTCAGCAGCAGGATCCCCAGAATGCAGAGCATCGACAACGCCATGACGAAGCTCAAACGCCAGCTCAACCCTTCGCGAAATCGCACACCTCGATGAAATGATCCGGCTTTCCGCATAACTCGTGGAAGTTCCAGTCAACAGGTACCAGGGAGAATAGCATCAGTGGCGGGGCGGCATCGCGAGTCAAAAGAAGGTCTCAACGCCTGAGCGTCCTTGTCTTTCCAGGTCTCAACCTGCTGAGAACCGCGATGAGCTCGTCGATTCTCACCGGTTTATTAAAATACTCCACAGCCCCATACTGACGTGCGTCCAGGTAGCTCCGGATCTCGCCATAGGCCGTCATAAGAATGAAATGCAGTTCGGGCCATTCTTCCTTGGCCTTTTGCAGGAAGGCCAGGCCATCCAGTTCGGGCATCCGCAGATCCGTGATCACGGCATCGAAGCGCCGGTCTCCCAAAATCTCTAACGCCGTCGATGCACCCGGAGCCACAGCCGTTCGGTATCCCTTGTACTCCAGGACTTTTGCCAGCCCTTCCCGAACGTTTTTTTCATCGTCCACCACAAGGATGGACAGGCGATCAGGGAAACACAATCTAGCCGAGTTGCTGGAAACAGGAAAGAGGTTCATTTCCGGACCCGACAGAAAGCGTGTCAACAGACTGTCCCCAACCGACTGAAACCAGTAAATACGCCACCGTTGGATTCTCCAACTCAATGGCGTGGAAAAACCAAACCACGCTGCGCCGCAGCAAACCGCTGTTCCCTGCATCTCACCCTACTAAAGACATTAAGACTTCAAATGGGCCTCGTCAACCGGGAGCTTCGCCAACAGTTGCGGCGAAGGTCAGTCACAGCTAGCCATGCACTACGTCACGGCTCCGCCCGACGAGGATGCGGGTGGAGACAACGGCTCAGGCGCCGGGGGAGTCCGTGAGAAGATATCCGGGATGAGCATCAGGCCGTTGAACGTCACGGCTCCGCCCGACGAGGATGCGGGTGGAGACAACGGCTCAGGTACCGGGGGAGTCCGTGAGAAGATATCCGGGATGAGCATCAGGCGGTTGAGCAACGAACGTCTACCTCAAGCTCCACGGGTTTCATGCCCGCTTGGCTAAACCAAGTGGCCCCCTCAATGACAGCATCCAATAGGAGCCTATGTTTCCCTGCTCTGGCAGGCGGAGCGATTCTCATGCTTACCGTCGCAGCGCCTCCGGGTTCGAGGTCGTGCGGCAAGGGCGTACGCAGGCCGTCGAAAACCAGGGTTTTGCCTTTCTGGCTCCGCCAATGGTAGGCAAGGCGCACGGCTCCGTCAAAGTCATCTCCGAAGGCTCGATACACGAAGGGAGACCGATTCCAGACGCGAACCTCCAGCCGGGATTCCCTCCCCAAGAGCATTTTGTCCAACACCTCCTGGGGCTCGAACTCCATCCGAAAAGCATCGGGGGGGGTCAAGCTCGAATAGGGGCAATGTGCTCCGCGGCAAACGGAATAACTCCCGTCACAGATGCTCGCCCTCAATCGCTGAAAACGCTCGCCATTCCAGATTTCCTCGATGCTTTGTTCCCTTACGTTACCCAAGCTCTTCGACAACCAGCAGCAGGGATAGATGTCACCGCTCACTTTGACGGTAAAATATTTCCACGGATACTCGCACCGCCCCAATGGAGGGGGAAAATAATTGAGAGCGAACGCCTCGGCAATCTCCATTTGGCTAACCGGTCGCTGGCAAAGGTCTCCAAACCAGCGCACGCCCTCTCGAACCAAATCGAGTACGAGCCTGTAGTTGCCTGCTTTTTCCGGGGTCCTCACAGTGCAAAGAACCCGTTTCGATTCACCCGCTTCCAGGTCTCCACCCAACTCGGACCGAAGCCCATCGAAAACCACGGTCTCACCTTGCTCATCCTCCCAGTGGTAACTCAGAGCAACCCGCCCCAAGACTGGGTCTCCTGTCCCGCGAAACAAGGTCTGAGAAAGATTCTTGACGAGCACGTGGAGCTGCAAAAACTCGGCCCTGATCGCATGATCAGGTACTTCGTTCACCTCAAGAGAAGCCACTGCGTGTGACGGTGACAGCCTCGCACCTGGGTCGAAAATCTGGGGTTTGGTACCATGACTCGATCGCTTCATCGCCGGGAGACCTGGTTCCGGAAAACCTACATAGACATCCAGCGCCTCACCGATCTCAAGTGCCCTGCGCCGCACCCGCGCCGTCACTTCCGATTGATGAACCAAAGACCGCTCCTGCAGCTCGTAGGTATAGGGAACCAAATTGGAGCAAACCACCCGTTCCGCTCCAGCATCAGCGACCATCTCCACCAGGCGCGGAAACTCCTCGATATTCTCTCGCATCCCGACGAAATTGACTTGAACAATGGGGAACCTCGATCCCTTTTTCCGCCGTTGATCGGTGAGCCGCCGAAGGTTGCCCATCACCTCGGAAAATCGGGCGCCGAGGCGAATTCTCTCGTAAGTTTCTGGAGTCGCGCCGTCGATGGAAACATTGACGAACGCCATCCCTGAAGCCAGAATCGCGGCCACAGCTTTATCATCGAGCAGAGTCCCATTGGTGAAGAAGCCGGCAACGGGGATCTTATATTGGCGAACGAGCTCGAATACAGTGTCGAGCCAACTGTACATCAGAGCTTCTCCTGTATCGGAAAAAACCACCGAGCCCGCTGTTGGAAAAAGCTTCTTGGCAAGGTCCAGCAAAACCTCAACGTCCAAGTCCCGATTTTTTAGGGCGTAGGAGTGAAGTCCGCACTGTATACACCCCAAGTTGCACCGGGTCGTCGTTTCGATTTGGATATGAATCGGACGGGACACCAGGAGAGTCTTCCGGGTCCGGGTTTCAGCCAAATTGAGCTCAAAGTTCGCATAGACCTGTTCGTTTTGGGGCCCAAGTTCGGCCATGTGCAGTTCAAGCATTCCGATTCCCCAAGACTAACGGTGCGCCATGCCCGTAAAGATCAGTCGATTTACTGCTCCGGCGGGGCCGGCGGGGACCGAAGAAAATCCTTTGCGTTCCGATTGACACTCAGCCAATGGGCCGTGACCTTGACAAAGGCTTCCCGCGGCTCAGTTTCAAGCGCAATGCAACACTAGAATTGGCCGAGCCTTTCGCTGATCTCATCCACCCGGCGAGTCACTTGATCCAGTGCTCCACGAACCGTCAGCGAAATCTCTCTGGTTTCTCTAGCGCTTTCATCGAGCTGATCGAGTTTTGTAAGACAGGTATCGAGACCTGGCCGAGAGGTTCCCAATTCCGATTTTAGCCGTTGCAGGTAATCTCGAATCTCGCCAAGCTCGAGACTTGAGGTGGCATGATGTCGGTTGTGTTCTCCCACGGTCGAGCGAAACCCCCGAAGTAGCTCCGAAATGTCCAGGATGCTCTCCAGTAGGCTCTGGTGGCGTGCACGCTCGTCGTTAAGACTCTTGGCAACCTCTGACAAGTCTTTGTAGAAATTTTCATTTCGCTCACTGACAAGTCCGCTGACTTCGAGCTCTCGCCGAACCAGCTCGATGGAATTTCCACTCAAGGCCTGAAGCTGATTCGTATCCGCCGCAATCGCTTCCAACAAACGCTCGGTCGTTCGAGACGATTCCATCTCCGCACTCAAGCGCTCAAAGCAGACCATCATGGCCTCGATGGCTTTTTCGGTTCCAGACACGATGGAGCTCACGATCTCGTGAACCATTTCCGTGTAGGAGGAGGTTTTCTCCGCCAGCGCCCTTATTTCTTCGGCGATAATGGTGAAACCTGGGCCATGCTCGCCTGCTTGGGAAGCGATGATCGAGGCATTGAGGGAAAGCATGTTGGTCTGTTTAGCAATCGATGTAATCACCCCTAAGATGTTGCCGATTTCCTGGGACCGCTCGCCCAACCCACCGATGGACTGTGAAGCCCAAGAAATGCTTTCCTGGATTGACATGAGTCCTTCGAGGCGGCTTCGAAGCCCCATCATCCCTTCCTTGGCACTGGACAAGACATTCTGGCTAACGCTTGCCGACTCGCCGGCTGTCCCTTGTGCCCTGAGCACCAAATCTGAAAGCTCCAGGATCTGTCGGGAGCTCTTGACTGATCGAGTGAGCAGCTCCTCAGTATGCCGGTTCAGAGAAACCAACGATTGATGGGATTCGCTGCACTGGCTGGACAACCGCTCCGTGGCCAAGGCCATGGCATCAAGCCACGGCGAAACGCTGTCCACGAGCCTCGATATTTGCGAGATCCTCTCTGCATGCTGCTCGAAG
Organism: bacterium; assembly: GCA_024278345.1. Taxonomy (GTDB): domain Bacteria; phylum CSSED10-310; class JAJRTK01; order JAJRTK01; family JAJRTK01; genus JAJRTK01. Next base: position 17,706 of record JAJRTK010000503.1, on the reverse strand, counting down.
CGCTTTTCACACCCATTGACTACTGAACGGCTTTCATCGACATAGACAACCAACTGCCGAAATTCAGCACGAGAAGTTTTTGCCAACTTCTCCTGTGTCTCGGCGCACCGCGTCGAACGAGTTATCGCCAGGGATGCGGATTGAGAAGTACGCCTCACCTCTTCAAGCGCCTCGCGGGACCATTCGAAAAGCTCTCCTAGGTGCAAAGAAAAATGCCTCAGTGAGCTGGCAAGGTGACCTAGGTCGCGAGATGCCACGGGCAAAAAATCACATCTGAAATCTCCGGTTTCCAGTCTGTTTGCCTGTTCCAGTAACGGCCGGACATTTCGCTTCAGCTCTCCCACCAGCAGCCTCCCAAAGATCCCTCCAAGCAGAAGACTGATAAAGCCCAACCCCACAATCGCCTTCAAAGCATAATCTCGAAAAGACTGGGTTCCCACGGGCATGGTGCTGAGAACCTCAAACTGGTTGAGCTGAAGCAAAACGATGGCGGTACCCAAAAGCGTGACCACAGCTCCGAACACCAGGAGAATAAACTGCAATTGTTGGTGAAACTCGCTTCCCACAAAACTGGGTATAGGCCGCCCTTTTCTCAGTTTCCGAGCAAGCAACCGCACAACGGGGACCATGGCATCTTTGTTCCGGTGAAAGGAGACGAGATTCAGGGTCAACAGGGCGATAATCCCACCCACGGTCGTCGGCAAAGCAGACGAAAAACCATATCGCTCCAACACCAGCCAACTGGTGATGAATGTTCCAATCATCCAAAAAACCACGCCCGCTACGAAAATCCGCCTTGGGAGCTCGCTGCAGAGGGTAAAACCAGAGGAAATCTCGTTTTCCTCCAGATTCCCTTCACAGAAACGCTCCATCAGCCTTCTTACGGGGCCGGCCAATCGATGGACGAGAAATGAATAGGAGAGCAAGAGCAAGGCGGTCACAGGAAGAAACGGTTCCACAAGGATTTCCATGACCCTCGACAAACCATCTCCGGGAAGAAGGAGCGACACCACCACCAGCAGGGCCACGACAGCGACAAGGAACTCCTCCAACATTCGGATCGCAATGCCTCGCCAGTACCGGCGAAAGCCCTCCTGACTAGGAGTCGCTGCCAAGCTGTCGAGTTCTAATTCCATCAGCTAGTTTTCCTGAAACACGCCCTCACGAAAACCTCGAACCTGGAAATTCTACTCCCGCCGTTTCAGCCTTTCTGCTCTTCCAAAAGAACAAACGCCTGTTCCAAAAGCTCGATATCCGGCAGATACCGCTGGAAATCTGCTTCCGTGGTGATATAGCTCATCCAGTAAATCCGGCGACCTTGGCGAGCCACAATCACTTTGACTTTGCGCGAAACGATGAACTTCTGGGCCGGATCGACCAGGAACTGGCCGACTGCGACGACGCTGAAAGCAGAAACGCCACTGAGTTCCGCCTTGTCCCGCGAAACCACCTGCGGCGAACGCATCCCAAGCTTTTTGAGGAGTCCCTGAGCAGCCGATGGCAGGCTGCCTGATCCAAGGATGCTGTGCTGGCTACCGAAAATGACCGTGGTGTGCTTGTCTCTGGCCACTAGGTGCAGAGCGTACTCCCCTTTTTCCACTCGCCAGTTACGGGTGTTGAACTTTAGCTCGAACCCATCACTGTTGCTGTGAAACAGAGAACCCCGGACCTTCGCATTGTAGGGATTGGCAAGTAGCCTCGAGGTTTGGTTCGAAGGATTTTCTTTCGCCGAACATTGGCAAAAAAACGCCAGCAAAAGACATCCCGGCAGCAATGGAAAACGATGCATGATCCGTGGCCTTTCCCGGGCTCGCTCTCCTTCCCCGCCAACCAGTGTTTTCACCGTCTCGGGGTTGTACTGGCAAGCGGCCATCGACAGGAAGGCTACTAGCTCCCGGCACAAAAGTCGGCTTGGCCGACTAGGAATGAACGAGACCGCCTTTCTTCCTCAAGCCATCTCCACCCTTTGCGCGAAAAATACCGCCAGGGCGGCAAGCCACCCTGGCTGTATGAAGGTGCGACGGTCGGCGGCAATACCACCTAGAATCAGAAGTCGATCCGGATTCCAAACATGACCCTAAATTCGTCGGACAGTTTGTCCAGCTTGTCAAACGGCAAGCGACCCTGGAGGAAGAGCGTCCATATCTCGCTTCCGAAGACTCCCCGCCCAACAATGACCCCTGCGTTGACCAGCAATTCAACAACGCTGCGATCCGTAATGTCCCACGAACCCAAACCGATACCGATAAGGATCGGGTCCTTGTTCAGGTTGAGCTGAAGATCGCCGAAGAGAACGGAGTCATCGAGCTTGTCCACAGAGATCGCAACGCCGCCGTAGATCGCGGCTTCAAGGTTGGAGACGAGCTCATAAGCATAGCCGATTTTTACGGGGATGTACCAGTTCTTTTCCTTCTTCTCCCTTTCGGAGACAACAGTCGTTGATTGATCGTTCACGTTGAAAGAATCCGTGGTACCGCTCTGAACCGTGAACGCGATACTCTCTTCATCAGAAGCGGTCCCACCATTCACCAGAGTCTCGCCACGGGCAACGACTTCGTAGGAACCAGAACCCGGGAGCATCATCTCAAAGACCGTGGAACCAGAGCTTTCCCCAATGAGAGCGCGACCGCCATCCACACTGTAAAGTTTGATCGAATAACTGATGGATGCCGCGTTGCCTGGTGTGTTGAGCTGCATGATGGTGGCACGAACGAACGGCACGTTCGGCCACGGGTCCGTCTCCACGATAAGTCCGATGTCAAACAACTCCGAGAATGACTCTGAGCCAAGCCGCTTCTCGAAGAGACCGCCCACGGCAACAGAAAAGGTACCCCGCTTTCGAGTGACTTCCACCGTTTTCTTGCAGTACGCGATTTCACCTTTGCAGTCGGTGACCGTGTTCGAGATGCTGTACAAGCCGCGGCGTTTGAACTTGTGGAACAAGACCTCATCACCTGGCGAAGAAAGCAAGAGCTGCCCAGTTTGATCCTTGATCTCCAGGGTATTGGCCTTGACACATTCCTCTGGATCGCTGGCGCCGGTTGCATCGATGGTGATTGTCTGGCCGCCAACAGCCTGTTCCGGCGACACGATCAGCGTGCATCGCGGCGGTTCATTCGGCGGGGGCGGGGGCTCGACGCAACGAAGCTTTTCGGAACAATCTGCTTGGAGACCATCTGACGTGACAATGGTTCTCACGGCATAGTTACCAGGTGAAGGACAAGTCCACTCAAACGGCCTGCTACCATCCTTGGAAGCAATGGCGGATCCCGAGGCGTCGGTGATCGTGACGTCCAGCGAAACGACTCCCGACGGAGCATAGGAGCCAGAGGCATCTATAGTGACAGGAACCCCCGCCTGGGCTGGCTTAGGTCTTATTACAAGTTGGCATACAGGATAGGATTTCACACTAATGAGGCTCAGATTCGTGCAGCCCTTTGGCCCGAAGGGAATCGCAAACGTGTATTGCTTCGACTGGACATCAACCCGAAGCACGTATGCCTGTACCGGCGTGTCACTTGCCCAGTAGAGGTTCCGGACAACGTCAACCTCCCCACGTTTGAACTTCCGACCGGTATCCTGATCTCTTCCACTCACCGTATGACGGAACAACATGAAGTGGAATTTCTGGCCGAAAGGTAGCTCTTCGGCGGTAAGCCGGCCAGCCTGAATTTCACCGATGACTGGATCCGCAAGTTGGGGTAATCCCGCCATCGCCAGGCCGGTTCGAATGTCCTCCGCATACCGGTTGATGACTTGCACTAGTTCCGTTTGGCCTTGAACTCCACTGTAAAATGGCGCCGTGTTCAACCGTCGGATGGGCCGCAGACTCATTTCCTCCTGAGCAAACGCCGACACGACAAAACTCAGAGCCAAAACTTTGAGGGCGAACACCCTACTCCAATTATGTCTGCACATCCTCACGTCCTCCTTACATCACCACACTTCAGTTCCCAGCCTGGGAAACCCAAGCGCCATCCGCACTCCACAAACCAAAGTATGCACAGCAGGAAAAAAATTTGCAATCCAAACCGCCTCAAACCAGGTGCCCCGCAACAGATCCGCAGCGGGGTCTGGTCCATTATCCCCATCGATGTCACCGACCGTCCCACCTCCTCGAACCAAGAAAGTCTACGGCGACGGCGCTCCCCCTCCTCGTCCTTGGTGGGACCGCGCCTTAGACTTCATCGTAGCTATCCGTTGTGAAACATCTGAGTTGAACCCTGAGTTTGCATCTTCGCGCACGGGGGCAACAAGACCTGGAGGCCACCGCCTCCCCGCTCGGCCAGACGGAAAAACACTCCTTTCGGCGATGCCGTGTCCCGAAAACGGGCCGCTACTCGTCAGCGCCGACTCCCCTCGACGGGCTCTCTCCAAAAACAAGAAGAACTCCGACCACCAGGGCGACTCCAATGAGGATGACGCTCCAGGGTCCAAGATCGAAATAGAGAGAACAAGTCCCGAAACTGACGGAAATCAGCGCAATGAACACCGCGTAAGGAAGCTGGGTTTTCACGTGATCCAAATGATCCGCAGCTGATGCCATGGAGGAGAGGATGGTCGTGTCCGAGATGGGCGAACAATGGTCCCCAAAGACACTTCCGGCCAAGACCGAGGAGATGGCGGCAATGAGGATAGTCTCGGCAGCGCCTGGTGGTAAGCCGGCGGCCTCGCTTACCCGGACAGCCAGAGGAATGGTCAGCGGCATAAAGATCGCCATCGTCGCCCAAGAAGTTCCCGTGGCAAAACTGACGAACGCCGAAAAGAGGAAGACCAGGCCCGGCAAGAAAATGGGGTTGAGTCGATTCGACAGCAGAGAAACGACATAATTAGCGGTGTGGAGATCCTTGCAAACATCGCCTATCGACCATGCCAACACCAAGATGACTATTGCCATCACCATGGATCGAAAGCCAGAAATACTGGCCTCAATGGCCTCCTCAAGCGTGAGTATTTTCTGGACGCAGAGAAGGAGGGTCGTGGCGAGCAAACTGAACAACGATGCACCCAGAAGCACTTGGTAGGAGTTGGCGTTGCTCAGAAGGTCTTCCAAAGTGAAGTGAACCTCTCCAGCGTTGGAAAGCGCCGTGTAACCCGACCAAATGAGGCCAGTCATGGTGGAAAAGATGAGTATCGCGATGGGTATTGCGGCGTTTTGCCACCGGTGGGGAACGCCCGGCTTTGGCTGTAGCTCCGGAGCATCCGCGTCCAAGGCGGGCTCCGCGCCTTCCCTCAAAACGCCTTTCCCTTGCCGAGCCCGTCGTTCCGCTTTGAGCATGGGCCCGAAATCCCGATTCATTGCTCCTGTGGCCAGAACCATGAAGAGAGCTAATATAGGATAGTAGCGATAGGGCACGGTCGCCCAAAACGTTTGTAACGGGTCTAGCTCGATTCCCGTGGCTTTGAAGGTGTCTCCGATGAGACCAACTTCGTAACCGATCCAGGTGGAAATGAACAGACTTGCCACCGGCGCGGAAGTCGAATCAACGATGTACGATAGCTTTTCCCGGGATATGCGTAGTCGATCCGTCACCGGTCTCATGGTGTTTCCGACAATGAGTGTGTTGGCATAGTCGTCAAAGAAAATTGCAATGCCCATGAGCCACGTGGCAACCTGACCGTGAGACGCCTTGGTGGCAAACGTGGAAAGTCGTTCCACGATCCCGTGGGTACCTCCAGAGCGCGAGATCATCCCCACAAGCCCTCCCAAGAGAAGGCTAAAAACCACAATGGATGCATGATCGCGATCCGCCAGCGCCCCCACGATGTATTGGTCAATGGTTCTTATGAAGCCGCCGGTCAAGCTATAGCCCGCGGTCAAGGTTCCACCAATGAAGATCGCGCAAAGGAGCGACGGAACCACTTGCCTGAGGTAGAGTGTGAGAAGGATTGCCAGGAGCGGTGGAGCTAGGGAAATCCAACCGGGAAGAACTTGGAGTCGGAGCGTCCGCGCCTTCGTTTCGGAGGATTGATTGCTGGACTTTACGACCAGAAGTCTCGACCCGGCATCGGGAATCGTCAGCTCTGGGCTTTCGAACTCACCATCGCCGTTGGATCGCCCTTCGACAGGGGACTGACCCGCCACGACAAACTGTAGCTTCGCGGCTGGGCCTGTGTACTTCCCTTTGACCGTAAACGGAACGCCACTTAGAACGACATCTGGCGCGGAAAAAGAAGGCTTTTGGGCGAAGACGGAGTCAACGGCACCGACGAACGATAGCCAAACAATCATGACCACGATGGAAGCGATGGTTGGAAGGCGATTGCGGCACCGGGTCGTAGTCAAGACAGTTTTCTCTTTCGATGCCCCAACGGGGCGAATACCAGGTAAGCGCATGTCTTTTTTCTGTAATTGGGCTTTTGACACCTTGGTTCTGACCTGTGATGGAACGGTCGTGTGCGGTTGTGCCGATCCATTCAACGAACGACCTGTCGGTTCGGTCGCCAGGAATTCCATTTTAGAGCTATGGAACGGAGCAACCATGGCAGCGCTCCGAGAGAGCATTGGAAATGGAAAGCCGGGCAAACTCTGCCAGGGCTGCGGCCTTGGTGGCACGGTAGCCGTATTGCCCCGCCCTCAAACGCCTCCCGGTCCCAGGAGATTGCTCGTCGAACCAACAATCGTATGCAACCTGAGATGCCCCATCCCTTCCTGTCAAGTCAACAACTCGACTCCAATGCGGAGCCACCGTTTCTTGAGTACCAGCCAGTTTTGCGCGGTCGTCAATGATGCGGGTCCGTTTCTAGAGCGAATTCAGTTTTACAACTACGGCGAAGCGTTTATCCACCGATCTACGGTTCCGATGATCCGATTTGTCAAAGAGAAGTTTCCACACATTCGGATTGACAGTAGCACAAACGGACATTTCTTCTTCGATGAAAAGCGGCGCCAGGAAATCGTCGATTCCGGGATTGATCGCCTGATTTTCTCTGTGGATGGAGCGACGCAACAGAGCTATTCTCGGTATCGAAAGGGAGGAAAACTTCAGCGAGTCCTCGATGCCATGGGCGGGATTGTGGCCCACCGAACCAAGGTCGGGGCCAGCGGGCCGCACGTGATGTGGCGCTATATACTATTTGAATGGAACGATAGCAAGAAAGAGATGGACGAGGCCCGGCGGTTGGCAAGAATGCTGAAAATCGATTCTCTCTGCTGGCACCTTTCCTTGCCTGTTCCTGGAGCGTCGAAGAAATACCAACGGGGTGGGCGACCCACCCGAAAGATATGGCCGGAATTTTTCGAATCCGGTCCATGGCCCAACGCCTTGCACGAAAAGCGCACATCGGCAACCCCGTCTCTTCTGCGGGCAAGAATCAAGGCTAAGGGGCCCAAGAAAATCACCGCGGGGCAGGAATTTGTGTGGAGAGTAAGAGCAGCAAACGTGGGGGACTCCATCTGGCTTTCCACACCACGGCCCACAGGGGGATTCGTCACCCTGGCCGGGCAGCTTATGGACGAGAAGGGCCGCATTTGGCAAAACTCAGACAAACGGGTCCAACTCGAGGCCGATGTTCCTCCAGGAAGAACCGCCTGCTTCGAATACCGGTTTCGAAGCCCTGAGCAAAAAGGCCGTTATTCACTTCACTTCGACATGGTCAGCGAGCTTGTGGCCTGGTTTCGAGACTTGGGTTCGACTCCGCTAACAATTCCTATCAACGTGGTGTGAGACCATAGACAAACGGATTCACGTGGGAACGGCAAGCTGCGTTCCATCTCCGATGGGGTAAATGATGCCTCGGTTTAGGAGCTCATACAAGAGCTCGTACGCCCGAGCCTTCGCAAAGCCACTGGTCAAAAGAACTTCCCTTAGAGTAGCCTGCTCGCCGATTCTAGAGAGGATGAAGCCTTCATCCGCGCTGAGATTCTCGATCCGTTGGCCGGTGAGGAGCTGTGGATCGACGGTAAGGGGTCTTTCGAGTCCTCCCGACAGCCGCTCGACCTCGGTAACCAGAGTGTAGTCCAGCCTTCGTTTGAAACCGGCGAGAGATCGATAAAGGGGACTCTCAGGGCGATGATGTTGCCGGTGGCCATCTAACAGCCCAATCGCTTGGCGAAGAGCGCCTCGAGCTCGAGCAAGCTCCCCCTGCTCGAGGAAGCCGCTGCCAAGGCGCAGTGTGCGCCGCAGTCGCCGGCAAAGGAGTTCCTCGGTCCCCATGGGTCGTGTCGCCACGAGCCCTGCCTCCAGCAATTCCACCAATGCCGCTTGCGCCTCATAGACGGGAAACGGCGTCTCTTCGACGATCATTTCCACGTCTCTCTCCCCATCGATGAGATCGTATAGAAGGCGCGCTTCCCTACCAATGAGCTCAAAGGCACTTGGGGACGCGGGACACCGGACTAACACCTGCTCATGACTCGGAAGTGCATCGGCATTCCTTTGGTATTCATCCAGCCGCCGAAGCCCCTCCATGATGAGCCATTGAGAATCGAGTTGGAATGACTTCTTGACTTGAGGGGGCAAATACCCTTCTTGGAACTCAAACTCCCCATGTTCATAGAAGAAAACGTCGAAGATGATCTCTTGGACGAGTTCCCCCAAGCTCCTGATCATCCTTTCTTGAGTCAGGAATCCTCGCGCCACAAAAATTTCACTTAGTTTCTTATTTCCATTGTACTCTTTCCAGATCTCCAGGCTGCCTTCAAGATCGGCATCTGAGAGATATCCTTGCCGGACCAAAAATTGACCAAGTCTTTCCTTGGTTTTGTTCGAGGAGGCAAAGAATACCTGGCCGAGCTGGAAATAGATGAATTTCCGGACATCGGGTGTTTCAAGGCGCAGCGTGCCCGTTTTTTTTCCCAAGCCAATCCATTGAAAAAGGTCCGCGATGGACATCGTGGCAAGGTTACCTGCAAGCGTCATAATCGATTACTATCGGGTAGTTGAGGCGGCATGGCGAACGCGTTATGATTTCTTGGCCGTTCCGCGACGATCTAAGGTGAAAAACTTGTGTGCATGGTAGCGCCAATTGCTGACCGGAGGAAAAGATGATTCAACTCGACGTCCTTTCAGAACATGGCGAAGCCGAATCATTCCGGTTTTCTAAGGAAATCATTTTTCTAGGGCGGGATGCAAAAAACGACATTTTCATCGATGACTCAAACGCTTCTCGCCACCATGCGCGACTGGTTCGGACAGCCCGTGGTTACGAGCTGGAAGATCTTGGCAGTTTGAATGGAACAAACCTCAACGGGGAGAAAGCGGGACGAGCGAACCTATGGATTGGGGACACGATTGAAATCGGAGGTCACCGGCTGACCGTGGTCAAGGTGGGTTCCGCTGAGGAAGCGTCAGCCACTGACCCTTCCGAAGAGGACCTTGACAAGACCAAAATCGCTTCCTACTCCGACTCCGCGCCCACGAACATGGCAAGCGACTGGACGATCACTGCGATGCTAGGAGAAAAGAGGGTTGTCCGGCAACAGTTGAAGCCTGGAGTGACAACGATTGGCAGAGATCCAAGCTCGGACATCGTTCTGGCGGATGACGACGTATCTCGACACCATGCCCGCGTCATCTGCAAACATGGAAAATACTATCTCGAAGATCTAGACAGTCTTAACGGGACGTATGTTGGCGGCGAACCAGTCTACACGTGCAAATTGGCGGCTGAAACCGAAATCGATCTTGGACCGTACAAGCTACGTATTGGGGCGCAGCCAGGTTCGACCGAAGGGAATGTACCCGGAGATATCGTCCGCTGCAAAAAGTGTCAAAGATTCGGTTGCTCGAGTTGGTCCAACTGTCCGTATTGTCGATGCAAACCAAGGAATCGGCAGGACATACGCCTCCATCTTTTGCCACTCAAGGCCCGAGATCCCTTTGTCGAGCAACTCTCCCCAGGAATTCATCTTACCTTGCAAGCAGAGACGGTTGCAATGGAAAAACAGTGGTGGGTGAGTCTGCCGGAACCTCCAGCAGGAGTGCATCCAATCGGGGAAGTGCCATCTAGCGTTTATGGCTGTGAAATCTGTTTTCTCACGATTCCCGAGCCGGGATCCCTACGGCTTTGCCCGAGATGCTCCAATGGTCGTCTGGGTCAGCTTGACATCAGCGACATCATTTCGAAGTGGTGCTCCACTCAGGAGCTTGAGATCAGTCTCCGGAACGCGCACCGCCACAAAGTCAACAGCACCCGCGCCGAAGTTTCCATCCGGTGGCGATAAATCCGCCAACCCGCGGAGAAGTCTCTAGCCTCGGTCGGTGGAAACAGCCTCTCGGGATTCTTTAGTCCGCCCCGGAAACCATGGGTTTCGGTTGCAATAGCATCGGGAAGGCCCGATCAAGAATGGGGGATGGCTCCACGGAAGCAGCGGAACCTCCACCTGTGTCCAGCCTCAAATCAGCCAGGGTTACAATTGCCGAACCGAGTAGCGCATCGAAGTTTGCCGCATCGGTCGGAGTGACAGGGCTGAACCGCCCAATGCCCAAGGCAACCAGCAGAGCATCCGAGGAGCGAAGCGACGTAAACAGGCGTGTAGCCTTTTCCTTGTCCGACGCGCTGGCCTTCGAAAAGGAAACGAGCAATGGGTAGGGAATGGGTCGGCTTCGGAAGATTGCCTTGAACTTTTTTCCGCCATATTTCTTTAGAAGCCCGCAAGGAACGAATGCCGAATCAGCCGCTTCGAAGCCAACTGCCTGAATCGCGGAACGTCCGTCCGCCACAAGCTTTGGTCGAAAGAAGCGACTAGAGATGGCCCCTTCAAACAGGAAGAAACGGATGAAACTCTGGTAGGCAGCCGCCAAGTGCGTCTGAGCAAGAAGCTTCCCCTTGAGCTGGCTAACTCGGGACCAGGGCCGAGTTGATCGCACGAAAAGGCAATAGGGCCTGGCGCCTTTTTCGTCGATCCCGTGGGCTCGAGCCAGAATCTCCATCCCATATTTCGTGCGATTTTCCAAGTAATAAACTACGTCAACAATGGCCAGCTCCGGATGCTTGATATTGATCTCCCGCTCGAAATCCCCGAACAGACCTATATACTGCGCCTTGAGCTTCAATTTCATGGACCCCGCGGCCTTGCGCAGGGAGCGGAACGCCGCTACCACCTGCCCAGATTCCTGTGGGCCATCGGGATAATAGAGCACCAGTTGCGCTGCACCAACAGGCTGGGGAACACACCAAAGAAGCAGGATCAGCAGCAAGGAAATGGCAGAGCCGAAAATCCGTTTCATGTCAAAACCCCTCAATTCCCAGAAGCCGCTTTTGGAGATTCACATACCGGGCAACTTTGGGATCTTGTTCCAGGCTCAAATAGCGGTCGTAGTATTTGATGGAATCAGATGTTTGGCCTAGCTTGAGGTCAACCAGAAGCGCAATGTTCAAAAGGGGATCAGGCGAATCGGGAGCGACTTCGATTGCCCGCATGAAGGCATCTTGTGCCTGTTCGCTTTGTCCGAGTCGAGCATGACAGACGCCTAGAGCGTTTTCCAAGAGGGCGGAATGCAGGCCCGCCTCCTTGGCTTGGCGCAAGTGGGAGAGGGCCGCTTCCCAGTCACCTCCCTCCATGGCCTTGAGCCCTTTGATCCTGAGGTTTTCCCCCATCTGCTCTTCCAACGCGCTCCGGCCACTGATTTTCGTCAAGTCAACATTCAACTCCCCCGCCGCAACTTGATTTGCCAGAAACACTCGTTCGTTCGACCGCAATGCCGCGGCCTGGCGAAAGTTATTCCTGGCCTGTTGAAGGCGATCAGCCTTGAAATTCAAATAGCCGAGATTGTTGTAAATCTCTGGAATCTGGTCGTCCAGCTTCTCTGCATCGGAGAGCAAAGAACGGGCTTCTCCAAGTTTCCTTGGATTTCTAAGAAGAATTGTCCCAAGATTGTAAAGAATGAAGGTCTTGAGCGGAGCATAGGAAGGATCGAGCTCCAGGGCCTTACGCAGGGCTTCTTCCGCCTTCTTGAGGTCTCCCTGCTTGGCGTAGAGCGCTCCCAATCTCTGGTAACACCCAGTCTCCGTTGCGCCATTGGCCACCGATTTTTCCAAGAGGGCCAAGGCCTCCACGTCTCGTTTGGGATCGGTGATAAGGAGCGCCAGATTACACTGAAAAACGGGATCGTCAGGACGCTCCGCAACCACCTCTTCCAAGAGCTTGATCCCTCGTTCCCCGTCTCCGATCCGGGCGGCCGCAACAGCGATGTTGTTCCTGATGCTGGGTGATTTTGGAAGGAGTTTCCGTGCCTTTTCCAGTAACACTACGGCATCTTCAGCTTTCGAATCCAAGAGAAGGACGGCAAGGTTATTCAACACTTCTGGACGTTTCGGTTTGCGGGCTACGACCTTGTCAACCCACTCCTTAGTTTTGTCAAAGTTCTTTTCCGCGGCGCCGACCCGTGCCATGATGACCATGGCATCCACGTCCTTGGGATCGGCGGCCAGCGCGGCCAGCGCGGATTTTTCCGCCTCGGGGAACTTCCCGGAAACCAGCTCGATGGCTGCACGGAGACTCCAGGCCGCCGCCACTGCTGGTTTGGTCCAGCCGACCTTGTCCTTTTCTATCTTGCCGGTCAACTTCTGGGCAAGCTCTAAGGCCTGCTCATAGGCTCCTTCCCGTAGCTTCTTCCGCGCCACTAGCTCCATGAACCGGAAATGCGCCGGGTATTTGGCCATGGCTGCTTCGGCGACTTCTTCGGCTTCCACTTGCCGATGAAGTTGGGCCAAAACCTTGACTTTCGTCTCGTAAGCGGCTTGCAGGTATTCGGAATCTCCGCGACTTAACACGTGGTCCAGCAGAGGAAGGGCGTCTTCTGGATTGCCACCGTTGGCGTAAAGCGTGGCGAGGGTCATTTTTGCATCGATATAATTGGGATCGAACTCGGTGGCTATCTGTAAATGAACGGTAGCCTCTTCGGTTTTTCCAGCGGCGATGTAGGTTTGTGCCAGGCTGAGATGAATGACAGGTTGGTTGTAGTTTTCCCCCAACACAGCCTGGAGGGCCTTGATGGCGTCATTGAATCGGCCCAAGTCCCGATAAAGAGATGCAAGGCTCATGAGAACCCCGCTGTGCTTCGGATTCTCCTTGAGATAGGCTCGAAGCACTTTTTCCGCTTTTTTTTGCTGACGGACCTCCTTGTAGCACTCGGCAAGCTGCAAGACTGCGGGCAAATAGCGTTTCCTTGACGCGACAACATCCTCGAAGGCCGCGATGGCACCTTGGATGTCCCCGCTTTTCTTGAGCATCCGGGCGAGCCCGAGCCCCGCATTGAGGTCGTGTTTCTTTGCCTTCAATGCAGCCCGGTAGGCCACAACCGCCTCCGGTACTTTCCTCAGTTTCTCGTATGCCATGGCCTGGGTGAGAAGCGCGAGGGGTTCCCGCCTCTGCAACTTCGACGCAGCCTTTGCCGTCTTGAGGGCATCCTCGTACCGGCCAACGGCGTAATAACAGTAACCAAGGGGAACAAGAGCCTCGACATAGCCACTGTAGTACGTCAGCGCCTTTTCCAGGAGAGGCACGGCGCATGCACAGTCTTGAGGCGATTTGTCCAGGCAGTTTCTTGCCTTTTCCATGGGCCGCCGCGCCGCCTCTGGGACATCGTCTCGTTGCGCCAAGACGGGAGACGGAAACATCACGTTCCCCGCCAAGAGAAAGAAAACCGTTAGAATGCCTGACCTTGCCCCTGCCTTCATCAACCAACCATACCCATGCGCTTGCTTGGCCGGACCGCTTCCTAAGCCACGCTCCTCGGCTCGACATCTTGCCGTCAAGGAGTCAAGCTTGCTGAGCGCCCCCAGCCAAAGTGTCTTCAGCTTTCTGTTCGTTGCCAACGAGCTGCTCGAAACGAGCCTTCACTCTCTCGACTTCTGATGTTTTTCCAGCAAGCTCGAAAGCGTTCATGGAAAAGCAAAACTTCCCCATCTTCTCCGCCTTCCTTGCCAGGGCTGCAAGCTCTCCGCGATCCGGATCGGCCTTCCTAGCCTTCCGACAAGCATCATAGAGAAAGAAGTCTCCTCGGTCGATGGCCGTTATTTCCAGCGTCTTGATTTCTTCCATTTTTCTTGCCGACTCAAGAAAAAGCAAAGCATCGATGAACTGCTCAGCCTCAAGGAGGTCATCCACGATCTCTTTGAGCTGCACCTCGCCCAAACTCTTGCTGTACAGAAAGTCCCGCTTCACCCAAGTCGAGGGAACCGTTCCTGAAATATGCTTTGAGCGCCGCATCCGATCAATAAGAGCCAACGAATCACCTCTCTTCCAACCAACATTCCTTTATCCGAGCGCCCTGCTCGATGTCAAGCTCCCAAGGGGCCATACGAGGGGGTGAATTTGTGGTTTTTCGTGCAGCTTGTCAAAAATAAGAGGATTCCCACCACACGGTAATACCCGGGAATCTCATCAACGGGCTCGGTCATCGGTGACCGCTTTTGCGGCTCTCGCTCTGCCCGGCACCGGCATCCTCGGCGGGCGGATCCCCGACGCAGTGCATGGTTCTGCCTCCGGGGCCGCCCTCTCCTCCTCTCGCCACTTTGCTACGATCCGTGGTGAGACATCCGGGCATAATCCTTGGCAAAATAGGTGATGATGAGATCCGCGCCTGCCCGCCGGATGGCAAGGAGGGATTCCTCCATCACGGTCGTCCTGTCCAGCCACCCGCGATCCGCCGCGGCAATGATCTGGCTGTACTCGCCGGAAACCTGGTAGGCCGCAACGGGCAAATGCACGTTATTCCGCACCATTTGAAGGATATCCAAGTAGGGCATTGCCGGTTTGACCATGACGATATCAGCGCCTTCGGCTACATCGAGAAGCACCTCCCGAATCGCTTCCCGGCCATTGGCCGGATCCATCTGGTAGGCTCGGCGATCTCCAAACTGAGGCGCCGAATGGGCTGCATCTCGAAACGGACCGTAGTAGCTCGACGCGTACTTCGCGGCGTATGACATGATGGCCACGTGGCTCAGGCCGTGCTTGTCCAAGGATGAACGAATGGCCCCAATCCGACCGTCCATCATGTCTGACGGGGCGACGACATCCGCGCCGGCACCGGCGTGGGCAACCGCCATCCGAGTCAAGAGATCTACCGATGGATCGTTGAGGATCACACCGTCTTCCACGACTCCGCAGTGACCATGGTCGGTGTAGGCACAAAGACAAACATCCGTCATCACGACGAGATCTGGCGCCCATGACTTGATCGCCCGGATGGCTTCTGGTACTGCTCCATCCGGTTTCGTGGCATCGCTGCCGAACGGATCCTTGACGCGAGGCAAGCCGAAAAGAAGAACCGCTTTGATGCCAAGGCGCCGGACTTCGGAGACCTCGGCCTCCAGCCGATCCACTGAGAGGTGTCGGACACCGGGCATTGCGTCGATGGGATCGTCGATATCCTTGCCGGGGACCACAAACAAAGGGTAGATCAATTGATCGACTCGCACGGTGTGCTCTCGCACCATCCGCCGAAGTGCTAGAGTGCGACGGAGCCGCCGAGGCCGGACTGGAAGCGACAGGGACCCCGTCCGGGGTCCAACACCTGCTTGAGGATCTCTGGGTGCAGCGGGCGAGAGCTCGGGTTGCATGGGCACCTCCTCTTGTGGTGGAAAATCAAAGTGCTCACTCATGGAACACCTTTCTTTCCGAGATCGGGAGGAGATGTCAATTGCTGGTCGAGGTTCTTTATCTTGGAGCGGCTGGCTGCCTGGTCCTGTTTGGGCTCCATCGCCTCTGCTTGCTGATTTCGTCATTCTTTGCACGAGACTGCTCCACCGAAGCTCGGGAGCCATCGGGCGACGAACTCCCCATGGTGACCGTTCAGCTTCCCATTTACAACGAGAGCTTCGTCGTTGAGGAGTTGCTCCGCTGCGCGGCCAACTTTGACTATCCACCGGAGCGGTTCGAGATCCAGGTGCTGGACGATTCCGACGACGGCTCCACGGACGCCACCCGCCGCCTGATCGAGGAGCTCAAGAGCAGCGGAATCGATATCCGCCATCTTCGGCGAAACAAGCGTGACGGATTCAAGGCCGGTGCCCTGGCCTACGGTTTGTCCTTGGCCAAGGGGGATCTTTTGGCGATCTTCGATGCTGATTTCCTTCCGCCGCCCAGGGTGCTCCGAGACGTCGTCCCGGAGTTTCGGGATCCGAAGGTCGGCCTCGTCCAGGCACGGTGGGGGCATCTCAACCGCTCCGCGTCGCTTTTGACTCGGACACAGGCGCTCCAGCTCGACGGCCATTTCTTGGTGGAGCACTCGGGACGCCAGCGGATGGGATTCCTGCTCAATTTCAACGGCACGGCGGGAATCCTGCGGCGGGAGGCGATTGAAGAAGCTGGAGGTTGGCAGTGGGAGACTCTCACGGAGGATCTCGATCTCTCTTGCCGCATCCAGATGAAGGGCTGGCGAATCCGGTATCGGCCCGCCATCGTCGTGCCGGCGCAGTTGCCCCAGGCCTTGTCGGCTTACAAGGCGCAGCAGCGGCGCTGGACTCGCGGGTCGATCCAAACGGCAAGGAAGCTCCTTCGGCCACTTTGGAAGAGCCCTCTTTCGCTGGCGCAAAAAATGGAGACGTCGGCATTTCTCCTTGGAAACTGCACCTATCTCCTTTTGGTGGCCTTCGCTTTTCTTCACGGCGTCATCTGGGCGGGACGCACCTCGGCTCCTCCGGACTATATCCGGTTTCTTGATACTTACATGCTGGGTCTTGCCACCCTGGTCTTATGGGTTTTCTATGGAACTGGGTCACACCGGAGTGGCCGCGGCCTCTTGGCCCCCCTTCTGGAGGTGCCCGCACTGATCGCGGTAGGCGCGGGAATGTCTCTCAACAATTCCGGTGCGGTGCTCCGCGGCATGATGCCAGGTACCGGCACCTTCGAGCGGACTCCGAAACTCCAGTCATCGGGAGCCAAAAAGGTGAACACGACCCTTCCCGCCGTGCTCCCGCTGGCGGCCAACTATCGAGCAAAGCTCGGGTTTTCGATTTGGCTTGAACTCCCTCTGGCGGTGGCATCGCTCCTTTGTAGCTGGCTCTTTTTTTTCAAGGACTGGTACGGGTCCAGCGCCTTCTACCTCCTGTACGGGCTGGGCCTCTCCTATATTGGGATCGCCAGCCTATGGGAACGGTGGAAACCGGTCTCCCCCACCGCAGATCATGATAAAAGGAAATGGGGCAGCCCCTTTTCTCGGGGTGGAAGACCCGGTGAGCGGTTAATCAGGCGGACAGCGGCGGACGGACGGCCGCCGATGGGAGCGGAACCCAACCCCCAAAAAAGAGAATCGGGAAAGCTCCTTTCGTCTCTAAAGGATTGAGTTCACGGGAGGCTAACGGCGCCTTGTCCTGGCCCATCGGACTCCATCAAAAAGGAATGCCCCGGCCACGGGAATGTATTCCAAAGCGACGACCCACGTTTTTTCCTGCCAGATCCCGGTGGTTTTGTAGGCGATGAGGATCTCGTAGCTCAGCGGGACCGTGATCATCCAGACCAGGGGAGTCATTCTTGGAGCCAAGACGACCCAGGGCGCCAGCCAGGTCACGTACCAAGGGTGGATCGTGGGCGAAAGGGCCAAGAGCAGAGTCAGGCACCAAAGGTTCCGGCATGCGAGCCCGACATGGGTTTGCTTTTTGTCCCCAAGGGCGAAGACAGAAATGACGCCCAAAAAGAGGATGGCGCAGACCAGCTTGGCGATCTCTCGGGTTGGGGTGGCGAATAAGATAAAACGATAGAGGAACTCGTTGTGGTTCCAATGTTCCGCGAAGGTCAACAAACCATTGAGGATCACC
>JAJRTK010000502.1 GCA_024278345.1 bacterium | reverse complement strand
TGCCGGTAGGTCTGTCTTCATCGGTTCGAGGGGTGCTTTGTGGAGCCAATCTCCTTGAATGTGTCATCCATCGCATTTTAAAGGTTTCTTACGTTGAAACGGGATCGGACCGGAAACCAGAGTCATCGCCCCTTCAGTCATTTTGGGGATGTCTTGAGAGTAGAGCCAAGCAAGGAAAAACCTCCGCCCGTAGAGCTTCCTCAACTTTCGGACGAAGAACTCTTCAGTTGGGCAATGCGCGATGTCGTACCCATAAAAAGGGAAAACGAAAGAGTGCCTTGCGCCAGGTTGACGAATTCCTCCATTGTAGACGACGACGCACGGGTGTTGGAGCAACTGGAAGAACTCGTGGAAGGCAGAGGAACCTTTCGGATGGAAAACAGCGACGATTACGTCGAAGCACGCCTCGACGGCGTCGGATTTTCCACCATCCGAAAATTGCGCCGGGGCCAGTTCACGATCCAAGATACCATCAACCTTCGGGGGCTGACCCGTGCTGAAGCGAAAGAGGCCCTGGCTGCTTTTCTCCGTCGGTCGGCTGCCGCTGGAAGGCGATCACTCTTAGTTGTCCACGGAAGGGGACTCAATTCCGCGGGGCAGATCCCAATCCTGAAAAGAAGTGTTGCCAAATGGTTGACCAAGGGAGCCCTGTCCAGGTGGACATTGGCGTATTGCACCGCTCGGCCAGTGGATGGCGGAGCCGGTGCGATCTACCTCTTGCTCAGATCCAAGCCAAGAAGACGGTGACGGAAGAACCGGAAATTGTCAATGTCCTATCGAATCGCGGCGGTACCTGAAGCCGGGACGAACGCATCTTCAATTGCCTGCCAGAGTTCGGGCTCGCTCCCGTCGTATCCAAGAGCCCAAATCCCGATCCCTCCAAGGTCCTGCTGGTTCACATAGTCGTGCTTGATGTAGAGAGACTCGCCGTTATCAAACCATGCCTGGTGGCGCTGGGATCCGCTCCAGTAGTTGTACCAGGCCGCCACGGAAACGCCGTCCCATTGCTCACCATACTGCTGTGCCTTCCCCTTGGCCACGGAGAAGGTGACCGCGCTGCCACTTCCCGTGGTTGGCGCACCCATTTCGTGGGAGGAAACTGGCCAATCTCGTCCATACCACGGCAGACCCAGAATGAACTTGTGGCGGTTTTGCGGTTTACCCCACTCCAAGTAGTCGGCGACTGTCCATTCGATGTTCTTGCTCTCACCGCGGAGCGAAGCCGAAGCTCCCGCATGGCTCGAACCGGACCAGTGATAACCATAAGCCATGATCATCAAGCCGTCTGTTCCTTCGGCCAATACGTCGTAATCAAAAGCACCATCCCAATCCACCGCTGGAGTGTCAATGGTCACGATAGAACCTGGTATCTCGGCGTGGAAACGCTGAGTGAGATCCTGCATGAACGAACTCAACTGGTTCTTCACGGAGGCCGGCACCCCTTCAAAGTCGATGTTCACGCCGTCGGCCCCGCCAAGAAGAACCAGATCGATTGCTTCGTCAATGAGCCTTTGCCGAGCCGTAGCGCTATTGAGGATTGTGGCAATTCGCGATGCATTGAAGCAGGTGATCACCAGAGATACCGAAACGCCGTTGGCGTGAGCTTCTGCGATAAGGCTGTTGTCCGGCCATCCCTTGTCATTGAGTAGAGAACCATCGGAGCGTGCGTCAACTCGGAACCATAGGAGCTCCGTCAGGAGATCCCAGCGGATTTGCGCAGGGTTTGTCCAATAGGGAAGGAAACCGAGTACGCGCCGGGAAACCCGTGGTGGGCCCGACGTCTGCTCCACGGGGCCAAGAGCCTGGAAGGGCACCGGGCTTTCCTTGGCGTGGAGGGCTGCCTGCTCCGCGTGGGGACTTGGCCGAGCATCCACTCCAGGGTCAGGCGCAAGGCTGTAGATGGGGGGATCAGCAAGCACCGCGGTGGAAATGAAACATGCCACAAACCCGAGCCATCGAAGCGATCTCATTTTTCGGCCTTCCTTCGTTACCATTGCGATCTTTCATCTTCTGGCGTCGATACGCAGCAAGAATCGTACCTTTCTTTGGTGCTGGCACCCTTTGAATCAGAATTCATCTATGGACCTCGACGAAAAAACTGCAACAACGCGGCTCCACCAAGGACGACCCGCGGTGACGTGCGGGGCGGCACTGGTCATCGTCTCGGCCACCGGATGTGCTGCGGCGGCCCATGGCTATGCAAAAGGCCATTTCATCGACCGTGGGCCAAGAAGCTGGATGAAACGGGGAATGAGCCTTCACGGGAGATTCCTCGTGAAACGGTTGCCCGGAAAGCCGTCCCGGCAAACCATGAAAACTTTTCTTGAACCCTCATTCCGGAAAGGGATCTTGCGTTTGGCAACGTTCACCAGGCTCAGGCGCATGAACTATTGTTCACCATGTGTGACCAAACGGCTTCGCCTTTCGCTAGCACGCTCCTGGCTGTCGCATAGATGGCAACCGTCCCCCCGGCCTGTGGCAGCGAACCTCAAGATAAATCGCAACAGTTGCTGGTGCGGGGCTCCACTTTGGAGCGCCGGTAAGTGATGGGCATTCGTCGGTCTTTCCCAAATGCCCTGGGGGTAATTCTGCAGCCTGGAAGGCCTTGGCGCCGCTTGTACTCGTTCCGATCCACCATTCGGATAATTTTTTGGACGAGCTCCCGTGGGTAGCCGAGCTCGACGATGTATTCTATGGGCCGATCTTCTTCCACGTAGGCTTTCAAGATCGGGTCGAGAAGTTCGTAAGGCGGCAAGGAATCGGTGTCTTGCTGGTTCGGTGCCAGCTCTGCCGAGGGTGGTCGGGTCAAGATTCTTTCGGGAATGACCGGGTGGGAGTCCCAACTATTTCGGTAGTGGCAAAGTGCGTAGACTAGTTTCTTTGGAACGTCCTTAATCGCGGCAAAACCACCGACCATGTCGCCATAAAGAGTGCAGTATCCAACGCTCATTTCGCTCTTGTTGCCCGTGGTCACAACCATCCATCCGAACTTGTTCGAAAGGGCCATCAAGAGAGTTGCTCGAATTCTGGCTTGGAGGTTTTCCTCGGTGACGTCCGTGCCTGTTCCCGCAAAAACCTCAGCCAACGTCGAGCGAAACGCCTTGAATGTTGGTTCGATGGAAAGCTCGAGGTAGGGAAGACCTAGCTTCTTCGCCAGCTCTCTCGCATCGTTTTCGCTGATCTCCGCCGAATAGCGGCTGGGCATATAGACGGCCGTGACATTCTCCGGACCCAGCGCGTCCGCGGCCAGGACGGCGGTCAAAGCCGAATCCACCCCGCCTGATAGTCCAATGACAACCTTTCGAAAACCGTTCTTGAGCACGTAGTCGCGGAGTCCTGTGACCAGCGCTCGATAAAGCTCCGGCAGGGGTTCTAGCCACTTTTGGCATTCCGCTGCTACCGGCGCGGGGTCTTGGCAGGACTCCCGGAGCAGCTTTAGTTCCACCGGTCGGTAGTGTTGCTCTTTTCCAAAATGCCGTTTGTCCTTCCTCCGTCTGGGATCGTGGAGCCTCCGGCGGAAGACGTTGGCCCCCTGAACATCGACCACAAGAAGCTTTTCCTCGAAGGAGCTTGCCCTGGCAAGGATTTCTCCCGTGGCATCGATGACGACGCTTGTTCCATCGAAGATAAGCTCGTCTTGCCCTCCCACCAGATTCACGTAGGCAAGGAGCGTGGCGTTGTCTTCCGCCCTTGTACGGAGCATCCTTTCGCGGCTCTGAATCTTGCCGTAGTGGTAGGGGGAGGCGCTTAGATTGACGATGAGTTCAGCGTTTCCTAGCAGCGCCTGCCTGTGGGCAGGGCCGCCCGGATACCAGATATCTTCGCAAATACTCACGCCGAACGTGAGGTCACCAAGGGTGAATATCTTTTCGCCTTCCCCTTGCTGGAAGTAACGATTTTCATCGAATACGCCATAATTGGGCAAGTACTGTTTGTGGTAGATGCCCACCAACTTACCGTCGTGGCAGATCGCGGCGGCATTGTAGATATCATCCTGCTGGTCCACGAACCCCACGCATACCGTCAGTCCCTCGGAGGAACGGACGACCTTGCTCACTGCGTCCAGATTGTCCTTCAAAAAACCGGGTTTCAGAAGCAGATCTTCCGGTGGATATCCTGTAACGGCCAATTCAGGAAAAATCAGTAGATCGACGGCCTGACGGCGTGCTTCTTCTATGTTGTCCAGAATTTTTCCAACGTTTCCCGCCAGATCTCCCACTGTGGCATTGATCTGCGCAAGCCCCAAACGGATTCGGCTCATCCCACACCTCCATATTCGCTGCGTCCCCTGCCTCGCCGCTCTTCTTCACCGCTCTTGCCGGCGCTTGCTCTTCACAAAGAAGTGGGCCCGTCAATCGGGACCTGTCAGAACCGGTTGACAAGTCCACGCACGAAAGGAACCCACCGTTCAATTCCGTGAATCCCGTTCAGCCCGCCACCGGCAAGATGCCGGTGCCACCAGGGCGGCACCGCGGAGTGTAAAGCAAAAACGCGGGGATTTGATAGGTCCCCGTCAATCTACGATGGGATCACCATTGAAATCCAGCATTTCCGTCCCC
>JAJRTK010000501.1 GCA_024278345.1 bacterium | reverse complement strand
GTCCCCGGTCCCCTGGCAGGGCTTTGCCCTGCACCCACCAGGGAGCCATCGCTCCCTGGACCCACGTTTATGTACGACGCTCCGCGTCGTTCTTTTCGTGGGTGTCCCGCCTTACGTTGATACCCAGATTATCCTTGTTGGGAGCTGGTGATCGTTGGTGCCTTCGGCAGCTCTCGCTGTCGCTCGGACCAGGCCACCCAGTGAACTTCGGGTCCAGCCCGGGTCTTCCAGCCCTGGAACCCGGCGGAGGCGGCCTCCGAATCTCCGCTGGGAGCTTGCGCCGCGGCCCCTTGGGCCGCGTCTCGCTTACGCTCGGCATCAGACCCACGCCAGGGAGCCAGCTCCCTGGACCCCTCTTTGTACGCTTCGCGTATTTACCGGGTGGCCGGTGCCGACCAAAGGGAGAGTCGGCTCCGCCGACCACCGATGGACGAGGCCCCCACATTTCGCGGCGTCACGCAGACAGGCCGAAGCTCAGGGGCTGGGCGTGGTGTAACAACGGGCTTCTCTTTTTTGGCCAGGGGTGCCGACACAGATCTTGCCGGCCTTGGGCCAGGCGAATTTTAGGGCTTTTGGATCGAGGATGGCGCCTTCTGGAAGCTCCATAAAAAGGAGGTCCAGATCTTTGGAGCCGGGCTTCCAGACGTAAGTACGCCAGGGGCCAATAGGTTCTTCGCAAGGTCTTGGCTCCTTCCGGGAAAAGTCGCAGGGCGAGGAAAGACCGATGGCGCCACCGGGAAGGAAGAGGGCTTCGGCGGTTCCGAAAGGATAGAGGTCCAGCTCCGGCAGTCCGATCTCTTCCTGGCCCTTGCCAGGATCGAAATGAAGAAGGCGGATTCCCGGATGGCCCTCGCCAACGCTGTAGGCGGCGATCCGACCGCCGAGGCCGGATTCCACCTTCCAGAGCTCGTGAAAATCGCCTTCGACGCAGTATTTAGACCGGTTCCAGGCTTGGTTTCCCAGGTGGTAAACTCCGCACTGTTGGTCGAAGGCCATGAAGCGGTGGAGCTGCTGCGCGAAAACCCTCTGGTCATCCAGCCAGAAGAGAAGATTCCAGACCTCGTCCCGCGCCACGGAGCTCCCGCCATCGGCTTTCAGAAACCAGGCGGGGATCTCCACCGTTTCGTCGGAGAGCCCCTGGAAATCGCCTATGCGAAAGCTCCATTCCTTGGCCAGGAGGAGGCGGCGGCCCGACGGCGAGAGGATCAATCGCCCCTGGGCGTATCCGGTTTCCGGATCGGTGGGGATCCGGAAACCGAGCTTCCGGAAGTTTCCGGTCTCGCTGCCCAGAAGCCAACGATCAGCCACCAGGATGGACTCGCCACCAGGCAGCCAGCGCAACGTCGGGGGTTCACCGGGTGACTGGGACTCTTTGGTCTGCCCCGTCGTGGCAGACGAAACCAGAAGCGACAGCAAAAGGATAGCGGAAAAAGCCGGGGTTCTGAATCGACGAATATCAAGGATTTCCATGGCACCTACTTTTCACGTTTTCCGGGACCTATCAGATCCGGTTGACAAGTCCACGCACGAAAGGAACCCACCGTTCAATTCCGTGAATCCCGTCCAGCCCGCCACCGGCAAGATGCCGGTGCCACCGTTTCGGCGAAGAAAATTGTAAAGCAAAGACACGACAATTTGGTAGGTCCCCGTTTTCCAAAGGGGCTCCCTGGGGAAGGAGAATCGTTGACGAACCGAAAAAAGGCGAGTGGCGGCGGTCGGACGGCCGCTGACGGGAGCGGAAGCCAACCCAAAGAAGAAACGTGGGCTTCCTCAAGCCTTCCTTCCGTTGAGTTGGTTTCCGCGCATGAAAGCGATCTTCATTTCTCCGGAGTTTCCACAATGAGGCGATCCGTGGAGCTCCGGCCGAAAGTTTCGGGGTGATACATTTCCTCGGCCTTGGCCGGCGGCACGACGAAATCGCCCGGCGTGGTGGCCCGGGTCACGTAGGAGTAGGTATGGACGCCATTCCAAAGGAGGGATGCGAAGGCTTCGACCCGCTCATCGCGGAGGTTTTGGTGCTCGTACCAGGTGCGGAACCACCACCAGCCACGCTTCTGCTCCTTGGGGTCTTGGGGCAAGCTTCCCGTGCCCTTCAGCGCGGGGTTCAGGATCTCGAGTCCCGCTGGCAGCTTGTCCACCAGCGCCACGTGGTACCGCCGCATGGGAGCCACCATGGTGATGCGGACCCGGACCTCGGCGCCGGCACGGACGTGCCAAACCCCGGATTCATCGCGCCGCACATCTCCTTTGTCGTTGACAGCTTCGTAGGAACGTTCCACCGTGAACCCGTGATCCGCGGCCTCGAGATTGAGACTCCTTGGAGCATAGCTCATGCCCAAGCGGTAGTAGAGGCGACCGGGGCCCTCCTTTTGCAGGACGAGATTCGCGGCTCCTTTCTTTGCCAGGAAGGACATGGGGATCTCCACTTGCCGGCTATCAGTTGTGCGCCCGCGATAGGCGTGCTCCGCCGCAAGTCCGTCGCCGAGCCAGATCCTGGCCACGAAGTCCGGTGTCACCGATTCGTAAGCCCTGAAATAGGCGTTCAGGGCAAGGAGGACGAAGACGTTCTCCTGAGTGCTGGCCCAGCGGCCCTTCTTCCGGTGATCCAGGAGGCCCCGGACAAGCTTGACCACCAGATCGTCGTTCAATCCATTGTTGATGAGACCTTCCAGGATGATGGCGTCGGTGCGGCGGGCCGAGTGCATGAGCAGGTAATCGCCATCGCCGTACGACGTGACGAAATGGGCTCCGGCGGCGGTCTCCGCGACGCGGTTCTGGAAGTGGCGGAGGAGTTTGGCGCGGAAATCGACCGCCATGGCGTTTCCGGCGGATGCGGAATAGATCCAGCCGGCGGCTTCCAATGGCAGGTTGTCGAGGCCCGCGGCCTGGACCAGGGCCTCGGCCTCCCTGGTCACGGTGTCGCCCAGAAGATGCCGAACATAGAGGGCGTAGGCCTTCATGGAGTGTCGGGCAGCCTGGCCGTACCAACCCGGAATATGGGAATCGATGCTGGCCAGGTACCGCTGGGCCTTCTCCAGCATCCCTTGGGGAACCTGGTGGTTCTTCGCCTTGAGCCTGGCCAAGGCGTGAGCGACGTGAATGGTCACGTAGGGCCAATCGCGATCACCCCGTTGCCAGAGGGGGAAGCCGCCATCGTGGTTCTGGATGGCGGCGAGCTTCTTCAGATCCCGTTGTATCGCCTCTCGGCTCTCCTTTTTTGAGGGCAGTGCATCGGACTGGAAAGCTGAAAGCACGTCTTCCAGAGCCACGAGATCCAGGACCCGGGAAGCGAGTTGTTCGGAGCATTCGAAGGGGTAGGAGTAGAGATAGACGACGGCATCGGTGAGGGCCTGGAGGGCCGTGGAAGAGGTGGTCACCTGGAGACCGCCAAACTGCGGAACGACGTCGGGCGGCGGCGACACCGGCTGAACGATGGAGCCTTCGTCAAGCTGCCCGTATGTGGCGAAAGCCTCGGTGGTGGCGGGCGTCCAGACGGGGAGATCGAACTCGGCGGCGTCAGACCAGCGGCCGGAGACGGCCACGGCCTGGAACCTTGCGCGGCCCACCTGGGTGGCCTGGACGGGGAACCGGATCTCCACTCGGTCATTGGGGGGCACAAGGGTGGAGCGCCCCGAATTGCCGGAGAGCTCGACTCCCGTGGCTCGGAAGGCAAGCGACACCCGGAGAGGTGTTTCGGTTTGGTTCTGGACGACGATGGGGATCTCGGCGCGGTCACCGAAGTTCAGGAACCTTGGCGGCGACGGGCGGACCATGAGGGGAAGCCGCACGGTAATGGAGGACTCCCCTTTGCCGAAGGAGCGGTCGCCCGCTACGGCTACGGCAAGGATCCGATAGCGTGTCAGGCTGTCGGGAAGGTTGAGGGTAGCCGAAACTGTACCCTCAGCATCCGTCTGGAGCAGAGGGAAGAAGGCGGCCAGAGGCCGGAAGTCCTTTCGGACGGCGATGGCGGGCCCGTGTCCGCCACCTCCGCCGTTGGCTGGCGCAGCGCCGGGAGCCATGGCCATGGCCCGCATTCTCCGTTTCGACGGTGGAGGCATGGCGCCAGCCTCCATCATGACCTCTCCACCCATGGCGGGCTCTTGAGGAAGCTCCAGGCTTTCCAGAGTGGCGAGTTGGACATATTTTCTGATTTTACTTAGCCGAACACCGTCGCCTCGGCTGGGATAGAAGGTCTGGACGGGATCGGCCAGTTGGTAGCCCGTGAGTGCGAGAACCGCTTCATCGACGACGAATAAAGTGACTTCGGCATTCTGAACCGGCTGCCCCCGGGAATCCTTCACTGTGATCTTGACAGGAGTCTTGCCTCCCGGCTCAATGGCTTTCCGAGCTGGAAGCGCCTGCACTTCGAGTGTTCTGGAGATCGGTGGAATCGAGAGCTTCAGGCGCCCCGTCGCATAGGCGGGGCGCTTGGGAACATTTTCCAGGAGCTTACCGTCCTCATCGGTTCGAGAGGCCGCCCCTACGAGATCGACCTGAATATGCACGTTGGGGACCAGGCTATCTTCGATGGGAATCTCCAGAGTCTTGCTGGATCCGGACAGGGAGAAGCGCACCATCTTCAGAAGGCCGTCCCGCCGGATGGTGAGGAGCCCTTCCGCCGGAGCGAAAGGGGCTTGCACCAGGATCCTAGCTGTCTGTCCCGACTGGTAATCCTTCCGATCCGGAATGAGCTGCACTTCCTGTTCTTCGACCTTCCGTGAGGCGGGCATCTTGCCACCGGCCACCCAGACGGTCATCTCGCTCTGGTTGATGCGCCCCTGATCATCGAGGATCCTGGCCGTGATTTTCCACGTCCCCGGCTCCACGTCGTCGAAGGTTGCTGGAACTGGTTCCGGACCGGATGGAAGAGTCCGTGCCTGCCGCTCTTTCTCCAAGAGCTTCCATGCCCCCTTGACGGTGCCCCAGACTTGGCGAACGGCTTGGAGTTCGATTTCGCGGCCTTCTTGTGGATTGCCATCCAGGTCCGTCACCACAAGATCGATTTTGAGAGGTTCACCCTGTTCCACGAAGGATCGCGGGCTCCGGATTCCCACGTAGAGCTCCGCGGGATGGACCAAGAAGTCCGCGCTGGCAGCCCATGCCTGGCGGTTGACGTCCATGATACTGGCCTCGGCCGCCACGTGCATCGGCTGCGGCGGATTCGCCGAAACGAGGTCGATCCTTAGATGATGTTCGCCCTTGGGACCGGTCTTGCCTTGGAAGGTTTGTGCTGAAGACCGACTCTTCGTCGGCCAGGGCCGCCACCAAGGGTGCCAGGTTCCAAAGGTGAAGTCGCTCCAGTTCGGGGGAGAATAGGTCGCCCGGGACGCCTTGACGGTCCACCGGACCTCGGCGCCCGGGAGCGGGCCGCCAGAGTAGTATTTCGCCGAGGCAGTCACCGTGGCGGAGCCACCGACAAAATGGGGAGCTTCACTGGCTGCCGCCGAGACCTCGAACTCGGGCCGCCGAAACTCTTGCACTTGAAAGGTGTGGCGCCGGCGATGGTTTCGCACCGAACCCCCGACATTGAGCTCCAAAACGGCATTGCCAAGGTTCATGGAATCGGGAAGATCGATCTGAAGGTCAAAACCACCCAA
Source organism: bacterium (assembly GCA_024278345.1). GTDB lineage: Bacteria > CSSED10-310 > JAJRTK01 > JAJRTK01 > JAJRTK01 > JAJRTK01. The sequence goes on along the minus strand of JAJRTK010000501.1, from coordinate 15,145 downwards.
CCTTCCAAGCTGCACCTGCCCTGAAGCCAATTCATTCCTGCGGGAATCCAGAAGCCTGTAATCCAGGCTCTTCCCTTCGTTGAAGACCAGCCCGACATCCCCCAGGGTGCCGGCGGTCATCTTTCGGATCCACCCCTTGACCCGCACCGATTCACCGGGCTTGTAGAGTTTCCGATCATCGAAGACGTACCAGAGCAAGGAATCGGACTGGTGCCTCTCTTTCCAGTATCCGACGCCGCTCCACCAGGAGAGCGTCGCGGGGAGGATAGCCACGTCTTCTCCTTTTCTGGCCACCAGAATTTCCCGACGCTGGTCCTTGCCCCGAGATCTCTCCGCCGCGGGCAACGAAAAACTGGCAAGACCATCAGCACCGGTGCGCACAGTCCTGGACAGGGGGAGCATTTGGATCTCCACTCCCTCCAACGGCGAGCCGTCGGCCAATGAAGTCGCCCACGCATAGAACTCGTCCTGGTCCCAAATGGCCGTCAGCCCGATCCGGGTAGCCTGCACCCAAAAAGCAATGGGATTTTGGCGGTGCCGGTCGGGCAAGCCCAACAGCTTTCGCCAGCCTGAAGTTGGAGAGACCTCCACCACGAGCTGGCCCGTATTTCCCGAAAAATAGGGAGTCAAATCGATGGTCGTCTCACAAAGCTCCTCAAGAGGTCCATCCACTTCGATGGTTTTCGAGACCAGATTCCGGCCTGGGAGCGGTCGCCGCGTCTTGCCGTGGAGGGTTTTCATCATCTCGGTGAAAACATCCCAATCGCCAGGCTCCACGGCATTGACTTTCAAGGAGAACGTTCCATGGTTCACGGAGTAGACCCTGATTTCGGGCCGACCTTCGGGGTCCAGAACCTGGAACGCCCCGCCGGAAGCCCAGAGCAGCGGCCGGCTCACGCCAACCTGAAAACTGACGATCGCTTCCTTGCCCAAAGTCTGCCCGTAGATGTCGCTAAGGCCCGGCGCAAAAGTCACCTTGTAGGTGGTTCTGGCCTTACTCCGGCCGCGAATCGTCACCCGATCCCCGTTGGCATCCATCTGGAGCCCGGGCAGGGGAGGCTCCACCACCACCTGCTCAACACTGAATTGATCCACGTCCAAGGGGTTACTGAACTGGACGTTCCAAGGAACGAAGGGCGGGCATTCCCCACCCCAACCGCAACGGGACTCCCGAACTTTGAAGACCCCGTAGGTCCCAAACGAAAAGCCCTGCGCCTTCGTCGTCCTCCTCGGCCCCTCCAGCGACGCCGTCCCGCGAAGGAAACTCACCTGAAACGTTGTCCCCACGGGCAATTCCGACTCGGGCACCAAAGCAATCCAGCGCCCTTTCCTCGCGGCTTCCGCAAGACTCTTGACCTGAGCGTCACTCTGGATCTCCTTTTCGGTGGCCAGCCGAACGGGAAACCTCTTTTGCCCAGAAGAAAGCTCTGTGGTGCCCAGAACAGCACTCGGCTCGATCTCCTGGTCGAAAGCGGCGAAAATCATGGGCCGCAGGCCCTGGGGCCCGCCGACCGGATGGGTCCGGCCCAGAGTGGGAGGAGGCGTGGAAAAACTAAAGCTCAGCGATTTAGCTAACGTGCCTCCGACGACAGAGCGGGTTCCCGCCGGCACCTCGACCTGGAAATCAGTGGCCATGGGAAAGCGGGTTTTCGGCTCAAACAAGAGCGTCTTCGTGCCGATCCAGCGCCACGCGCCGTCAACGCTGGGTTGAAGCCTCACCGGAACCTCCTTCCCCGCGAGGGCGCCGTGGGACGTCAGCGCAACCATGGGTTGAGAGAAGGTCACGGAAAGGCGAGCCGCCAACGGAACCTCACCTTCGGGGGAAAACCGGAGAACCTTCAGGGGATCGGCTTCTCCGGAAGCGCCAGGTCCCGCGGCGGATTCCGCCCCCGCAGGCGGAAATTGCGTCTCCACGGACTTTCCCGTCAAGGGCGCCGGGAGCGATGAATCTCGGAGAGCAAATGCCTGAACGTCGCTCTCCGTCCCCGCCAACGGTGCCAAACGAGACAAGATGGTGGCGGACTCCTGAGCCGATAGAGGATCTCCAGCCGCAGGCGCAATACGGCGTGGCATCGCCCTGCGATCATCCCCTTCAGACAAGCGGAACACGAGGGCTCCATCATGGCTTTGCCCGTTCATCACCTCTCCTTCCATGAAGCTGCGGGCGAAGCAAGAAGCCTGCAACCCGGCGACCAAACCCACCCATCCCACTACCGAGATAGCCGACATCCGCCAATCTCTGTTCCGTCGTTCCTTCACTTTCCCCGCTCCTTTGGTTTCAAACCCCGTCCGGGATGTGTGTGCCGCACCTGCCAAGACTCCCATCAAACCACCACTCTCACGATAGAATCCCGTTTTTTCCGATTTAGCTACCTTTCTTTGCGTTGAGTTCCGCTCCCGGCGGCGGCAGTCCGTCCGCCGCCGTCCGCCGAGCACGCCCCAGAGCTCCGGCTTCAACCCCGGAAAATGGCCGACCCCAAAGCTCCCGGCGCCTGCGAAAAGCAATGCCATACCCTCCCGTCATGGGCTGTTTAGACTCCAGGGATCGGCAAAGAGTTCCCTCACCTTTCCCACGAGCTTCGCCACTTGCAACCCATCGACAAACCGGTGATCGATGGTGGCACAGAGAGTGATCTGGGGCCTGATGGCGATTTTCCCGTCAACCACGGCAGGCTGTTCCCGAACCGCTCCCACCACGACGTACAATGGGACACGGGCAAAGGGAGTAGGAGGCGCAAACCCTTCATCGACCCCCATCATTCCTATGCTTGTAACAATCGCCGATCCGAAAGGAAAGGCTTCGAGGCCCAGTGCCTTCAGTTCGACACCGAGAGACCCGGTCAAAAAACCGGAAAACCAGACGATGGGCCGGAGCATCCAAGTGGGCAATGCCCGGAGAAGTCCCTTGCTTTTTTCGAACTCGGGGTCCTTGCCTCCGCGGAGGCTCTCCGCTTTTTTTCGGAGTTCGCGGGCAATGTCCGCCACCGACATTTCGTCCACGCGGCTGAGTTTCGCTTTGGCCAGATCGGCGCTTTCGGGGAGTGCCACCAAAAAGGCGAGGCCCACCTGGTCGTGGGGAACGTAGCGACCCAGGCGAATCCTGCCGTTGAGGGATAGCACAATCTTCAGCCCCTCCGCCACAACCTTTCCCACAAAATGGGTCAGGGTGATGCGCTCTCCAGATGTTTCCCGAGTTCTGTCGATATAGGCCAACGCTTCAGTGGCATCCAGTGTCAGTTTTCCATAGATATTACCTTCTCTGGGCGCCGACCAGGTCGCAATCGCCAGCTTCCGCCGCACCGTCATCATTCCCCTTTCCACAACTCCTCCTCCGCCATCACATTGGGTTCCCAGTTGCAGGGATGATACTCTGCTTTTCCCCGACGATCCACCTATGGCGAGGAGAAAGGCAAACTCGTGAGACGAACGATTTTGAAGGCGCTCCTTCTGGGCGCCCTGGCAATCTGCCCGTGGAAACCAGCCCACGCGATGCCAACGGAAACCACCACAAAGGCAGCCACAGGAAAGAGTGAGACCCTGGCAACCACCCAGCCTGCCGGAGTCTCGTCTGACGCCACGGCGACCACCAAGCCTGTGGAAGAAGGCCACGAAAAAAACCTGATGAAGGCCGAGACGTTCTCCGGTTTGAAGCTGCGAGGCATCGGGCCGGCCCTCATGTCCGGCCGGATCTCGGATCTTGCCGTGGATCCCCGGCACCCGAAACGAATTTTTGTCGCCGCGGCTTCGGGCGGGGTATGGAAAAGCGACAACGCCGGCACCACCTGGAGTCCGATCTTCGAGGACCAGGATTCCTATTCCATCGGTTGCGTGGAGCTCGATCCGACGAATCCTCTGGTGGTCTGGGTCGGAACGGGGGAAGAGAATAGCCAACGGAGCGTTTCCTATGGAGACGGCATCTACAAGTCGGTGGACGGGGGCAAGAGCTGGAAAAATATGGGACTTCGCCATAGCGAGCACATTTCGAGGATTCTTGTGGATCCCGTGGCCCCCGACACTGTTTTCGCGGCGGTGCAAGGTCCACTCTGGAAGCCTGGCGGCGAAAGAGGTCTGTACAAGACGACCGATGGCGGCAAGACCTGGAGGCGGGTCCTGGAAATCGACGAGTACACCGGTGTCACGGACGTTGTGATGGACCCCGGAAACTCCGATATCCTCATCGCCGCCGCGTACCAGCGGGAACGACGGGTCTGGAGCTTTATCGATGGCGGACCTGGGTCGGGACTCTACAAATCCACCGACGGCGGGGAGAGTTGGCAGAAGCTCAAGCGCGGTTTGCCTTCCAAGGAGATGGGCAAGATCGGACTTGCCATTTCGGAGACAAATCCGGAAGTCGTCTACGCCATCATCGAAGCCGCCGGAGACGCGGGCGGGTTTTACCGCTCCACCGACGGAGGCTGGAGCTGGACAAAGCGAAGTGGAAAGACAACGGACTATCCCTTTTACTACCAGGAGATCGTAGCCGATCCCCACGATCCCAACCGTGTCTACCTACTGGACACCTTGCTCCAAGTCACCCGCGACGGCGGAAAGACTTTCCAATCCATCAACGGCACGAGCAAGCACGTGGACAACCACGCGCTCTGGGTCGATCCCGGCGAGCCCCAGCATCTTCTTTCCGGCTGTGACGGCGGGCTCTATGAGAGCCACGACGGCGGGGAAACCTGGCGCTTTTTCGACAATCTCCCCATTACTCAGTTCTACCGCGTGGCTGTGGACAATTCCAGGCCCTTCTACAAGATTTACGGCGGGACTCAGGACAACGCAACCCTCGGCGGCCCGTCGCGCACCACCAGCCGGCAGGGGATCACCAACGCGGATTGGTATGTCACCGTGGGCGGGGATGGATTCAAACCCCAGGTCGATCCGGCAGAGCCCAGCATCGTCTATTCCCAGTGGCAGTATGGAGGCCTGGTCCGCTACGACCACCAGAGTGGAGAACGGATCGGCATCCGGCCCGAAGAACTGCCCGCTACTGAGCCTCTGCGCTGGAATTGGAATTCACCGCTCCTCATCAGTCCTCACTCTGGAAAACGGCTCTATTTTGCAGCGAACAAGCTGTTTCGAAGCGACGACCGAGGAAGCAGTTGGAAAGCCGTAAGTTCGGATCTCACGCGGCAGCTCGACAAGAACCGGCTGGAGTTGATGGGCCGGATCTGGAGTGTTGATGCCGTTGGCAAACACGATGGTACTTCGTTTTATGGGACAATCGTGGCTCTGGACGAGTCCCCCTTGGTGGAGGGTCTTGTCTATGTGGGCACGGATGACGGACTCCTTCAAATCACCGAAGACGGGGGCGAACATTGGCGGAAGGTGGAGTCCATTCCCGGCATCCCGGAACTCTCCTATGTCAGCGCGCTTCTGGCGTCCCGCCACGACCCGAACACGGTGTACGCGGCTTTTGATCACCACAAGAGCGGCGATTTCAAACCTTACATCCTTCTGAGCCGTGATCGGGGCACCAGTTGGAAACCCATTGTCGGCGGGCTTCCAGAGCGTGGCTCCGTCCACGCCCTAGCCGAAGACCACGTGCGACAGGGGCTTCTTTTTTCCGGCACGGAATTCGGCCTTTATTTCTCCGTGGACGACGGAGAACAGTGGGTCCGCCTCAAGGGAGGCCTCCCCACGATTGCCGTCCGGGATCTGGCCGTTCAACGAGAGGCCAACGCACTGGTCCTTGCCACCTTCGGCCGAGGATTCTACATTCTGGATGACTATTCTCCCCTGCGTCTTGTCACTCCGGAACTCCTGGAGCAAGAGGCGTCCCTTTTTCTTGTGCCAAACGCCCCTATGTACATCCCCAGAAGCCGCCTGGGCGGCCACGGAAAAGCAAGCCAGGGCGACTCCTTCTTCGCCGCGCCCAATCCTTCGTTCGGCGCTATCTTCACCTACTACTTGAAGGAAACGCCCCTGAGCGACCGGGACAAGCGCCACAAGGCGGAGAAAAAAGCCGTGAAGGAAGCCCGCGAGATCCAACTCCCCACGTGGGACGAGCTTCGGCGTGAAGAGCGCCAAGAAAAGCCCGCCACCATCCTGACGGTGCGCAACGAATCCGGCAGTGTCGTCCGGAGGATCACGGCACCCGCCACGGCGGGTTTCCACCGAGTCGCCTGGGATTTGCGCTATCCATCATCGAAACCTGTCAGCCTGGAGATCCCGAAACGGCCTCATTGGGGCGCTCCAAGGGGTCCCATGGCGGTCCCTGGAACTTACACCGTTTCCATGGCGTTACGGCTGGACGGCAAGCTGAAAAAGATCGGCCAGCCGCGAACCTTCGAGACGGTCCCTGTTGGCGCCGCAATTCTGCCCGCCTGGGACCCCGACGCCGTCCTTGCTTTCCGTAAGCGTACCGCCCGACTGCAAAGAGCCGTCTTCGGAGCTTCCAAGGCGGCCCGGGAAGCGGCAACGCATCTCGATCACATCGACAAGGCACTGTTTGAGACTCCTGGAGCCACCGAGGCGATGAGGAGTCGCGCGATAGAGATTCGCAGCCGTTTGGAGGACTTGATCATCGAGCTCGATGGCGATCCGATCCGAGCCCGGTACAATGCCCCCGCCCCACGCTCCATTTCCCAGCGGATCCAAGAGATCGTCCGGGGCCAGTGGAGCTCTTCCGCGGAGCCAACTGCCACCCATAAGCTCTCTTACGAACTTGCCAGTGATGCATTTTCTAAGAACCTGCCAAAACTGAGGCAACTTATTGAGAAAGATCTCCGAGCTTTGGAAAGAGAACTGGAAGAAGCGGGAGCGCCCTGGACTCCCGGACGACTCCCCGCCTGGCAGAAGGAGGAGTAGGCTGCACTGATTGGAGCTCCGGGTCCATGAGTCAAGGTAAACAATGAGAGTATCCACGCAAAGCGGGACACTCCGGGAATTGGGAATCGCGAGCGGCAGGGTGCGCCTCACTCCGCTCGGCGGGTCACGTTTGCGTGACTCGAAGGTTGTCCGGGGACTCTGTCCCCGGTCCCCTGGCAGGGCTTCACCCTGCACCCACCAGGGAGCGAACTCAACTTCCCGTTGCAACAAAGGGCAACGGGATCCCAGCCCACATTTTTGTACGCTGCGCGGCTTCCCTTTTGTTTCCTTGCTTGTCCCGCTTTGCGTGGATACCCATGGCGAATAGAGGCCCGTAAACCGGGGTCTTTGGATACTTCGTGTGAGACAAATTCATGAGCCAAAAGATCGGAAAATACAGGATCATCCGCCTTCTTGGGCAGGGCGGAATGGGAAGGGTGTTCCTGGCCCAGGACCCCTTTATTGGCCGGCAAGTCGCCGTCAAGATCATGACCACCGCAGCCCCGAAAAACCGCGAGCGTTTCCTTCACGAAGCACGGATCGTTGGCAAGCTTTCTCACCCGAACATCGTCATCCTCTATGACTTTGGCCTGCAAGGTACACAGCCCTACCTGGTCATGGAATTTCTTGAGGGGGTCGAGCTCCAATCCTGGATGCAAGATCCAAGGCCTCTCAAGGAAAAGGCTAGGATCATGGGCGGGCTTTGCAAGGCCCTGGCCTATGCCCACGCTCACGACGTGCTCCACCGGGATATCAAGCCCGGGAACGTGCAAGTACTTCCCGACGGAACCTGTAAGCTCATGGACTTCGGTATCGCCCGAGGTCACGAGTCAGAACTGACCGCCTCGGGCACGATCCTCGGGACGCCGCTCTACATGGCGCCTGAGATCCTTGCCAATTCGACCTATTCGGCGCAGTCGGACATCTACTCTCTGGGCGTCCTCTTCTACGAGCTCCTCTGCGGCATCAACCCGTTTCGGGCCGTCAATCTCCAAGCCTGCCTGTACCGGGTGATCAACCATCACCCGACTCCCCTTGAAGAGGCCTGCCCCGAGCTTCCCCGGGAACTGGCTCGATCCGTTATGGGGTGCATCGAAAAGAACCCCTCGCACAGGCCTGAAAACCTCAATGCCCTCACAAAAGTCATCGAGCATCTGCCGCTGGCGGAAGAGTCCGACGCACCTCCGGTGGTAGGCACTTCGGAGGTTCTCCCCCTTTCTCCCTCGACTCTGACTCTGGACACTGCAAACCGCGAAATCCTCACGGGAGACGCTTTCGGGGCCGAGCCTCGAAAGCGTATTCTATGGCCCGTGGGGCTGCTGGCTGTTGGACTCATCGCCGCTATCGGTTTCCTCGCGAATCGCACTCACTCCCCTGGGATAGATCCCGCTCCTCCGGGGATCTCTAGAGCGGGCTCCACCAAGATTCCAGGCATCTCCGGTGACCCCTTTTCCCCCATCGCCCGTGAAGGCAAGTCGCCAACGGCTTCTCCCGCCGCCTCACCTCCTTCTCCATCCCCGTCCGCTTCTCCCACGGACCGAGTGGCCGCGGCCCGCGCCCTGGAGACGGAACGACCAGCACGCCACGTCCCTCGCTCCCGCTCCATGAGCCCGACACCATCCCAGCCGCCCACGCCTCCGCCAACTCCAAAGCCATGGGCCAGCAAGACGCCTGCCCCCACCAAAAGGGTGCCTACCCCGCCCCTCAGGCCAACGCGACGCCCAAGCCCCGTGGCAACCCCGAGACTGGAACCGACTCCCGGGCAGGCAGCTCCAGTCCTGGAGAGAATTCACCCAAACGCCGCCCGGCGCGGCCGGAGCGTTAAGATCAAGGTTCAAGGCAGAAACCTTCGGGAGGGGCTCGTGCCGCGGTTTTTTCGAGGGAATCGCCCCACGAAGAGCATCCGGATACGCTCCGTGAAGTTTATTGACTCAACCCAAATCAACCTTGTTCTGGCGGTGGAACGAAACGCCCCGTTAGGGAGTTACGTCTTGATACTGGCCGACAAGCACGGAAAAGCCATCAACCGACTCTTGCTGGATGTGAACCTATGAGTGGATGGAAATCAAGGTCTTCGACTGCCATAATCCTGGCAGCTCTATTGCTGTTTCCTGCCAACGCGGCGACCGCTTCGCAAGTGGCCTCCGGATCGGCCGACGAGATGCTGGAGCAAGCCCTTGGCACAACCAAACGCGAAGTGGAAACGCTCCGGCAGCAGCTCCAAGCTCTCCGACAGGAAGTCGAGGCGAAACTCCACCAAGGGGAAGAAAAAAACGAAATCCAAACCGCATCGGAGCAAAGTCTCTTGTCACTGGGAAGCAAGATTCTGGAACTCGGTGCCAGACTGGCGACTCTCGAAGAGGGCCTTTCCAATCTCAAGGAAAGCGTGGATTCCCTGGCCGAATCGAATCGACGGAGCTCGCAAGTGGGAGTCTATGGGACCTTGACCGCTTCCGCGTTCGACGGCGGCAATTCCATTTTCGACGCTGAATCTTTCGAAATTATCATCAGTGGAGAGCCCCACGAAAGACTCAGTTTTTTCTCCGAAATTGAATTCGAGCGGGCTGCGGCCGTGGGCGGAGCCCGGGGAGGAGAAGTCGTCATTGAACAAGCGTACGCGACCCTCTCCTTCAGCAATCTGCTCAACCTTCGCGCGGGAATCCTGCTGGTTCCCTTCGGCAACTACAACGTGGACCATTTCGCCCCGATTCGAGACGTCATCTCCCGTCCCTTGGTCGCCCAGCTCGTGTCACCGGGCGACTGGACGGAAAACGGCATTGCCTTCTATGGACAGACTTTCCTGGGAGATTTTACGGTGACCTACGATACAGCACTGATCGCGGGGCTTGGCAGCGGCATCACCGCCATGGGTACACGAGGGGCCCGACAGCCTTTCGGAGAAGATAACAACGGAGACAAGGCGCTTGTTGGCCGCGTGGCCGTCAACAGACTGGGAACCGCCGAGGTCGGCTTCAGCGGGTACACAGGGAAATATGACGACGACAACAAGCGGCGCCTAAATGGCTGGGCGGTGGATGGACTCTTGCTTCTTGGCCCTGTAAAAATCACTGGGGAATTTGACCATCTGGTGGCGGACCGAAACCCGGAGCCCGATGCCGATTTCGAAGGATACTACGTCAGAGCCGTTGTCAACTTCGGCCGAGGCCGCCCACGCCACGGTGATTACGGGAAATCGTTTCCCGATGCGACATTCGCGGCTGTTGTGCAATATGGCAAAGTCAACCTCAAGGGTCCACTCGACGGGGAGTTTCTGACGAATTCCGAGTCGCGCCTGACGGTGGGGTTGAACTATCGCCCAAACCATGAATGGGTTCTGAAGCTCAACCGTGAGTTCAACGATGCCGACAATCTCCACCTTGTGCGTGGAAACAATGACGGCTGGCTTGCTTCCATCGGTTTCGTTTTTTGACCCCAAGTGATCACGTACATTGACAGGCGCTCCGGGAAAAAAAGCGATCGGTTGCTGGAACTCGTGACACAGTTTTTTGGTTTTCACGTGAACGCAATAGATGGGATCTTTTGATTTGCCTTCCCCACTGGAGAATACAACGATGAAGCTCGCCTCATGGCTGCTTGCAGCAACAGCCATTCTGACGACATCCCCAGCCTTTTCCGAGCTTTCGCGAACAGAGCTGGAAGAAGCTCTTCGCAAAAATCCCGACATTCTGATGGATGTGCTCCGGGAAAACCGGCAGGAGCTCCTTGAGGTTGTCTCTCAGGCTGCGTCCGAAGCCCGAGCACAAGATGCCAAAACACAGGCCAAGGCTCAGGAAGAGGAGTTTGAAAAGGCCTTCGAGAACCCCATGACGCCAAAGGTTGGCTCCGATACCAGGATTCGAGGAAACCCCGACGCTCCCTTCACTCTGGTGGAGTACTCCGATTTCCAGTGCCCTTATTGTGCACGGGGCTACCAAACCGTCCGGGCGCTTAGGGAAAAATATGGTGACCAGCTTCGCTTCGTCTACAAGCATCTTCCACTAGACATCCATCCGGAAGCGATGCCCTCGGCGCGGTACATGGAGGCGATCTCCCTCCAATCCCAGGACCTGGCCTGGAAGTTCCACGATGCTATCTTTGAAAACCAGAAACAGATGGGCCATGACTTCTATCTGGACACGGCCAAGAAGCTTGGCGTCAACGTGGAAAAAATGCTGAAAGACGCCGACAGCACGGAAATCCTGAAAATTATCGCCGAAGATTCTCAGGAAGCCCGCTCCTTCAAGTTCACCGGTACACCCGGCTTCCTTCTCAACGGGATCCCCGTCCGAGGCGCCTATCCTCCGGCCAAGTTCGAAGAGATTATCGAACGTCTGAAGCGGAAAGCGAAAGGAGATACCCCGGAACAGCCCGAATAAGGAGTCAATGGGTTCCCCTGCGCAAGTCATGACTTCTTTGCCCGGCGGAGTACCATCCTTCGTGGACTCCACCGGCAAAGAGAACCCAACGCCTCAAATGGCGAGCGCCGTGGCTTTGCTTTTCCTACCACGGCGCGGAGCTTTCCGAACCGGTTTTGGGGGCTCGGGTTGAACAACCGGCTCCGGAGTCGCTCCGCGGCCTACGGCCTCCGAAACCGCATGGCTCCTTGATTCGATTTGCCTTGGCCGCTCCAAGAAATCCACCCCGCTCACATCGATATTGAGGTGTGTTCGGGGCTTGTCACCAATCGTTCGGTAGCTGTTAAGGCGCCCTCGGATGCCGATCAACTTCCCCTTGCTCAAATAGGGGCCCAGCGTAGCCGCCCGCGAACCAAAGAGCATGCACCGAATCCAATCGGGTTCCAACCCATCTTCCCGCTTCCTGGAGCGTGGGATAGCAACGGAGAATCGCGCCATGGGCTCGCCTCGGCTCGTGGTTCCAATTTCCGCGTCCTGTCCAATGCGACCGATTCCGACAAAGCTGTTCAACATGGTTCCTACCCTCTTCGTTGACGTTGACTCCGGTAGTCACGGCTCTTCCGCGTTCCCGAGTTGCCTCAGTATACAGCAGGAGTCATGCCAACTTTTATCCACTCTGTCCACGGAGACGGGTTGGAGACCCATCGGGCTGGCAATGAAACGCGAACAGCACAAGCGGAATCACTCCTCGTACCGCAGCGGGGTTTCCAGGGAAAGGAACAGAAGGCAGCCTAAGAAAGGCCGCACACGACCCACAAAGTCGGGAAACAACCAAGGAGCTGGAGAAAACTGTCAACGGACTTGACGCTCCTGGCAACTCCCCTTGTCAGCTCCGACCTCCCAAACGAATCCGGTTCAATCTTCCAGTCATCAGCTTCTCTATGCTCCACAAAAGAAAATAGGGCCTTTCATCCATAGACCTCACGGAGAAGTCATTTCCATGCGCTTTCTTCCAGTTTTCACCTTCGTTGCCTTGGTATTCCCCATGATAACCCACGCAGAACGAGATCCCCATTCGACGTCGCGCCCCTCCCTTTCCCTTCCTACGAAAGTTGTGTCGGTGGAAGGTATTACGGAATACCGTTTTGACAACGGATTGAAGCTTTTACTTTTTCCAGACAGGAGCAGCTCGAAGATCACCGTGAATATCACCTACTTCGTCGGTTCCAGGCACGAGGGATACGGCGAAACGGGAATGGCGCATCTTCTGGAACATCTGATGTTTAAAGGGACTCCACGCTTTCCCAATATCTGGAAACTGCTGGAAGATCATGGAGCGAGGTTCAACGGGACGACCTGGGTGGATCGGACGAATTACTTCGAAACCTTCCCAGCCAAAGGAGAGAATCTGGACTACGTGCTGGGCTTGGAGGCCGACCGGATGCTCCAAAGCCCGATCTCCAAGGAAGACCTGGCAACGGAATTCTCCGTCGTCCGCAATGAATTCGAAATGGGCGAGAACCAGCCAGTTCAGATCCTGGAAGAACGGATGATGTCCACAGCCTATCTGTGGCACAACTACGGAAAATCGACCATCGGCTCCAAGAGCGATATCGAGCATGTGCCCATCGAGAATCTTCGTGCGTTCTACAAGCGCTACTACCAGCCGGATAACGCGATGCTAATCGTTGCCGGAGGGTTCGAAACCGATGACGCGCTTGAGCTGGCGGCAAAACATTTTGGAGCTCTTCCCCGCCCCGAGAGGCAACTTCCGGCAACGTACACCGTGGAACCGGTTCAGGACGGAGAGCGGAGAGTCGTCCTGAGGCGTACGGGGGATGTGGGGGCAGTGGGCATCCTTTACCACGGCCTACCTGGTTCCCACGAGGATTTCGTGGCTCAAGAGGCGCTGGTTCATATCTTGACCAACAAGCCGGCGGGGCGCCTTTACAAGGCACTGGTAGAAACTGGCTCGGCAGCCGAGGTGAACGGAGAGTCGTACGCTTGGGCTGAACCGGGGACGCTGGAGGTCTTCGCGACGGTGAAAAAGGGCAGCGAGCTCGACCCAGTTCTGGCAAAGCTCGTGGATATCGTGGAGGGGTTCTCCAGTCAGCCCGTAAAAGCGGAAGAATTGGAGCGCTTCCGCGCCCGAGCCCTCAGGGAGATTGAGCTTTCGCTGGCCGACAGTTCTCGCGTTGGGGTTGAGCTGTCTGAGTGGGCTGCACAGGGAGACTGGCGGCTCATGCTCCTCCACCGGGAGCGAATCAGCAAGTTGACCGCTGATAAGATCCAGCGCTTCGCCGAGCAGTTCTTGATCCAGTCGAACCGAACGGCGGGCCTCTTCATTCCCACGGACACTCCCCAGCGAGCACCGGCCATCTCTTCAGTCGATGTGGCCAAAGCGGTGGAGCAGTACGAGGAACGAGAAAAAATCGAGGAAGGAGAGGTGCTCCAAGCAAGCCTCGATGCCATTGAAGATCGGCTGGTCCGGAAAAAACTGCCGGTGGGCCTCCAGTTGGCCTTCGTACCCAAGAAGACAAGAGGTCGGACAGTGACGGGGATCCTCAATCTCCACGTAGGGTCGGAAGAGAGGCTTCAGGGACGAACAACGGCCGCTTCCCTGCTTCCGGAGCTTTTGCTCCGCGGAACAGAAAGCCGGTCGTACCAGGACGTTCAAGATGCTTTTGATCGTCTGAAAGTCGAGATTTCCGCTGTCGGAGAAATCGACGCAACCGCGATCTTCCGGTTTACGACCATCCGGGACTCCCTTCCTCAATTCCTTGAGATCCTTGCGGAATGTCTCCGGAAACCCGCTCTTTCGGAGCACGAATTCGGGCGCTTCAAGAAAGAGAAGATCTCAAAACTGGAGCAGTATCTTCAGGACCCCATGGCACTGGGCTTCTCGGAACTTTCCAGGCTCGCCGACCCCTGGCCACGCTCCGATGTCCGGCACAAACCGAGCATCGTGGAGAAACTGGAGGATTTACGGGAGCTTCAGATCGAAGAGATGAGACGTCTGTACCGGGAAATCTACGGAGCCAGCCGGAGCGAATTGGTTCTGGTGGGAGATTTTGATCCAGGAAAGATCGAAAACCTGGTGGAGCAACTGCTTGGAGACTGGGAAAATCCGACCCCTTACGAGCGGGTCAAGCGCCCGTACATTCCCGACGTCCCGCCCCGAACGACGACGTTTCAACTGCCCGACAAGGCGATGGCTGCCATCGGCGTCGCACAGAACATGCCCATCAGCGATACTCATCCGGATTACGCCGCACTCAAGTTGGGCAACTATATTCTTGGGGCCAGTGCTCGGAGCCGCCTTCTTGACCGGCTCCGGCAAAAAGAAGGAATCTCTTATGGCGCCTTTTCCAGCGTCCGCTCCAGCTCTTTCGAGGAGAATGCAATTTTTTTGGCCGGCGCCATCTGCGCTCCTCAAAATGCGAACCGAGCACTGGAAATGGTGGAAGAAGAGATTCAAAAAATTCTGGAAGATGGCATCGAGCCAAAGGAGTTCGAGGAAGCGAAAATGAGCTACCAGCAAAGTGAGGAAGCCCGCCTCACTCGCGACCGCGTGATCGCTTCCATGCTTGCGGACGACCTGTTCACCGGTCGAGATTTGAGATTCCGCGGGAACCAACTGGCTGACGTTCTGGCGACCACTCCGGAGGACCTTCGCCGGGTTTTGAACCAATATTTTGAGCCCCACCGCATGTCCAAAGTGCTGGCCGGAGACTTTGAAACTGCAACCACCACATCGGCGGGAAGTGAAACGCGGCCCACCACAACCAGGTCTGGACAGCCGGAGCTTTGAGAGAGACCCTCCCCGGAATCCGGGCGGCGAGGAGAAGGCCAGCGGAGCCCCGGGCCTCGGTCATGGTACCGGCCACGGTGCAGATTTCAGACGCCGCCCCAGGGCTTCCAGCCCTGGAACCCGGCGGAGGCTCTGCCTCCGGACCTCCGCTGGGAGCGCCGCTCCC
>JAJRTK010000500.1 GCA_024278345.1 bacterium | reverse complement strand
GGATTGTGAAGTTTCCGGCATCCGGGCAACGCCTCGCTGTTGCTCGGCGGGTCACGCCGTGCGTTACCCGAAGGTCGTCCGGGGACGTTGTCCCCGGTCCCCGGCAGGGCTTTGCCCTGCACCCACCAGGGAGCACGCTCAACTTCCCGTTGCAACGAAGGGCAACGGGATCCCTGCCCACATTCATGTACGACGCGTTGCGTCTTGGTTTTGGCGGGTGTTCCACGGGCGTTGGGTGGAGTTTTACTCCGGGGAATGGGACAGATGGGGAACGGATTTTGGGCGCGGGCCGGAAGGCCCGCGCCCGCTTCTTGCCGGTCAACCGGATCCCGCCACCGGAGGGCGAGTATACTTTACGAGGCGTGGATGGATGGGTAAAGATGCGGCTACGAAGCATCCTCCGGAAACGACGGAAAGGCAAGGGACGAGGACGCGGAGCAGACCATCAACGCTGGCCAAATGCCTATTTTACCGAGCTTGGGTTCTTTTCCTTGGAAGTAGCCCATGCCGCGGCCTGCCAGTCTCGATGAGAGACCCTGCCGACTGGAGAGCCGTATGCGGGAGAACCGCGCGTACGGTTCGAAGGGAGGGGAGGCGCAAACCAATGCGCTTTCCCTACCCCTATCCACGTGGATGGACGCCGCGCGTCTTTTTCCAGGGTGGCCGGTGCCGACCGCGGGGAGAGTCGGCTTCGCCGACCACCGATGACCACCCCCTTATTCGGGTATCCACAGGAAGGCGGGATAGCGCCATGAAGAAAACTCAAGTCTTTTACTGCTTTTTGCCTTACCGATTCTTTGGGGTTGTGCCCGCGTTGTTTTTTTTCCTTGGCTGCAACGGCGGGCCCGACCGGCAGGCGGTCCAGCCGGAAAGGCTCTCCCTTCGGGTGGTGGCGGCCTATCCTCACGACCCCGAAGCCTTCACCCAGGGCTTGTTGTGGCATGCCGGAAAGCTCTATGAGAGCACGGGATTGCGCGGCCGCTCCACGTTGCGCCGGGTGGATCTCCAAACCGGCCGCGTGGAGCAACGCGTTGCCCTGGACGGAAAAATTTTCGGCGAGGGCCTCGGCCTTGTGGGGAAGAGGCTTTTTCAGCTCACTTGGCAGAGCGGAAAGGTTCTTATCTGGTCCCTGGACGACTTTTCAATAATCGGTGAAAAACCCTATTCCGGCGAGGGTTGGGGGATCTGTTTCCAACGGGGAGTGCTCTACATGAGTGACGGAAGCGACCGCCTCCAGCTTCGGGATCCGGTGACTTTTCGGGAGGAAGGGCGCGTGGCCATCCGGTCGGGCGGTCGGCCTTTGGCGAAGCTGAACGAGCTGGAGTGCGTCGATGGCCTTGTTTACGCCAATGTTTGGCAGAAAGACGAGATCGTCCGGATCGATCCCGCCGTGGGGGAAGTGACCGGCATCATCAATGCGTCGAACCTGCTGACGCCTTCGGAGAGAAAGAAGGCGGATGTCTTGAACGGAATCGCTTTCGTCCCGGAGACGGGACGGTTTTTGATTACGGGGAAGCTGTGGCCGAAGCTTTTCGAGGTGGAGATCGTGGCCCGGGGGGATGGGCTTTGACAGGCGGGTCAAGGGGGCGAGTGGCGGCGGACGGATTGCCGCCGCCGGGAGCGGAAGGCAACGCAAAAGAGGATTTGCTTGACTTGGGCTTTTCGAGCCTTCAGCAACGAGGATTTTTGGTGGAGGCTGTCCTGCTATTGAGGTTTCAGGCTTCTTAGAGTTGAATGTCCGAGGGCGCGGGTAAGTAGGGTGGATGGTGCCTATTGGAGGTGAGATGGAGTTTCGGACGATTGGGATTGTTGGCGGTGGGCTCATGGGGCGGTCGATTGCGCGCGAACTGGCGGCGGACGGTCGCGATGCCATTGTTTTGGAGCTGAGCGAGGCCAGGGTCCGGGAGTGCAGGGAAGCCCTGGAGGCCGACTTGGATTTGGAGCTTCAGAAGTGGGGCATTACGGAGACGGACAAGCGGATTGCGTTGCGGCGAATTCGGTTCGTGGCGTCGGTGGAAGAGCTGAGCGAGGTGGATCTGGTGATTGAATCGATTCCGGACCTCATGGAATCGAAGCGCCGGGTGATGCGGGAGCTGGATGGCGTCTTGCCCAAGGACCGGGTCATCATCACGAATACCGAGACGTTGAGTATTTCGGAGATCGGCCAGGCTTCGGGGCGTCCGGACAAGGTGGTGGGGATGCACTTCCTTTACCCCGTGGCGCAGACGGAGCTTGTGGAGGTGGTACGGGGGATCGACACATCCGACGAGACTTTTGGGGTGGCTCGCCATTTCGCGGATCTTCTTGGGAAGACGATTATCGAAGTGTTCGAGTACCCGGGTTATGTGACCACGCGGGCCATCGTGCCTTTGCTCAACGAAGCGATGTACATTGTCATGGAGGGTGTTGCCAGGGCGGAGGACGTGGATTTGGCTTTGCGCCACGGCTTTGAAATGCGCGTCGGGCCGCTGGAATATGCCGACACCATCGGTCTGGACCGGCTTATGGCCTCCATGGATCACCTGTTCCACGAGCTGGGAGAGATGAAATACAGGCCCTGTCCTCTGCTCCGGAAGCTGGTGCGGGCCGGGCGGCTTGGGAAGAAGAGCGGGCGAGGATTTTTTGTTTACGATGGCGATGGCAATCGCGTGGAATCCGGGGGAGGTGCTCGGTGATGAAGGGTCGTCGTTTTGGGCGGTGGTTTTATGGAAGGCGTGGCGCGTTGGGAGGGGGCGAGCCATGTAGATCCTGGTTCTCAATTGTGGTTCTTCGTCGGTGAAGTACCAGCTCATCGAGACATCGGCGGAGCAGATCGAATCGGACAGTGATCGGATGTTGGCTCGCGGGGCCGTGACCCGGATCGGCACGTCGTCGGCTCAGCACGTTTACTGTCCGGAAGAGGGGAAGAAAAGCTCCGCCGTTGCCGAGATCCTGGAGCATCAGGAGGCGATCCAGGTGATCCTCCGCGCACTGACCTCCAAGGAGAGTGGCGTTCTGTCGGACGCTTCGGGGATCGGCGCCGTGGGGCATCGAGTCGTCCATGGTGGAGAGAAGTTCTCCCAATCGGTGCTCATGGACCGGGAAGTCGTGGAAGAGATTGAGGATTGCACGGAGCTGGCGCCCCTTCATAATCCCCACAACCTTCGGGGGTACCAGGCTGCCCGGCGCATCTTGCCCCATGCCCCCCACGCGGCGGTTTTCGACACGGCCTTCCATCAGACGATGCCGCCTCACGCCTATTTGTACGGCCTGCCCTACGTTCTTTATAAGCGCCACGGGATTCGGCGGTACGGGTTCCACGGAACGTCTCACCGGTATGTTTCCTGGCGCTCCAGGGTTCTGTTGTCGAAGCCGAGAGAAAAGACCCGCTTGATCAGTTGTCACCTTGGGAACGGCGCGAGCATCGCCGCCATCGACCGGGGCCGGTCGTTGGATACCTCCATGGGGTTTACTCCCTTGGAGGGGTTGCTCATGGGGACCCGGTGCGGAGATATCGATCCATCTCTCATCTTCTTCACGATGCACAAGGAGGGGCTGGTCGAATACCAAATGACCGCTCTTTTGAACAAGCATTCGGGGCTCTTTGGCGTGTCGGGACTCTCCAACGACATGGCGGAGCTTCTGGAGGAGGAGAAGACGGGGCATGAGCGGGCGCATCTGGCCATCGAGATCTTCTGTTACCGCGTGAAGAAGTATATTGCCGCCTACATGGGAGTTTTGGGCGGTGTCCACGCCATTATTTTTACCGGAGGCATCGGCGAAAACGCCCCCTCCATCCGGGAGCGGTGCATCCGTGGGCTTCAGTTCGCCGGCGTCGGCCTGGATCACCAGCTCAACGAGCAGTGCGTGGGGCGGGAGATGGACCTCTCGCCAGGATCGGCCACGGCCAAGGTGCTGGTCATCCCCACCAATGAAGAGCTGATCATCGCCCGGGATACCTTCCGCCTTGTGGAGGATTTGTCGTGAGAGCCGTCAACGGTGATGCACGAATGGCGTTACCGGGCCGCCTTCAGGCCATGACTCCCGAAGTTTGCTTTTTTTCTTCTGGTTGGGGTCCGGTCGGGTCGGCGGCAATCCGTCCGCCGCCCCTCCCCTCTCATCGCCCTTCAACCGGTCCCACCGCCCCCAAGGCCTCTTTTGAACCGAATAGCCCGTTGGGCGGAGGTTTTCGGTCTTGTGGAGGAGTTGTGGTGAGAGCCGTCAACCGTGAAGATTGGAGAGTCGGTCGAGGGGAAGCAATGGGGGGAGTGGAGGATTTGTCGTGAGAGGGCTTTGGGAAGATGGGCCGCATCTGGATCTCGCCCGGGCGCGGGAGCAGGGAAGGGGCTTCGCGGAATTGAAGGAGGGTTTCGTCCACTACGAGCTCTCCGGGCCGGAGGACGGCACCCTGATTGTGCTGGTCCACGGCATGGCGACACCGATGTTCATCTGGGACCGGTTGGTGCCCGCTCTTGTGGGGGAAGGTTTTCGGGTCCTTCGCTATGATCAATATGGGCGTGGGCTTTCGGCGCGGCCCCGGCTCGACTATGATCAAGATTTGTATGACGGGCAGCTTGTGGATCTGTTGGAGCATTTGGAATTGCGGGGGGAGTTCTTGGTGGCGGGGCTTTCCATGGGCGGGCTGATTGCGGCGGAGTTCGCGGGGCGTCATCCCGGCCGGGTCCGGGGAGTTTGCCTTGTGGCTCCCGCGGGGTTGGGCGTGGAGCTTCCCTGGAGCGTGCATCTTCTGCGCTTGCCCTGGATTGGGGATTGGGTGATGCAGCTTGTGGGGAAGCGCGTGCTTTTGGGCGCGATCCCAAAGAACTTCCACCGGTCGGAGCGCTTTCCGGAGTTTCGCGACCTTTTTAGGAAGCAGCTTGAGTATGCGGGGTTCTTTGGGGCGTTGGTTTCGGGGCTCCGCCGGATGCCCGTATCCACGGCGCCGGAGACCTACCATCGCCTGGCCTCTCTGGGCAAGCCGATCCTGGCCATTTGGGGGCGCCAGGACCGGGTGACACCCCTTGAAAACTCTGATGCCCTGAAATCCTGGTGCCCAACGGTAGAACTGGAGATCATCGAAGACGCGGGGCATGTCGTTGTCTACGAGCAGGCCGAAAGCGTCGCGGCGGCGATGATTCCCTGGCTTCGCCGGTTACGGTAAGAACTTTTGCGCATCCAAACTGGAGCCGGGTATCCACCTAAGCCGGGACACGCAACAAAACCAAAAAAAGACGCGGAGCGTACAAAAACGTGGGCTGGGCTCCCGTTGCCCTTCGTTGCAACGGGAAGTTGAGGTCACTCCCTGGTGGGTGCAGGGCGAAGCCCTGCCAGGGGATGGAATCCCCGGACGACCTTCGGGTAACGCACGGCGTGACCCGCCGAGCGACAGCGAGGCGTTGCCCGGACGCTTGCGATTCCACAGTCCCGGGAATGTCCCGCCTTGCGTGGATACCCCTGGAGCCAGACCTCTTGCCTCTGCCGCACCGACGGACCATTGAAGGAGGCGTTGGATGGGAAAAGAGGAGCAAACGATGATGAGCAGGGCCTTGGAGAACCATGGAGAGGCTTGAGACCATGAAGAAGAGAAAACCAGTTGACGCACGCTGTTCCTCAGCAAGGCAGTCTGCCGTAGTTTGGGGCCGTTTCTTGGTCCTGGCCCTGGCCATGGCGGGGTTGGCGTTTTGTGGCGAGGAGAACAAGCAAAGCGGCCCGGATCCAACACCCACGCCGGTAGTCGTGGAGAACGGCCAGCTCGCCGTCGTCGGGTTCAACGTCGAGTCCCGGGATGCCGAGATGCAGACCGTTTCGGATCTGGTGGCGACGGTTCGTGGCGAGGCTATCTGGGGCTTTTCCGAAGTCGCTAACCAAACCTGGGCCGAGCGATGGGCTGCCGCGGCGGGCGTCGGGGAGAGCGCTTCCTATCAGTGGTTGTTGGGAACCACCGGCAGGGATATCCGACTCGCTTTTGCCTACCATCCCGGGATTGTGGAACTCCTTGACTCGTTCGAACTCCACGAGATCAACGTGGGAGGAAATGTGCGAGCCCCCTTGGTGGGCCGGTTTCGCCACCGCGCGTCCGGGATGGAATTCCTTTTCATGGTCAACCATCTGTACCGGAGCCGTGAAGAACGCCGTCACCAGCAGGCGCGCCTTCTCAATGAGTGGGGCGCCGCCCAGGCCCTTCCCGTGATTGCCGCGGGCGATTACAATTTCGACTGGGATGTGAAGGACGGAGACAAAGACCACGATTTGGGCTACGATCTTTTGACGGCCAACGACGTTTTCGTTTGGGTGCGGCCGGATGACCTCATCAAGACCCAGTGCTCCGAAAGATACAATTCCGTCCTCGACTTCGTCTTTATCGCCGGAACCGCCAAAATCTGGCCGGCGGATTCCGAAATCTTGGCAAGCCAGAAGGACTATTGTCCCGATGATGCTTTGAAGAGTGATCACAGGCCAGTTATGGCCGTCTTCGAGACCACAGGAAACTGAAACTCGTCAGCGAGGTGCCGAGCGCAGCGAGATGCCGAGCAGAAGCGAGGCCTAACGTACAAAAATGTGGGCTGGGATCCCGTTGCGATTTGTTGGGTATCCACGCAAGGCGGGACAAAGAACGGAAATAAAAGGAAAACGCGCAGCGCCCAAAAACGTGGGTAGGGATCCCGTTGCCCGCAAGTTGCAACGGGAAGTGAGCGCGCTCCCTGGTGGGTGCGGGGCGAAGCCCTGCCAGGGGATGGAATCCCCGGACCACCTTCGGATAACGCACGGCGTGACCCGCCGAGCGGAGCGAGGCGTCGCCCGGACGTTCTCGGTTCCTCAAACCTGGAACTGTCCCGCCTTAACAAGCATGGTGGAATGGCCAACACCCCGGGAGGGATCTATCAAATTGTCGTGTTTTTGCTTTACAATTCTCTTCGCCGAAACGGTGGCACCGGCATCTTGCCGGTGTAGGGTCCTCCGCCGAAACGGTGGCACCGGCATCTTGCCGGTGGCGAAATGGCGGCACCGAAAAGGTGGCACCGGCATCTTGCCGGTGTAGGGCCCTCCGCCGAAAAGGTGGCACCGGCATCTTG
>JAJRTK010000499.1 GCA_024278345.1 bacterium | reverse complement strand
GACTGTGGAATCGCAAGCGTCCGGGCAACGCCTCGCTATCGCTCGGCGGGTCACGCCGCGCGTTACCCGTAGGTGGTCCGGGGATTCCATCCCCCGTCCCCTGGCAGGGCTTCGCCCTGCACCCACCAGGGAGCGCGCAAGGACCCGTTGCAATGAAAAGCAACGAGTTCCCCACCCACGTTTTCGTACGCTATGCGTTTTCCTTTTTTTTCTGTTCTGTCCCGCCTTGCGTGGATACCCTCGAAGTTCGGTCACCGGCATAGGCGACTCTCGCTATGCTCGGCATCAGACCTTGGCCGAGGGGGATCGCTAGGATCGGTTGCAACGAGAGGCAACGGGAGAAAGCGGAGAAGAGGAAGCATCCGGTGGACGGTTCCGCCGTTCCCCACCCACAACTTTGCGCGCTGCGTGCTATTTTTGGGTGGCCAAAAGAATGACAACCTCCCCAATTCCCAACCTGCCGTTACGACGAACTGATCGGCATGGAACGTGGGAGGAGGTCAGCGTGCCACCCTTTCGATCTCTGACTAGCCGTGATGCGCCCCAAAAAAAGAGAATAACTCCGTGCTTTGAGGCAGACTTCAAGCTCCATCAAGTCTGGTTATTGCAGGTTTCGTTGACACCTCAAGCGAAGCTAGTTTGGCACGAAGGGAAAGTGAAATGGGACGCACGATCACGCTCGGCCAAAAAGCCGACCGGGGCGCAAGTCATCTGGGAAAGAGATTCTTATGGCTACTCGCCAGCGGTTAGGCTGTGGTGCATCTCATAGTTGCTGCGACGAAGTCGTCGCCGCAAACAAAAATGGTGGAGCTGAACGGAATCGAACCGTCGACCTCTTGAATGCCATTCAAGCGCTCTCCCAACTGAGCTACAGCCCCACTCAAACAAACGACAGCCCCCTCGCCGCTACTCCGGCGCGAACCACCGCTAGGGGGTTAATGTAGGTTCTCTCTCGCACTTTGTCAATCCCAGATTACACAATTTTTCCCGAGCCCTCCTCGTTGGCGGCGGCCATAAGTCAACAAAAGGCTTTCTGAATCAAGGAGCTTCCGGATTGATGATCTCTGCCGCACGCCGCAAGAGTCTCGCTCTGTCTTTTTTCATGGATTGGTAATCTTCGGCGACCCTGTCGAGAATCTGGTGGGGGCCGAGTTGAGCCAGCTTCCGTGAGAGGCTTTCCAAAGCTGGGTCTTTGGGGCTCAATCCGTATGAAGGCGCATGGTCGGAAAGAACGGCCAAGCCAAGGAGCAAGAAGTAGAGTTCTTCTTCATTGGCGAGCAAGGCTTCGCTTGGTTTTCTACTCAAGGAGGGGTCGATTTTTGGAAGATAGCCCATGGCCTCCAATTTGGCCAAGAGCCCCTCGACGGCCCCAGCTTCAACTTCAAAGTGCTTTTCGCCCAATCGGTTGGCGGGAAATGCCAAAGAGTTCTCTACGGGCATCTCCTCCGAAATATCGGTCGAGCTTGTTTCCAGGAGTATTGCGGGCCTCAAAGTAATCTGCCCGTAGAGGGTCGCCCAATTCTGAAGCGTATAGGAGACATTCTGGGGCAGCGGTCGCCTCGAATGCCGTTCTAAGAATACGATGAACTGGTCGATGGAATCACCCTTCGCCAAAGCCGAGACGACAGACTGGCGCGTCAGGTGAAAAGTCAAGAACTGATCCGTCTTCTTCCAAGCGGCGAATTTGGCGACTTGGAAGCGGATAGCCAGATCGGCATTGGAAGGCACGAGCAGATCGAAATTGCTTTGGACGTGGATCTGGCGACAGCTCAGGTGGTTTTCCCGGGGAAACTCGTCGGCGACGCCAAGGAGAGCAGCCCCGACGGGGGTCAAGAGGATGGATCCGATTTCGCCGCTTTGAGTGTACCCGACAGCAGTAAGACCAAGCCAATAGGCGGCATCAACGATGATCGTCACGACCAAGCGCCCCTCGACTTCCCACCAGTTTCCCTCTCCAAGATGTAAGAGAGGCGCTGCTTCTTCCAAGGCGGCCAGGCGCCAGTTTCTCTCATCTCCCAGCGGGCGGTAAAAGAGGCGCTCGGCGTCCTGAATCTCGCGCACGAAATCAAGGAGCCGCACCCAGTCGTTTGGCGGCAATCGTCCGAGGCGTTCCAGAACGAAACTTCGCGCGGAGGCAGGTGAATTCCGGAGCCCGGTGGAATCGATGCGAATTCCCGCCATTCGGTAGAGTTCGTCCCATGCGGAGGATTCTTTCCACCAGCGAAAGATCTCCGTCATCAAGTCGGGCCACGGTCGTGCCAGCCAGGACTCTGCTTTGGAGGTCACCATGAGCTGCCGGCGAAAAATCCGCAGGAGCCCAAACTCTAGGCAGATGGTGACCAAGAAGTCGAGATAGCGTTTCCAACCTTTCCATAGAGGCTCACACTCCATTCGTTCCGCGGCACGATGGAGGAACTTCTTCGGTAGCCTTCCCGATTTTAAGAGGGTAGGGCGAACTTGCTCAACCAATGCCAGAAGCGCGGCGACATCGGGCAGAGGGCCTTTGGGCAAGAAGGTGGAGTTGAAGGGTGGACAACGGTTGGGTGGGCACTTGAGGCCGTCCACCTTTTGCGGCTGTTGGGGCGACATCAGGCTTCCCCTCGGTGGTGCGGGCCGGCGAACCGAACAAGCCGACCCCGTCGGCCTCGGACATCGCTGGCGTCTTCAATTCAAGAGCAGCCCCTGGGCCTCCGGCCCTAGAACCCTGCGGAGGCTCCGGATAGCCGCCGGTCATGTTCTACGCTACGCTTACGCTCCGCTCCGGCGACTCCGTGGTCGCCTTCGGCGACTCTCGCTTCGCTCGGCGGGGTATCGAGGCAAAGCGGGAAATGGTCGCCGGGCAAACAATTTGTCCTCGGGCAACGCCGCGCCCCCCTGGGCGGTGTCCGGGGATTTTTTTCCACTTCCCCGGTCCCCTGGCAGTGCTTCGCCCCGCCCCCACCGGCAGTTCGCAAGGACCCGCATCTCGCTGCTCTGGGCACCGCGTTTTCCCTGTTCTTTTCTTGTTCTGTCCCGCCTCACGTGGATACCCGTTGGGAGCACTTGCGGCGGGTTCATTGTCCGAAAGGCCTTGGGAAAGGCGGTTGGCCCGTCTGGCGATCTCCAACCTCCATGAGAACTTCTATGTCGGCGTTGTCTTTGGCACTTTTGAGCCACGTCTGGAAGAGGGCATTTCGCTTTTGTGCCAGCAGCTCCTCCTCGAGTTTCTCTCGTTTTTCATCAAGGTCTGCGAGGTCTGCCGGATGAGATGCCACAACTCTGATGAATGCGTTTCCCTGGTCGGTCATGACGGGGCCAAGGACCTCCTTTGCTTTGGCGGCAAAGAGAGCGGTCTCCACTTCCTCTGGTAGACGGCCAATCCCGGGTAGGAAACCTGATCGGCGGAAGTTTTTGGAAGTCTTGAGATCGAGTTTACGCTGTTTGGCCATCTCCAAGAAAGGTTTGTGGGCGAGCTCCTTCCGCACTTCCTGGACCTGAATTTGGGCCAGTTTCTCAGCCTTTTCCTGCCGGAGAGCTGTCTCCGCTCTTTCTTTGACCTCTTCAAAAGTGCCTTCGTGTTGGGGTCGCCGTTCTAGAAGGCGAAACAGGTAGTCCCCCGATTCTCCTGAAAGGGATTCGGATACGCCGTCTGGCTCCAGGGCAAACAGGACCCTGTTGAAGGCGGGAACGCGGCCAATGCCGGGTATTTCCGCAGAGATCTCAAAGGGTTCAGTGGTGCCATGGGGCAATTTGTTATTTTGGGCGACTTCGGCGCAACTCATGCCGGACAGGAGATCGCGACGAACAGTCTGGGCGATATTTTTCGCTAGTTCCTGAGCTTTGCTTCTCCGGAGCGTGGAGCGAATTTCGGCAGACACGTCTTTGATGGGTTTATACCCGGCATCCTGGTGTTCTTCGACTTTGATCAAGTGATACCCGAATCGGGTTCGGACGGGAATCGAGAGTTCGCCGGGCTTGAGTGAGAAGGCAACATTTTCGAAGGCCGGAACCATTTGCCCACGGCCAAACCAGCCCAGGTCCCCGCCTTTTCCTTTTCCGCTGGGGTCCTCGGTGAGTTCATTGGCCACGGTCGCGAAATCTTTTCCCGCCTGGAGTTCTTCGTAAAGGGCCTGTGCCTTGTCCTGGACGGCAGCAGCGGCTGCATCCGGTGCGTCCTCGGAAACTCGGAACAAGATGTGGCGTGCCCGCACCTTTTCTTCCTGCTTGAATTGGGAGTCCCTCTGCTCAGTGTAGTAGGAATCGACTTCGGAATCGGCGATTTCCAGCCCTTCCTCAAGAGTTGCCCTTGGGATGAAAACGTAATTAGCCCGGACGGTTTCTCCGACTTGGAACAGGGCCTTGTGTTCTTCCCAGTAGCTCTCTACTTCGGAAGGGTCGAGCTCGATATCGTCGAAAAAACGGGTTGCCGACAGCAAGAATGCCTCGATCTCAAGGCTGTCGTTCCGCAGGCGATAGAGGTCTTCAACTTCCTTCGCCCCTACTTGCGGGAGTCCTCGAATCACTTGTCTCATGCGCTCGCCAATGAGTCTGTGACGAACCGACATCTCGTAGTCCGCCGGAATTTGGCGTTGATAGCCGAGGAGTGTTCGATAGCGCTTGATGGAGAAACGACCGTTGACTTGAAACTCGGGACTTGTGGCGATCTCGCGCTGTACCCGGGCCGTGGACACATTGATGCCAAGTTCTTGAGCTTGCTGCCGGATCACCGTCTCCTCGATGATGCCGTTGAGAGCAATCGTTTCTAGGTTGAGAGAATCAGAAATCTGCTCGAAACGTTCCCCGTAAATCCGCCGGAAGTATTGAGTGTAGGATTGGAGCGCGGTGGCAAACTGTTCCCTGGTCAGGAATTCTCCATTGACTTTAGCGACATAAAGACCGCTTTTTTCATCGTTCGAGCCGACGCCCCAGACGAAAAAGATTGTGGCGATGAAAGAGAGGATCACCAGCCAAAGGATCCAGCTCAGCTTTTTGACGTTCATTCTCATCGAGTTGAGCATGAAGCGATCTCCGATGGCAAAGCAGATGGGGGAAGGGACCGTGTCAGACGGCCTCGGATAAAGATGAGAGCCATTGTTTACCAATCAAGGGAGTACCCGGTCAAGCATCGAAGAGCGAAAAGCAGGGCGATAGCATCTTCATGAGGAGGGCCGATTCCGGTAAAAACCCATGCGGTGTTTGGCAGAATAGACCTCCAGCGGTTAGAATGCCGGAGACGTATCGAATCCAGTTTGCAAGTTCGCTTTGCTAGATGCCGGCTTAGATGCGATCTTGCGCTTTTTTTTCCGCCTGGGACCCGGATCCAACGCCGCCTTCGGTGCTCCAGTAGCCACATCTCGGCCCATGGTCGGGCAAACTCCATCTGGCGGCAAGCGGTGTCCTCACGGGGGAACCGGAGTCGCCATGCCGTGAACGGGCGGCTTTTGTTGATGGCATCCGCGGAAAAGCAATCGCGGCGGGAAGCAGCCTGCTTTGGCGGAAAGACTGGAACCGGTGGATAGAAGGATCAGTCCGTGGCCTGCTCGCCTCCTGTGCTAGGTGGCGCAGTTTACTTAGCGGACCTCAATGTTCGGCGCAAGCCCGGTGGAAATGAGACTGATTTCGGGCAATCTTCTTACGGGGAGATTCCGG
Source organism: bacterium (assembly GCA_024278345.1). Classification (GTDB taxonomy): domain Bacteria; phylum CSSED10-310; class JAJRTK01; order JAJRTK01; family JAJRTK01; genus JAJRTK01. Next base: position 1,026 of record JAJRTK010000499.1, on the reverse strand, counting down.
GACGACAGCGGGCCTCTTGGGTTGAGCTGGTAGTGGATCGGGTGGCTGCACCGGCGAGTTCATCGGAGATGCTCTTCATCGAGGGCGGGAGCCGGCAAGTGCGGCGAATGGTGCGAGCAGCGGGAGCGGCCGCGAGCGATGGGAGCGGAAGGCAACCCATAGGAAGAATCGGCTTTTTTCTGGAAGCATACTTTTGCATCAAAGAAGACTGCCATTCAGAGTTTTGAAATGAGCCGGCTTTGGACCGGCCAAGAAATCTCACACAAGCTGGGAAGGTTTTCGAGTTCGAGTCTAACTGGCTCTCATGGTGGTGACATTCTTGAAGAATCGACGTTAAGCCGAAGCGTTGGATGGTTCCCTCTATGAGAGTTCACACTCCTCAAGCAGATTCGGCGTCCCGTCCTGCAATGGACAAACCTGGCCATGCAGGCGAAAATGACCGATACCGGGAATGCCCCGGAGGATGGAGGTTCAGATCGATGTTCAAAGTGGGTGATAGTCTTGTCTATCCCACTCAGGGACTGGCCAAAGTTGAAGCCATCGAGGAGAAACAGATCGCGGGCAGTCCTCGCAGGGTCTACGTATTGAAGATGCTCAGTCGCAACATGTCGGTGATGGTGCCCACGGACAATGCCAAGAAGATCGGTTTGCGCAACATCATCGATCCTTGCGAAGTCGATAAGGTTTTGGAGGTTCTTGCTTCGGAACCTGTGGAGCATAAGAGTTCATACTGGCACCATCGGTACAACGACAACTACCAAAAGCTGAAGACGGGTTGTATCTACCAAACGGCCGAGGTTATCCGGGACTTAAATTCTCTGCGGGAACGGAAAAAGTTGGCGGTGAAAGAGACCCGGATGATCGACAACGCCAAGCAGCTCATCATCAGTGAAATCGCCTACGCACGGGAGTCGGAGCAGGATAAGGCTCAGCTCATGGTGGAGGAGGCGTTGCTGCACACTCATCAGCCCGTCTGAGATTTTCTGGGTTGGAACGCCGGTTTCCGCGGAGAAAGGCGCCCTGCTT
>JAJRTK010000498.1 GCA_024278345.1 bacterium | reverse complement strand
GGTTGACAACTTCACCGCTGGGGCGGGCCTCCTTCCCGGCTCCGTGCAGCCCGGAGGGCGCTACACCGGCAAGATGCCGGTGCCACCGTTTCGGCGAAGAAAATTGTAAAGCAAAAACACGACAATTTGATAGGTCCCCTTTAGTCTGCATTTCAGGCGAGGATTGCCATCAACGTTGCGGTTTTGATAGCATTTTTTGGGTTAAGCTTGTAGTCTTGTCGATGCTCCGAAGCCACTACAGGGTTTGAGCGCTAGCTGAAAGCTCCACGCGTAAAATCCATGGATTCTGGGAACTCGCGAATGCTCCATCGATCCTCAGGAAGCACGAAGCAAAGGCAGGTAGCCGCAGGAAGTGAAGGGGTGCCAGTAGGGCGCGCCTCTTCCCGCTGGCGAAACGTCAGCGCCGGGTTGTTGAGGCTCCTTCCGTTTCTTGGGCTCCTGGTGGTTTTCGCGGTTTCAGCTCTTGCGCAACTGCCGAAACCGACGCCTCCACCACCTCAAGAACCTGGTTTCGAGATGATACTCGCTGATCTAGGAGGCCGGAAATTCGACAAGCGCTTGCCCTTTGATATTCCTTTCGTGATCGCGGGAAAGGTGCCACCCAACACACAAGTCGTGGGTGTACAATATGCACTGTCTTCCAAGAAAACGAGGTTTCGGGAATTTCAGCCGAATTGGATGCCTCGGACGCCGATTCTGTGGAGACATCTGCCCGATCTGGATGAGCCTGACGAAAAGGATCGTCTTCTGTTCCGTGTGCTGATGCCGCCGCTGGAGCCCGAGCGTTACTACCAGTTTCGATTTTGGATCACGCCTACGGAGTCCCAGACCAGGGAATTCAAGGATGCGGCAACCAAGGTTGTGGACGGGGTTCTAGGGGAGGTGCGATCGGTGCGGCTCAAGGGAAAGGAGCTGGGACAGCTTCAGGAGGCCTTGTTAGGGGCTCTGCTAGAAACGAGTGGCACAAAAGAGTTTTTGGGAGGGGGGACCTTTTTCGACCTCGGGGCCTCAGAGGAAGCTTTGGCTGAGCTGGAAGCGAAGGTGGAGCCGATTCTGGAATTCCAGGACAAATTGAGAAGCTCTTGGAGCGCCTATTTGGTGGGGCAGTCGAAGCTGGGAACGCAGCTTGTCCAGCTCCGGGACAACGCTCAGCTCGACAAGCTTCTCGAGCTGTCAAAGCAAAGTAGTGAGCTTCTCCAGCAGTACACCACGCTATTGATGCAACTCCAGGCGGAGAAGGCGGGACAGGCAGGCCATCAGACGGGGGTTCTAGGTGTTCCTGACAATTCCAGGCCGGGAGAGGGCGTGGAACCGGGTGGAGCGGAAACCGAGACCGCTGCGCGGGCGGTTTCAGGACAGCCTGCTGGCACGGTAGAGTCCGCACCGGAGAACATCTATCTGGAAGAGCTCTTGGGCAATCTGCAAGAGCAGGTGCAGCGATTCACACGGATCTCCAAGGGGCTGGCGAAGCTCCCGGGTCTTGTGGCGCGGGCTCGGGCGGCCTCGGAGGCGATTCGAAACGCCGAAGCTGTTTTCCTACAGGGCTCAGTGACATTCGACATCTCCTCGGTGAGCGCCTTGGATAAGGTGCTCTCGTCCAAACGCCAGGCAGACGTCAAAAAGTTGATCTCCGCGTATGGGGAAGGGGAGTTGGCTTTCGCGCCGCTTCTTGGAATGCTGACGACACCAGACATGGCGGACCTCTTGGGGCTGTTGGTGGGGACGAAGGAGCTCTCACCTGGTTTTTCCGAGCAAGAGCGGGTTGCTTTGCAGGAATTGGTTTCCAACACCGGTGCCTTAACCCAGGCCTTGGAGAGGGTACAGCGATTGCAGTCGAATATTCGCGGCTCGCTGGTGAGCTTCAACGAGCGTCGATCCGCCATTGGCATTTTGGTGGATGAGGTGGCCAAGGAGGCCCATGACAAAGTGCCCCTGCTGGCATCGACCTTTGGAATCGTCGAGACGGAGCGGCGAAACTACATCAGCGCCGATGTGGGGGTGCTCTATGGCTGGAACCTTGGAGCCGCGTACCCCTACGTGGGAGTGAACCTTTACTTCCGGCCCATCAACAAGGAAGTCCCGTTGAAGCAGAAGGGCGGCTTGGCGCGGCGGTTTTCTCTGATGCTGGGAGTGACGGTGACTAGTGTATCGGACGGTCAACAAGGGCAGGTGGGGACTCGGGAGAACCTTTTCTTGAGCCAGGCGTTGGTTTTCGGTGCCGGGTTTCGCGTGACCGGGTCGCTCCGCGCGGGGGGCGGGATGTTGCTCTTTTTGAAGGAGGATCCGAACCCATTGATCGACGATACCTCCTTGGCGGTGAGCCCTTACGTGTCGGCATCCTTGGATCTCAACGTGATGAAGGCCGCCTCAAAGATTGGGAAAGCCGTGGGCAAGCTCTTCAAATGACAACTGGCCAGGTTTGGGGAGGTCAAACATGGTTCCAACAGTTGAGAATCGGAAATCCCGTTGGTTGGTATTGGCAATCAGTTTGGTTCTATTGGCGGGATGCTACCGAAAAAACGATTATGTCCTGACGTCGGAGGATCTCGATGGGATTTTCGTTCTGGAGTCGGTGACGGGGGCGTTGAGCCTTCCCGCGGACGGTTACTCTGAGCTCCAGTTTGTGGCTCGAATTTTGTCAGCCGCAGAGGAAGACCGACGCTCGGTAGTCTTCACGACGACGGATGGCAGCTTTGACCCGGTGGAGGATCTCCAAACCGTTACAGTGGACACAGACGCGGATGGCAACGCTTACGTCGTGCTTCGGAGTTCCGTGAACATGGGGAACGTGACGATCCAGGCGCAAGTTGCCGGAGTCCCGGTCGTCCTCCAAAAGCTGGAAATCGACTTCGCGCCGGTGGTGGCGAACAATGTCATCTGGTTTGTCGCGGCTCCATCCTCGGCTCCAGCCGATGGCTTCACGACGTCGGCATTCACGGTGCGGATCGCCGAAGACCTTCCCACGGACAAACGGAAGGTGACCTTCAAGACGACGGCGGGGACATTTACGGTCTCGGGCTCTGCGGAGGCGGAAGTCGATGCAAGCTTCAACTCGCAAATCACCGTCTACTTGACAAGCCCCACCGACGTGGGAATCGCAGCGGTCACGGCAACGGTCAACGGGGTAAGTACCCAAACAACCGTTGAATTCAAGGCCGTAGACGCCAATGAAATCATCAAGTTCGTGGGGTCCTTGGATCCCGCGCCGGCGGATGGAGCCACCAGGAGCCCCGTCACGGTGAAGGTTTCAAGCAAGATCCCCGCCGAGGATGCCGTCGTAGAGTTCACGACGACGGCGGGAACCTTTGCCATCTCCGGTTCCAACGCCGAAACGGTGGTGGTGACCGCAAATTCAAGGGCCACGGCGGAACTCGTCAGTCCCACCCAGATCGGGAGTGCGCGGATTTCCGCGAGCATCAAGAACAAGACCCAGGAGAAGGCGATTTCATTCTATCGGGCCCTTCCTGACAAGGCGATTGAGGTGCGGATCGATCCCGTCCGGATCGTTCTTGATCCCGATGCTCAGGCAACCGTAGTCACCACACTAGTGCGAAACGTGGGCACGCCCACGGCGGGAACGAAGGTCTTTTACCAGGCGTACGAGTTCGGGCCGGAAGACGAGGACTCGCCGTGCAACCGGCACGCCATCGGCAATGTCGTGGGCCATTTTTCCAACGCAACGCTGAGCGACGGCGTGGGCCAGTCGCTCGCCTCATTCGTCCTGCCTTCCACGACGAGCTACCGGGGCGACGTCCGAATTCTGGCTTACGCCGACGGAGTGGGCCTCACGGGATGTACCCGTGCGACACTCTCCAACCCGCCCCCGTGAGAGAGATTTGACCGGGATCAGGGGATTGAGCTCCAGTGGGTATTCTTCCGGCCAAGGGTGGAAGAGGATGATAGGGGCGTAAATGGCTCCCAGCGGTGGACGGACTGCCGCCGATGGGAGCGGAACGCAACACAAATGGAAGAAAGGGCTTAGCGGCAACTATGCCCTGGTGGGAAGAGCGTATCCTGGGCAGATGTGGCGGGAAGGGTTGTCGGTAAAACGCAAGCCGAGGAAAGAGAGCGTTGATCATGGGCGGTGTTTTACAAAATATTTTCGAAGGGGCAAAAATCACGGTTCGCATAAAAATAGCGAAAGGCATGCCCAAGGCCAAAACGGCGAAGATCCAGTTTATTCGCATCGAACGGGATGGCACACTGCAAGATCTCGATCCCATCGATGTCAAGATCACCAAGCACACCTTTGGCGCCAACGAGTTCAAGACCGAATTTGAGGCTCCTTTGGTGGGGGAAGCCAAGGCGTCCAGCTATCGCCTTGCGGTCAAGCTCGTTCTTGGCAAAAAAGAATACTACCTTCCGGATCAATGGAACGTCTGGCGGGACCATATTTCCATTGAGGCCAAACGGAAGATCGACGGGGAGCTGACAACCGCTGGCAATGTGATTCTGCTTCTCTTCAAAGGGGAGGAGGAACCCAAAGGCCACAGGATTCCCATGAACGGCAAATGCCAGATTCAGCTCGATGCGCCCCCGGGTCCTTTTTCCATCAATCTCGAAGCGCCAGCACGCCTGGTGAAATACCTGGATAGCAAGGAAAAAGGGGCCGAACGCTGCTTCGAATATGAAGTGGCTCCCGCGAAGGCTCGCATTGTCGCTCCTGCTGGAGGTGCCCTCCGGCGGTACGTCAACATCGACAGCAATACCGTGGAGCTCGAAATCGAGACGGTGGCCCTGGCGGGCTTTCCCAAAGTAGGTAACCAAAAGGTCTACTTTCAGGTGGAGTTCAAGAACCCAACGATCCGCGGCAAGGGGTCCGAGCTGAACGGCGACGACGAGTTTGCCAAGGAAGCGACCGTGGACCAGCGCCACGCCCCGACAAAGGAGGGAATCGGGCGGAACGACACCGTCTGGAAAGGCGTGCTGACGACGGATCACACGGGAAAAGGGGTGCTCCAAATCCACCTTGGCAAGGGAGGTGGAGAGAGCTGCGAGATCAAGCTCGGCACCACGGAAACCCTCGAAGATGCGGCCATTTCCTTCGAGACCTGGAGGAAGATCTACATTCAATACTGGTCCACAGGTTCGAAGCTTACGGATGCCTGGCCTCTGAAAGACCGGACTTACTGCACGGAGAGTCTGGCGAAAGTCTTCATCGAGGCGGAATATCTGCCGGATGGCACCTTGACGAAAGACGGGACTCTGTCGCCTACGACAGTGCCCATCAAGGAGAGTTGGTTCGCGGAGGATCGCAGCGGTTGGTATCCGGGATCGGACTTCGGCCTGAAGGAGCAAGAGATCCTGCTCTTCAACGTTGGAGGCTCTACGTGGAAGAATGTCTGCAACGGAATCGTGCAAGATCTGCATCCCAAGAAAGAGGGACTGCTGGTCATCGTGGCCATGCCGGACATCAGCGTAGATTACCATCCTTATGTAGCCAGAACGGCCATTGAGACCCAAGATTTCGTCGATCCCCAGAAAAAAAAGAAGGTGGTGGAGACCTACAAGGGCGCGGAGCGGCTCCTTGTCCACAAAACCGGGAAGGAAGTGGTCCCCAGAAACGATCTGCAACATTTTGGAAAACTGCCCAGAAGCAAGAAGTACCAGAAGGCCTCCTTTGCCAAGGCGGAAGTCCGGATCGATCTGGGCGCCAAAGAGGGAGACTGGACATCGCTCGATCCCAAAGAGATTGTCATCGACTACGATAAGAAGGAGAAGGAGGGGGATAAGCCGGTGAAGGGGCACCTGCGAATCCTGCTCCCTGACTCGGCGAAAACCCTTTTGGAGGATGCGGCCAAGGAGCTGAAGGATCTGTTCAGCCAGCTCGACACAAAATCCGACAACCTCATCAAGCTGACCCGAGAACGCTCAAACATCAACAAAAAGAAGCTGTTTGAAGTCGATATTCCCTTGGATAAACTGCCGCCTCCGACAGCGGATACTGAGACGGAAAAGAAACGGACTCGGTTGACCGAAGAACAGGCAAAGCTCAAAAAGCAGCTTGACCAGAAGACCGATGAGTACAAGGTCGTAGCCAAGGAAGTCTCCGATCTCAAAAGCCAGTTGGATCCCAAGATAGTCACGGTCCGGGTTCGATGGGACGTGTTGCTCTGCGACGACTGCTGGGCTGCAGGAATCAGCGACGGCAAACAGTCCATTATTCTTGGCGAAAAAGGCAAGCCCAAGGAATCAAACTCCACCATCATCCACGAGCTTGGACATGCCATCGGAATGGTTGCCAGTGTTTACGCACTGGCTACAGGAAACAAATCCATGGTGGTGCGGCTACCTGGGTACGCCAAAGGGCCGCACCCGAACCCGAAGGCCAAGCAGACGGTCTTCTTCGCGGATCAAGGATGCAAAGAACTCCTTCATCCCCGTGTCTATACAAAACGGGGTGGAGTTGGATCGCACTGCGCCGAAGGTTGCAGCCAATCGACCTACGACTCTTGGAAGGAACTGTCAGGCTCGAGTTTCAAGTGCGTCATGTATGGCTGCTCCACAAGTAAAGCCCCCACGGATTATTGCCAACACTGTTCCAAGATCATCCAGGCGATGGAGATCTGGATCGGCGACAAAAGCAAACCTTGAGACAAGGAGCGAACGGCTATGCCCCCCTCCACCAGCACCCTTCCCCAAGGGACACTTGGCTTTGCCGATGCCGATTTTCCTTCCCTCTTCGACATCCCCACGGAGACGAAGTTCGAGCTCATGGATCGGGAGTTTCGGGGGATCCTCCTGGATGGTCCTCGAACCGTCGATCCCGCTGCCAGCCAGACCGTTCATTACATCGGGATGCGCATGGATGTCGAGGGCAGAATGAATGCTCTTGAGTTTTTTGGCAAGGCCACTCTCCTCACAATCCGCCTCGACTCCGGAGAAATCTTCGCTGAATGGGCTTTCGAAAATGATCACAAGCCTACGCCCGTGGACTATGAAAGGCTGGAGACCGAAGAGGGAGACCTGAGCGGAATCACCTACCGCCTCGATCTTCGCCGGCAGTTTCCAGAGTTCCCCTGGGAAGCGGGAGAAATCTGCTCACGGGTCATCCTTTGGAACCTTCGCTCGAACGAAGTCGTGACGCGCATCGAGGGCAACGAGGTCCACGATCCGGAAGTTGCGGTTTTTCTTGAGAGCAAACGCCAAGCGGTGCGAGCCTCTCCCGAAGTCGATCCGGATTGGGGAGAGTGGGGATTCTGCGCTTTCGAGCTGCCAGAATCGCCGCCTCTCCCCGATGAACCGGGAATCCGGTTAAAGGGTGCCCGCATCACCGTGGGAACGGACGACGCCAAGCTTCTTCTCCACGGGAGCTTTCACCTTCCGGCGCCCGGTCGATTCCAAACGGGCCTTCCCCCTGTTGATCCCGAGTTTGTCGGCCCCCATCTTCCCAGGCCCACAGCCGTTCTACCGATAGGGATTCTTCTTATGGGCGACGAATCTAGCCTTCCTCTTTTACTCCAGATGAAGGCGCCTAGCTTCGATGCCATCGATCCAGATGAACCGGAGCCCCTGGTCACCGGCCATTTCCGCCTAGACCTCTGCCAAGCCCTTCCCATCGACCGATTCCAGACCTACGCCGTCCACGCCGTTGCAGGCAAGAGCCTGTCGGACCCCATCCTCATGGCCTGGGTCAATCCGCGCCTTCTTGAAGGCCCATGAACGGCCACTTTCCGAACCGGTTCCCGACCGCTCCCAAGAGTTGAAGATGCCCAACCCTCCTGCTTCCACCCATATCTTCGAAGGCTCGCCAGTCCAGGTCAACGTCCGTGTGGTCCGAGGAATGCCGGACGTCTCCCGGGCCCAATTCCAGTTCTGCCGCATCGACAGCGACGGCTCCCGTACCGACCTTGATCCCATCGAAGTAGACATCACCCGCCATCGCTTTGGGAAGGATGACTTCGTGGCGGAGTTGGAAGCACCAGAAGTGGGAGATGTCCAGGCAGACAGCTACCGGCTCACCGTCCGCTTCCTCATCGGTGACCTCAATTTCATTCTGGGCAACGAGTGGTTTGTCTGGCGAGAATTCCTCGACGTCGTGGCCAAACGCGAAATCGACGGGCAACTGACCGTTTCCGGTGGTTTCGTCCTTCGGCTTTCTCAAGACGATCAAGTCAAGACCTTTCCCATGGACTATCGTGGGGAAATCCGTCTTGCCATCCCAACGCCCGGCCCTTTCTCCATCGATCTGGAGGCCCCGGCGCGGCTGGTGGAGTACCTTGATGGGAAGAACCTGGGTCCGGAGCGCCACTTCCGATACGAAATCGCCCCCGCCGTTGCCCGGATCATCGATCCCATCCCTGGCGAAGCCCCCCTCAAACATTGGGTCAACCTCACCGGCAATACCATCGATTTGCAGATGGAAACGGTCGATCAAGGCGGATTTCCCGTCCCCAACCAGACCGTGTGGTTCCAGGTCACCTTCCAGAATCCGACCATCCGGCGAAAGGGTCCGGAAGAGAATGGCGAGGAAGAACTCGCCCGGGAAGCCACGGTCGATCCACGCCACCCCCTCGAAGAGAAGGGCAATCCCAAGCAGGAGACGAGCACCTGGAAGGGCAGCCTGACCTCCGACAAAAACGGAAAGGCCGCCCTGCGGGTCCACCTCGGCCAGGGGGGCGGCGAAACCTGCAAGATCGAAGTCGGCACCACCTCCACCTGCCAAGATGCCACGCTCGATCTGGAGACCTGGCGCAAACTCTACGTCCAGTTCTGGCACACCGGCTCCGACCTGACCCGAGCCGGCTGGCCCATGGACCGCCGCAAACAGACCACCGACTGTTTCGAGGAGCTTTTCATCGGAATCGAGTATCTCCCCGACGGGACCCTCGTCCCGGACGGTGAAACCACCACAACGCAAACCGCCATCAAGGAAAGCTGGTACGCTCCGGACCGCAGCGGCTGGTACGATGGGACCACCTTCGGCATCGACGAAAACCGGATCCTGGTCTTCAATCTTGGGGGCGACACCTGGGACACCGCAGCCGACGGCATCATCGACGAGCTTCATGCCGAAAAGAAGGGAAAGATGGTCGTCGTCGTCATGGCGGACCTCTCCATCGACTTCCTCCCTTATGCAGGGCAAGCGACCCTGCAAGCCTCCCACTTGCTGAACGACAAGAAGCGTGCCCGGATGCTGGAGACCCGCGAGGGCTTGGAGCGCCTCCTTCTCCACAAGACCGGCAAGGATGGCACGTCCAAAAGCGAAATCCACTTTGGCCCCCTCCCGCAACACTCCGCCCGGGACCGGGCGCTCCTCCACTTCTCCGGCGGATACCGCGTCTACTCCGCGACCGAAGCCAAGGGAAACTGGATCGACCTC
>JAJRTK010000497.1 GCA_024278345.1 bacterium | reverse complement strand
TCGAGTCTGACGACAGGCAGGCACCGGAGGCGTAGTAGAACTACGTTGAGGATGCCTGACCGAGGAGGGCGCTGTTGGCTGCGATGATTGCGTTGACGCAGCAGGGATTTGATGAGATTTCCGGGTCCATGAGTGTTATTCCCTTAACCAGTCCGGCGTGACACCAGCGTTGTCCCTCCCGCGAACTCCCCAGCGCCCCCCCGTCGAAGACCTTCCCATTTCATCCTTGGCAGTGCCACAATTTAGATGAAAGATACATTGCCTTTCCACTTTTGTGGAGATTTGTTCCAACTTCTTGGCGGATTGGAAACCGGTCTCTTCAAACCATCGATACTCTGCTATTCTAGTGATTGCCTGAGCTTCTTGAGGCACCTGGCCCTTGTTGGCCCGATGGAGCCGCGAGCGATGCCCAGGCGGCTGGAGATGGTATCGTAATCGGGTTCCGCCGGATCAAAAAAGAGTGCCCAAAGCAAGTCTCGGCATCGCTTGGACAAGGCCTCAAGGCTCTTTATAACGCGCCCGTGGAGTTCTGCCCTGACCATTCGCTCGACAATGGATGGTCCTTTCGAGGCGGTTCTAGCCAGCTCTTGCTCCGCCGGTTTTTCCAATCTGTCCCGTCTTCGGCGAGAGCTGACACGGCGGATAGAAAGACGCCGCGCCGCGGTGTAGAGCCATGATGCCACTCTGTCTCGATCTTGCAGCTTCTCCAGGTTTCGCAGCAAACTCTCGAAAACGTCCTGGAAGACCTCGGCGGCTTCGTCAGGTGTGAGCCCGAGTTTCATGGGTACGGAGTAGACAAGGCGCCGATGCCGCTCCACCAACTCCTTCCAGGCTCGATGGTCCCCTGAAACACAACGTGCCACGAGATCAGCGGCGGACGTCTCTTCTTTCACGATGGATCGCTCTCCCTTCCAAGCAAAACCAGCTCAAGACTCTCCCGGTGTGGCGTCCCCCCGGCTGCACGGATAGCATGTTCTCATGCAGCCACTCAATCCCGGAGCTCCCGTCAGAAAGCTCCAGCCGCCGCTGATTCATCGCGCCCACCGGTCTTGTTGCCGGTAGGTTCAGACACCTTCGGACGTACAATGCCCACGAAGCCAACTCCCTCAAAAAGCTCAGCAACTCCCACCATCCAGGACAAGGTAGAAGCTCTCTGCCAACAGGTCTACCTTGCGACTCGCGGTTCAGCGCCCAAAAGTTTGGAGCTGGCCCGGGAGGCGGTGGCTCTTGCCCGAGGCAGCGGCGACGCTGCGCTCGTGGGATTGGCGACGCGCAACCTGGGGCATGCCTGGCGTGCCGCGGCCGCCTACTTGAAGGCTCTCTCGGCCTACGCCGCCAGTGACCGCGCTTATGTGGCGGCTGGCCTTCCCGTGGAGAAGGCGAGGAACGCCATTGGAAAACTGGATGCCTTCATGTATCTGGGCCGCTACGATGAAGCGCTTCAGGAAGCTCAACAAGCTCAGCGAGTGTTCCAGGAGGCGGGGGAAGAGCTTCGGCTCGCGACGTTGAACGTCAACCTCGGCTCCCTCTACTACCGGATGGATCGCTACTCCGACGCAGCCAGGGCGTACGAGGAGAGTCTGGAGATCTTCAAGTCCCGGGGAATGGAAGAAACCCTTGCGAATGTGCGCCTCAACCTAGCCATCGTCAAGAGCTCGCTTCTGCAATTCGACCAGGCCCTAAAACTCTATGAAACCGCTTCAAACTACTACCACGAGGCTGGCCTGGTCGTTCCCGAAGCCCTGAGCGACTACAATATTGCCTGCCTGGAGCACTTGCGAGGCCATTTCTGCTCAGCGCTCACCAACCTCGACCGGGCCCGAGCGGTCCTTGCAGACTCTGGAGACGCGGGGCTTCTGGCTTCGTGCCAACTGGAAGAGGCCCAGGTCTTTCTCTCTCTGGATATGCCCAAACAGGCCGGACATTGGGCAAAGGAGGCGGCCAGCAATTTTAGTCGTCTTGGGATGAGGTACGAGCATGGCCAGGCCCAGAGCGCTCGTGGGGTGGCCCTGGCCCTCCAGGGGCTTCATCCCAAAGCCACGGCGGCCCTGGCTGAAGCCCTGCGCCTCTTTCGCGCCGAAGGCAACGATTATTGGGTGCAACTCTGCCGCCTTCATATCGCTGAAGTCCATCAGAACAGCGGACGTTCCAAGCTGGCGATCTCCCTGGCGTCAACCGCGCTCAAAGAGCTCCAGACCCTCAACAAGCCCCGCGCCATCGCCCTGGCGAACCTCGTCATCGGTTCCACCGCGAAAAAAAAGGGGCGAACTGCTTTGGGCCGAGCGGTTCGGGGGTTTCGCCAAGCAGGCGCCGCGGCCCTCGAGGCCGAGGCCATGGCTCGCATGGCTAGGGACCTTCACCGGGAAGGCCAAGACACGGGGGCTCGTAGGGCCCTCCTCCACGCCATTAGACGGACGGAAACCCTCCGTGCCCGCCTCTCCGGCGGAAGCCTACGCCGCCAGTTTCAATCTTCCAAGGCCGATCTCTACTGCCGCGTCGCCCTTCTGGCTCTGAAAGCCGCCGAGCCCGTGGGGACCATTCTCCATTGGCTGGAGAGAGGCCGCGCCAGAACGCTTGTGGAGCTCCTTGACGACCGAGACTTCCAAGGATCCTCCACCGGGGGCAACGAGCACTCCCCTGGCGCCCCTGAACAACAGGGATTGCGAGACAAGCTCAATCTTCTCTACCGCCAGCTCGATTCCCGGGAGTGGGCGGAACAACCCGCCCACGAGAGCGATCAATCCCAAAAAGATCGGCTGCTGGAACAGATCGATGCCCTTGAACGGCGCTTGGCACTTGAGGAGATCCGCCAGGCCCTTGATCCCGGCACTGCTTCGAGGGAGAGCTTTCCGAAACAGAAATTCGGGAGGAAATCCGGCGTCACTCCGGTTTATGGGAAACCGATGGGGAAAGGGGCGAAAGTGGCGAACAGCGGGCGACGGACTGCGCCCGATGTGAGCGGAACTCAACACGAAGGGAAGAGAGGTGGCTCGGAGAACGGTGCCCCGAGGGAAGAACACTATCCGCAAGCCGGCCCAAACACGGGCAACTCTGTTCTGAGGCTTGTGGAGAACCTTGGTCCTGACACCCTGAGCATCGAGTATTTCGAAGTGGATGGCACCATGGGAGCCGTGGCGCTCCGCCAACGGTCACACGCCATCTTTTGGCCCCTGTGCAAAGCCTCCGAAGCCGCTCGACTCAGCGGCCTGCTGGAGCTCGAGATCAAGGCTGAAACCGCACGCGCCTTCCATCGGACGGCATCAACCGTAGCGGGCTCCGGGGAAACAGCGTCTGGCAAAGAAGAGCTCCGCCGCTTGGCGGATCTACTTTTGGCGCCCATCTTCCGGAAGCTGGGACTTCCAAAGCAGTTACTCATCCTTCCCACCGGTGTTCTCTCCTATATTCCCTTCGCGGCCTTGGATTACGAAGGGAAACCGATCATGACTGGCGCCACTTGTTCCACGGCGCCCAGCTTTGCGGCTTACGACCGCTTCCTTTCCCTTGGCCGCCAACGGTCTCCACGAAAGTCCGGCAACGCCCTGCTTGTGGGATATGGACCGAACCTGCCCCGCGTCGAGGCCGAAATCGCTGCCATCGAGAAGAGACTTCCCATCCCTTCCGTCAGGCTTTCCGGCCCCGAGGCGACACTCTCCGCTTTCCGGACCCAAGCCACCGATGCACCGCTCCTCCACCTTGCCTGCCACGGCGTTTTCCGGCGGGATCACCCTCTCTTTTCGTCGCTGCTCCTGGCAGACGGGCGCTTGAGTTTCCACGATATCTTCCAGATGAGGCTGACCGCGGATCTTGTGGTTCTCAGCGCCTGCGAGACCGGTCGAAATGAGGAGTCTCCCGGTGAAGAGATCATCGGCTTGGCCGGAGGTTTCCTCCAGGCCGGTGCCAGGGCTGTCATCATGACTCTTGGCAAAGTCCTGGACAGCTCCAGCGAGGATTTCACGGCCAACCTCTACGAGGCCCTGCGAAATGGCGAACGGATCGACGAGGCTCTGGCGCGGGCCATGCGAGTGACATCTCAAAAACTTCGGCACCCGGCTCACTGGGCCCCCTACGTTCTAGTAGGAGACCCCACGGTTCGATTGATGAACCGCTAGTCCCTGCCCTGTGGATGGCAGTTGTAGCAAGCATTGGAGTCGTACTGATAGCCACCCACCTCCCTGTGGTCTTTGTCCGTATCGGTCCGGTTGTGTTCGTGGCAATCTACACAACTAAACACCGCGAAGTTCGAAGTCTTGTGGCATTCCTGGCAGTCTTGGACCCCTTTGTGAGGCAAGGGAAAGAACTTGTCGTGATCGAAGCTCGCCGGCTCCCACGCCGTGGTGGAATGGCACTGCTCGCAGGCCGTGGGGAAGCCCGATGCACGGTGATCCGGGTCCTTCGTCCTGTCGTAGTCCGACTGGTGACAACCCGAGCACTGGCGGGCTGTTCCCGCGTAGGTTCCGTTGACGTGGCACTTGGCGCAATCCAGGCCCCGGTGCGCTCCCGTGAGCTGGAAGAACTTGTCGTGATCGAAGCTCGCCGGCTCCCACGCCGTGGTGGAATGGCACTGCTC
>JAJRTK010000496.1 GCA_024278345.1 bacterium | reverse complement strand
CATGGAACCGGGAGGCTCGCTGCGCCGGGCAGCCGGGTTGCTGAAAGGGCTTGTGGCAGCGCTCCTTGTCGTCGTGGCCATTGCCGGGCCGTTCTCCGTGGCAAGCTGGCGAGGTCCCAAGGCAGAGCCGCTGGAGTGGTTGGAAAAAGCCTATCGCCAGCCGATCCTGGAACAGTATCCCTACACGACGACGAAGGCGTTCAATATCTGGTGGTTGGAGCTTGCGTGGAAGAAGACTGGCCGGGGGTTTCTGGATTCGCGGAAAGAGGTGCTGGGACTTAGCAAGGACAGGCTCGGGAAGCTGCTTCTGGCCGGAAGCATCCTTCTTTCGCTTTGGCTTTGCGTCCGAAAATGGGGTTGGACGGGAGAAGCCTGGACAGCGTTTGCTTTTCTAGTGGCCTTCGCCGCATTTCTTCTCCCAACGCGGGTCAAGGCCCGCTACATTTACTACAGCATCCCTTATCTCGTGGTCATGGCGCAGATCTTTCGACCCTGGAGAAACGTCCTCAAGGGACTCTTGTTCGTGGCGACGTTCGAGGTGACCTGGTATTTGTGGTACGCCCAAAAATCGGGGGCCGCAGTCTGGTATTCCGCACTCCTGGCCCTCTGTTCCACGGCGATCCTACCCTACTGCTATTGGACCATGTGGAGAGCGACGCCACAAAAGTCTCAGCACGCGAGAACTGGATGATGGATGATGCTGGAGAACCTTGAACCTGTCCGCGGTAAAATTATCCTGGTCGCCGCCACTCTCATTCTGGCGATGGCTGCTTCCCGGGCTCTTGCGGAACCGGAAATGAAGGTTCCCGTCACCTCTGAAACGGTCCTGAACCTCCGAGGGCCTCAGAAGAACGCGCCGATTTCCAACGCCGATTTCCTACAATGGGCGGCCCGAGAATTGACCACGGATCCGAAGGCGGTTCCCGCCCCCGAGCCAACTTCCGGCTGGGCCGCCGCTCCGATGCCCTGGGACCGCCCCATCCGCCTGGTCAACAACTTTCCACAAGCAGAAATCGTCTCCACCTGGCAGGCGCTCACTCGCACCGCTTCCCCCTTGTTGATTCTGGGGCCGATAAGCAGTGAAAAACCGGGAGCAGGCCTCCGCGTCACGAAGCGGGAGAGCCGCAACGGACGGCGCATAGAAATGAAGATTGGCGGCCTCTCGCTTCTTCGGGAAGAGGTGGGTGCCCTGGAAATAGAGATCCGGCAGGCCGTGGGAAAAACGATCCTTTTGACATGGAGCCGCGTCGGCAGAATCTTAGTTCCCGTGGAGGAGCAGGGTCGCATGACGACGCTGCGAATCCTCACTGACGGGCTGGCCGACTGGAAGGGCCCCTTGCAGTCACTGTCGATCTCCGTTGAAGGAAACGGCCCCGGCGCATTGGAGATCCGCGCTCTCCGCTTCCTGTCAAAGGAAGATGCTTTTCCCGAAGCCGCGGCTTCCCAAAGAATCCGTTTCCAGGGTGCCTTGTGGGACTCGATCTATCTGCGAGCCCCCGGCAAGCTAAGGTTCGAGATCGAGCTTCCCAGAAATGCGATCTTCCGGACAGGGCTGGGGTTTTATGAAGCGACCGGCAAACAAGGTACAGCAGCCGGCAGCGATGACCATCTGAAGCCCGGCGCAGCCACGGGGAAGAACCGCCGCCCACCGCCGACTTCCGCCGTTGGGTTTCGACTCTTCGTGGAAGAAGAAGGAAATCAAACGCTGGTCTTGGAGCGCCTGCTACGGCAGAAAGGCCGATGGACAAGCCACTCCGTCTCACTGGCTCCCTGGGCCGAAAAGCGAGTCACTCTGATCCTGGAGGTGACCGGAACAGCGGAGGGATCCGTCGCCTGCTGGGGGAACCCGGTGGTCTACCGACCCGTGGAGAAGGCCCCGCTCTTCGTCATCTACCTCATCGACGCGGTGGGGGCCAGACATCTGGCACTGTACGGTAATCCCCGGTGGAACGTTCCTCACCTCTCGGCACTGGCCAAACGCGGCGTCCTCTTTTCAACGGCCCGCGCCAACTCACCCAGGACAATCGAATCGGCGGCGGATCTTTTCTTGTCCATGCCCACTGAACGCCATGGCGCCTATGGAGCATCCACGGTGCCCTCACGGGATCTGGTGACTTTGGCCGAGGCCCTAAAAGCCACGGGCTTCGCCACAGCCTCCTTCATCACCAACGTCAACGTCGGACCCCGCCAAGGAATGGAGCAGGGTTTCGATCTACTCTTGGATCGCGTCTCCTACTTCTGGGACCAAGGCGCTGATCGCACGGTTCCGCTCCCACAAGTGGAAACCTGGCTCCGGGAACACCGTGACCGGCCATCCTTCATCTACATCCACACCGCGGAGCCCCACGATCCCTATACTCCACCCACGGGATTCTCCGGCCGCTACTTGGATCCACCGCCCACTGACCCCCACGAATCTGGCGGCCCGAAAAGACCTCCGAAACTCGGGAAGGCCCATCGCCTCACCGCGCTATACGAAGAAGAAATCGCCTATGCCGACACCAGATTCGGCCTCTTTCTTTCCACGCTGAACAAATTGAACCTGCTCCGTCGAACCGACATCTTCGTCATTGCCGATCACGGCGAGGCCTTTGGCGAACACGGATCATGGAAACATGGATACAGCTTGTACAACGAAGAAACGGAGATCCCCTGGATCGCCGCCGGCCCAAGCATCACGGCCAGAGGCATCGTCACCGTGCCCGCACAGCTCATGGACGTTATGCCCACGATCCTGGCCAGGTTTGGCCTCTCTCCACCCTACGCCGTCAGCGGGGAGAGCCTCTTGCCCTTCCTTCGGGATGAGGCAGCAACCCGGCCCGCCCTACAAGACCGCCTTCTCTTCGCCTCGAACAATCTGTACCGAGGCCAGGGCCGAATGGAGTTTTCCGTCATCGCCGGCAATCGATGGAAGCTCAGGGCACTTTGCCTTTTGCCCCAGTCGAGCTCCCCTCCCAGAGCCAGATTCTCACTCTTCGATCTGGCCGCGGACCCCGAAGAAAAGGCCAACCTTTTCACTTCGCACCCACAACTGGCGCGGAGGCTACTCCTCAAGCTCGTGGAGTGGCGGCAACAAAACACCCTG
>JAJRTK010000495.1 GCA_024278345.1 bacterium | reverse complement strand
GCTTTACAATTGTCTTCGCCGAAACGGTGGCACCGGCATCTTGCCGGTGGCGGGCTGGATGGGATTCACGAAATTGAACGGTGGGTTCCTTTCGTGCGTGGACTTGTCAACCGGATCTGATCGGTCCCCAACCAGGAGCGATTGCGACGCAAAACTGTCTGCTAGCTCGTCGAGCTCTTCAGCGCGTTTCTGCTTTTCTTCCAGAGTTTTGCGGAGCTGGGCATACATTTGCTCCGACTCGATCTTTTTTGCCTTGAACCGCTTCTCAATTTTCTTTGCCTCACCCCGCAGCGCGGCGGCGGCACTCCATGCCTCGTTCCGTTTCTTTTTGAGAATGCCGCGCATGGCGACAAGCTCTTTTTCCTTGGCCGTCCCCTTCTTCAGCTTGCTTTCGAGCTCCAAGACTTGCACTGTCAGAATGTTGAGCTCGCTTTGAAGTTTCTTGTTGTTCGCCGCTGCTCGATCATTGTTCTCTCTCGAGGATTTGCTGACGGCCGCAATCCACTCTTCATCGCTTCGATATTTCTTCCTCTGCTTCAGGATTTTGGTGGTCCTGCGTGCGCCGACGTAGAGGATCCCTCCTTCGATGAGGTTCAGAATGATCTGAGCATCCTGTTTCCCCATGACCTTCTTCAGAACCACGGACGCGCCAAGTCTGCCGAGCTTGGAGAAGATGATGGTTTCCATGATCCCCTGAACCTTGATCCGACGATCCTCCTTTGCGGAGCTCGAGGCTGCCTCCGTTTTCTGGTCCTTCTTCCGCTTCCTAGCCAGCGCGGACGACGCCGTGGTGACCGAAAGACAAACCAATAAGCTGGCGGTGACTAGATAGGCTATGGACTTACGTTTCACGTTTTCTTCCTCCTTGATTAAGAATCTCCCTGTGCTTGAATCGCCCGGGAAGGCGGAGCTCAAGGAGATTTGGAAAGGTTTTTGAGAGCGCTTCTCCAGGTGGCGCCATCCCAGCGCCTGGTCTGAAGATAGGTCTGGAAGTGGCGTTGCATGAGCTTGGCGGATTTGAGCTGCCTGCCGTACTTGGGACCCTGACGACGAACCCATCCGATGTAATCCCCGAAGCTCTTTCGAACGACGTCGTCGTCAAGCTCGCCCAATTCGTCGAAGATCGTTCCGTAACGCTCTATGCCGCGGTCGATATTGGACTCGAGCTCGGCGATCTGCGCTTTGACCTTGGCAACCAGCTTCGAGTAGCCACCTTTCTCCAGCTTTTTCAGAGCGTCTCTTTTCACGGGGAGCTTCTGAAACGCCATGACAGTCGTCATTCCCGCCGCTTCGACACCGATCTTCACAAGGGCGAAGGCATACTTGAGCTCCCCTCTCTTGCTGAGGGATTCAAGGTTGTCGAGGAGTCCACTCAATCTGCGGAAATCGCCCTTGAGGGGGCTGAACACCTCAGGGGCGTTGCTCCGAATCTGATTCTCCAGGTTTTTCAGCAGACCTCGGAGGTCCGCATTGGTGGCGGCTCGCCGGACGTTGAGGGAAAGGGTCGCACCCGGCAACGCCGGAGGCAGCCGGCTCTTCTTGTACTCACCCCATTCCTTCTTGCGCTTTTACCGTCGTTGGGGAGAGGTATGGATTGTGGAAGCCACCATGACTCGGAAGCCCATCGTCTTATCTTTCGAGGGCCTTCCCTCCTGATAGAAGGGGATCTCCACCCGCCGGGCGACCCGGATCTCACTCCTGGGCGACAAGTAGTGTCCGCCTCTGGCCACGAAGCCTCCCACGCTGCCCTGGTAATACTCCACCTGGTACAACGATCCCGTCATTTCCTGGACGTTTCCCAGCATGTCGTGAAGGCCCAAAGGGTTAGGCTTCCTCAAGCCAGCCCGCTTGAGCTTGTTCCCGGAAGAACGAGGCCCGGAGAACCACTCGAACCTTTCGAGGGCGCCGGCATAGGGATGCTTCTTCTTGAAAAGCTCTTTGGGAGCCGTGCTTCCACCCCTTGCCGCAAACTCCCATTCGACTTCGGTGGGGAGGCGAAGAAATCCCGTCACCCCGTCGTTCTTGGGGAGGGCCGATGCCGCGTTCTCGAATAACCAGAGGTTGTAGCGGTGAAGAAACTCCTGGACTTCAAACCAGGAATGCCCCGCCGCCGGCTTCTGACTCGGCGAACGACTTCCAGGCCCCATGATGGCGAGATACTGGCCCTCGGTGACCTCGTATTTGCCCAGGTAGTAGACCCAGTCCAGAGCGCCGTGGCTGTTCTTTTCAAGAAACTCTCCACCCAGCCCGACCTTCACGGATTCCTCCCCCAAAACCCCTTTTTCTTCACCAACTTGGAAGATGCGGATGGCGAATAGGTCGGCACCCTTGTCCAGGAAGACGCGGCGAAACACCATTTCTTCCCCATTGGGCATGGGAAGAACGAAGTCACCCGCGGTGGGGCGAGGATTGTGGGCCTCGCTCCTCAAGGGCATTGCTTCCAGGAGACAAAACAGGAGAAGCATCCATGGGAAACGCCGCCCAAGGGGAGCGAGAGCCCGGTTTGTTGGCTTGGCCCCTTTGCCAGTTTGTTGGTTCGTATCCCCTTGGGGAGACAGTTTCGGCCAAACGCTGTTGGTTCTTTGGGTTGACTTCCGCTCCCATCTCTCACAGCCGTTCGCGCTGCTCGCCTTTTCACGGGTTTCCCCCATTGTTCCCTTCCTGTGATAGTTTCTATTGCGCCACTCACTCATCCCTGAGCACCTCCGCCGGATCGACGCCCTGAACCCGGCGTGCCGCGATGATCGAAGCGACACAAGAAACGACAAGGGTCAAAGCGAAGGAGGCCGCGTAGTAGGGGGCGGGGATTGTGCAAATCCCCCGCGGGCTGTTCCGGAGCGCCGTGATGGGAAAACCCAGGAGCTGCTCCACGTAGGGGCGAAAAAGAGGGTCGGAGATCGATGACAGGATCTCGAACAGGCCGATGGAAAGGAGCAGCCCCCCGAGGGCGAGAATTCCTCCCTGATAGATGGGAAATCGGAAAAGGGCGACTCCCGAAAGCCCGATCAGGCGCAGCACTCCCCATTCGCGCCGCTTGCGCTCCACCGATGCGTAAAGACTGGCCATCATCGCCGTGATGGTCCCGAGTATGGCCACGGCGGCGATGAGCAGGTAGATGAGGTCCAGGTAGCCGGTCAGTTGAAGAACGCTGGCGATCTTCTGGACCTGGGACCGCACGGGAATCGACTGGTTTTCGAAAAACCGTCGGAGCCCATCGACTTCGTGGATCGTCTTCGCGTACACCCGGAAACTCGAGTACCCCTTCCGCGAGAGCAAGAAGGCTCCCTCGTCTGGCGCGGAACGGACCTCTCGCTTGTCCAACAACTTCAGAATCCCAGCCAGTCTTCCGGGGATGAGAGCGCCAGAGGGGAAGGGTGAGGGAACCGATACAACCGTGGCCGGGAACTCCAGGATGCCGTGGCCACCCTGTACCCGGACGACGACCTTTTCTCCAGCCTGAGCCATTCCCCTGGGAAGTGCGATTTGTAGGAGCTCGCTTCCGGAGTCGCCGGAGCTTCCCCACCGAGGAAGCTCGTCCTTTGGGTTAAGCTCCTCCAGGGACTTATCGGGAGAGACACCATAGAGAGAGAGCTTTGCCCCTTCTTTCCCGGCGACCTGAAGATGGGCTTCCAGGGCGGGAACGTAGGGCAATAGAACCGCCCTCTTGCCCCGAAGCCGGTTGCGGACATTCCGGATGCTGCTTTTGTCTACCAGGGAGCTTCGGGTTGAAAGGAAGAGGACGTTGCCCTTTTCGAGACGAACTCCACGCTTTTCCAGCAGATCCCGCAAGGACCACTCTTCCAGGCGCGTGAAGCCTGTAACGACGATGAGATGTTGCCGCCTGATTTTGTCCAATTGCCGCGGAGTGATCACCACGACTCCCGTGTACCGGGGCAGTGCCCGAGGCAGTTTTCCCGGCCATCCATATTTTGCGACGGCCATTCCGTCCTTGAACCGTTCGATGGATTCCAATAAAGGGAGAGGCGTGAAAATCAGGCGCCGCGAGCTGGCGCGGATGGGCAAGACCCCCTTGACCTGGAGCTTCGTGGTGACGATCTCCGATTTGCCGCGGGCGGTGAGGCGGTTTGCCTCAATGGTGATGCTTTGGCCGGCCTTGACCGCGAGCTTTTCGGCGGCCAGGTGAGTCAACACGCATTCTCCGCTGGCCGGGATCGGCGTGCCGTTGTCGGCGAGCAGCGGATCTCCCTCCGCCGTTGGGACCAGCTCCAGCTCCACCTTCCCCGTGGACTCTTTTGCGCGAGCTCTTACGGTTGCGGCAATGAGGCGAGTGTTGGGGATGACGAAGACGGTGTCGGGCCGTTTCCTGAGCTCTTGGAACCACTCCTTTTCGTACAGCCGGCTGCTTAAAGGCCGAATCTCCCTGTTGATAGGATTTTCCGTGATATGGCGCGTGTAAATGGTGATGAGGCCGTGTTTGAGGCCAAATAGAAAGAGAAGCGGCGAGAGGACGGCCATGATGGAAAGGACCATACAGGCGGAGAGGATCCATTCGTGCTTGAGGTCGGATACCGCAAGCCAGAAAACAGTGGCCTTTCTCTTGAAACTCAATAGCATTGGGGAGTCCGCGGTCATCGTTTTTTCCTTTTCCGGCGTTTTCCGCCTCTACGCCGTTTCTTCGCTATCGTCGGCGCCGTGGAGCTCCCGCCTCGTTGATTCGGTCTTCTCTTGCCGGCTCCTTTTGGTGGAGTTGTTGGGATCTTTGGAATCACCGGGGCGCTCGAGTGTCCTTCGCCGAAGAGCTCCCGGGGGTGCATTCAAAGCAGCGGGATTCAGTGAACGTGGAGCTGGTCCGCTTCCACTGGAAGGTGAAGATGCGTTGAGCCTTCGCGGCGAGCTCCAGATCGTGGGTCACCATGAGAAGGGCGACGTTTTGTCGCCGGGTCAGGTCGGTGAGTTGATCGAGGATCTCAAGGGCGGTGTCGCGGTCCACCGCGGCGGTTGGCTCGTCGGCGAGCACGATGGACGGGGAATGTACAAGGGCCCGTGCAATGGCCACGCGCTGCCTTTGCCCCCCGGAAAGGAACTGAGGCTTTTTGTTCCTCTGCTCTTCGATTTGAAGGCTGCCGAGGAGCTCCAGAGCCTTGGTTTTTCCCGTCGCTCCATCGCCGTTGATAAGAGAGGGGAGCAAGACGTTTTCCCAGACACTCAAGAAGGGGAGGAGCCCCCCCGTTTGAAGAATGTAGCCAAGGTTCCGCTTTCGAAACTCCGCCAATTCGACATCGTTTTTTCCCGCTACCGCGAAACTCTGGCTCTCTCCGGCGCTGATGGAAAACTGTTCGGCGGAGCTGGGCGTGAGGACCAGGGCAAGAAGATCGAGGAGAGTGCTCTTCCCGCAGCCGCTCGGGCCAACCACGGCGACGAAGTCACCGGCGAATATGTCCAGGCTGTTGACGGTCAACTCGAAAGCGTGGCCACCCTTTTCACGTAGCTTGGAAACCTGGCGGAGTCGGTATACCGGCAATGAATCTGCCATGTCTTGTCCCT
Organism: bacterium; assembly: GCA_024278345.1. GTDB lineage: Bacteria > CSSED10-310 > JAJRTK01 > JAJRTK01 > JAJRTK01 > JAJRTK01. Next base: position 5,653 of record JAJRTK010000495.1, on the reverse strand, counting down.
CGGTGCTTGGAGCAGGGCGCCTGCGTAGAGGCGCCCACGGCTGAGTTATGGAAGAGCATCGAGAAGCAAGGGATGGACGAACTGGCCCGGATCGTCTCCTTCATTCAGGGAGATCCATCCGTTAGCGTTGTCGTAGATGGCCGAATAGAGCTGGATTTTGGCATCGATGTTTTCGAGGAATCGCCCGCGCTCTTCTTCGCCCCAGCCACTCCAGGTTTCGTTGTCGATGTCCATCACAAGGCTCTTGTAGGGGAGGCCCATGATGAATTCAGGGAAGAAATCTTTGCTTTCCGAAAGCTTTTTGGCCTCGCCGATTTCCGCGCCGCGAGAGGCCACCGAAGGAATGGCTTGCAGGGCCTTGAGGAGATCCTCGCCTCCGATGTCAGCCTGCTTCGCCGCCAGCAGGATCTCCTGAAGCGCCCGGACCAAGGAGTCCAGTTGATTCTTCGTAATAAGAATCCTGACGTCGAGGCTGGAGATTGTCGGATCTTCCGGATCCCGGTCTGTGGTCCAAGCGACGATGTCTCGGGGCGCTTTTGCACCTTTTTTCTTCCCAATCCACTCCAGCAAAGCAGCGTACCCCACTTGGGTTACCATTTTGGAGACCTCTTGATCGCCGGTGGGGATTGCCACGGGGGCTTGTCCCTCACCCTGGATTGGGTTCGACTCCGCCTCGGGGCCTCCGCTTCCCGATGATGGGGGGGGCTGGTGGCCTGAAGGTTCGGTGGATCCAGAGGCGGCGGTGCTTCCGGAAGCACTGACGGAGCTGGGCGGGCCAGTTTTGGCTCGGAGCTGGGCGATGCTCAACCGGCCCCCCTTGGCATCCTGAATGATCTTTGCGAGGCTTCCGGCGATGGCCTTGGAAGCTTCCGAAAAGGCCCTGCTAGCGTTGGAATCAACCTCTTTGTAGGCTGACTCACCGCTTCCGGGGTTTCTGGAAAGCGTTCGGAATTGTTCTTCGGCGATGGGCCAGAATGGCCGCGCCTGTGGATCTTTGAGATGCAGGGCAAAGATGTAGTAAGTGTCGGGCGGATCGGCGAACTGGCGCAGGGTTTCGGCGCTTTGGCCGGTGGAGTTCCAGGGGTGTCCAAGCTCGTGGCTGGGTGCATCGCCGATGAGGACGATGAAGTGAAGAGCTTCAGGAGTCCATTGGCTCTCCCGGATGGCGCGCTCGATCCCGGCGAAAACGTCCTCTGGGTAATCCTGGCTTCCGACTCTCGCCGGTCGAACGGTGGTCAAAGTGTTGCCGAAATCGTCGATTCTCTGAAGGTCTGGAGTGAAATTCTTCGTATGGAACTCGATGCCGGGGATCGTCATGGAGTCGCGATATGCCCAAAGGCCGAACTTCACGCTCTCCGACACGCTGGGATCCGAGGCAACTGCCTGGCTGACTTCCCGGATGGTATCGAGAGTAACCTGAATGAACGGTCCCATGCTCGCTGTCGTATCGATAACGTAGATGACGTCCATTTGGAGCGATTTCATGGCCGTTTCCGGGTTGTTGACAAAATCGGGGGCGTCTGAGGCAAAGCTCTGTTCTGGAGCGCTCTTGACCGTCAATGCCCCGCGCTCGTTTTTTGCGGCGGCCGCCACCTGGAGAATCCGCCCTTCATCTCCGGTTTCGAATTCAAAGGGAGCGCTTTCTAAGATCGGCATGAGGTAGAATTGCTCGGCAATGTCGATGTAGTCTTTTGGCTCGCGGGAGATTACGGGGAAATCATCAGGGATCTGCTTCCGGTCGATGGCCAGGTTGAACTGACGCATCTTTTCCGCCCGTTCGTTAGGCGGCGCCTTGAGGAGGCTTAGAAGCGCTTTGCCACCACTAAAGAGGAGAACCGGATGGCGCCCCGCCGGATGGGTATAAGAGACGCACATGGTTTGTTTCCATTCCATGACATCATCGGCCTGGAGCCAGCCAAGAACGGTTCCACGGGTATCCGGCCCCACCTCGTACCATCCGTCCGAGGAACCTCTTTTTGGTTTCTTGTAGACGTAGAAGGCCTGGAGAGCATCGACGTTTTCTCGAACCATGGCGCTGGCTGTGTCTGGCTTCTCATAGATATTGCTGAAGGGGCGGACGAGTACTCGAAGGGGGAGGCTTCGCTTTCCTTCGACGCGGACGTAGCGCCGCGGAACGGCCAGAGACACCCCGGCGAGGCCCAAGAAAAAGAATAGAAGAGAAAGGGTGAGCCCCCGCTGGGCAAGCCGGCGGGGTGAGTGGATGATCGGGATTCCCGAGCCCTCGGCTAAAGTGGCTCCCCCGTGAGGCATCTGATCCTGACTGAGCATTGCTTCCCCTTTTACAGAGACTTAAAAAACATTTGTCTTGACTTGAACAGCCGCTTGTTGCGTTGCATTCAAGGAAAGCAATTGCTATGCCAGGATAGTTGGATGAGACGGAATGGCTCGGTGTTCAGGTTCCATCGCCTTTGTTTTTAAGTCATTAGGCATGCTATGGTCTTATAGTGGGTTTAGTTAGTCCTGCCGTTCTACATAAGTGTGAAACGAGAAATCGACTTGAATTCAAGCCGCGAAAATACGCCTCGGTGCTGACGAGAAATCGCGGCGAAATCTCGTGGCTCAAGGAGTTCGTTTGCGGTCAGATGGCGATGCAAGGCGGAACGAGTGGTAAGGCGGCCGTTGGCATGAGGTTTGTTAAGTCGTTGGGAAGGGAATCTCTCGGCACCTGAGAGGGCGGCGCAATGCGAAGGACCACCGGAGGGAGGGATCTCTCATGGGGAAACGAGCATCTTTTTTGAGGATTCTTGGCTTTTGGCTGTTCCTGGAGCTTGGTGGCATTGCCAGTGCTGGTGGGGTGGTGAACCCACCTGGGATCGCCCTGGTTATTGGCAACAGCGCCTATCCTCAGGCGCCTTTAGGGAACCCGGGAAGGGATGCGGTGGTCCTCAGCGGCGCTCTCCAACGCCTGGGATTCAAAGTCATCGTGGAAGTGAATGCCGACCTCGGGACGATGCTCGATGCCGTGGATCGGTTTGTGGCTGGAATCCGTCCCGGTGGAGTTGGTTTTTTCTACTATTCCGGCCACGGGATCCAGCTTGATGGTGAGAATTACCTCTTGCCTATCGATTTCGATGCCACCAGCATGGCGAGAGCAAAGCGGATCTCGGTTTCGGCGGAGCAGATTCGGGAACAGATGGAGGAGAGGGGATCGGCCTTAAACATGCTGATTCTCGATGCGTGCCGGAACAACCCCTTCAGGAGCAGCAAGAGTGCTTCCAGGGGATTGGCGGTGATGAGCAGTAATCCGGGAACCTACATTGTTTTCGCCACCTGCCCAGGTTGCGTTGCCGACGACAACCCCGGTGGACGCAATGGCCTGTTCACCACCTACTTCCTGGAATCTCTTGAGACTCCGGGCCTCGAGCTGGACGCGATTTTCAAGCGGGTGAGCAAGAAGGTGGCGAAGGCATCCGGGGGCCGTCAGATCCCCTGGAGAGCATCGAGCTTTTCAGACGACTTCTATTTCGTTCGTTCGAAGAGAGAGCGGTTCGCGGCCATTGAAAAGAGTGGCGGGCCCCGGTCTGGTCTGCTGGCCAGTGCGTCGCTAACCCCGGTGAGCCGTGTGCGACCGGGCGGATCGACGCTAGCCTCGAGCGGTTCGCGGCCCGCGGCCAGTGGGAAGAATGGCCGGAGGAATTTGGTGAGGAATGGCGACTTCTCTCGTCACTGGAGCGACGGCTGGGAAAAGAATCTCGATCCCACCAAAGGCAACTTCACCGTGTCCGTTGAGCGCAGGAACAATGTGCGCTTTCTTCACGGGATCCTGGAAGGGGAGAACTTCGCTCAGATCACCCAGGCCATCGAGTTGCCCCTTTCCGGAGATCTCAAGAAACTGGTGCTGGAGGCTGGTTTTAGGCTGAACCCCATGGAGGGCGGCGGTTTTCTGAAGCGTCAGGCAAACGCTTTTTTTGCGCTGCAGTTTCTCTCGGGCTCCGAAGAGAATCTCGGGACCATCTGGTTTTGGAGTACCCGGCGGGCGGCATTTCAGGATAGCGGGCTCGTGGGAGCGCCCAGAAGTGCGAAAGGAAGTGGTCAGTCGTGCATCAAGTCCGTGGGCAAAGAGTTCACCAGTATTCATGAAGCTCTTCTTCCCCTGGCGCTGGACTGCTTGGCGGCCTTCGAGGCGGGCAAAGTACGAAAAATAGCCCTTGCGGCAGGCGCTCTCACTCAGCACCGGGACGCTCGGGTTGAATTTTTTTTGAGCGACGTCCGTCTTTACTTCGAGGAGTGACCTCGGGTTCTTCGGGGGTTGATGGCGGCTGCTGGCTTGCCGGTAGTGCTATGAATGTGTGTAGGGGGCGAATCGGCGGCTGGAAGAAGGCGAGGGGCGGCGGACGGATTGCCGCCGCCGCGAGCGGAAGACAACACAAAGAGAGAAAAGCGTTTTTCCTGAACCATGCCCCGGGTGGGTGAAATCGCCGCAAGATGTTCGTCACTTTTGGGGGAGCAAAGGAAACCGGTGGAGAATCCTTGAAAGGAGGAGATTTCAGCATGAGGGATTGGGAAAGCATGGGCGCCTCGCCGCACGGGGGTAAAGAAGATTGGAAAGAGCGGAAACATATCTATCTGCAAGGCATAAGGGATCTATTGACAAGAAGTCCGGAGGTGCATCTTTCACGGAGAATGCTCCGGCCGCTTATCGAAGTGACGGGGGCTCGTGCCGGAGCTTTGGCGGTGCCTAGAATCGTGTCGCCGGAGCAGTTAGATGTCAACGAGCTTCAGACGGAATACCTGGAGGCCGACCGTCTTGGGGTGCAGCGGCCCATCAGCCGGAGTTACTTGAGAAGGTTGCTTGGAGGTGATCGGAGTTGCGCGGGGGTCATCGAACCCGATTCTTCCAGTAGCCTCAATGCGGAGATAAGCTCCATCTGTTGCCTGCCCATCGAGTTTGGCGGCACGGTTCGGGCGGCGCTCTATCTGGACCGATGCCATGGGCAGTTCAGCGAGTGGGACGTTTTCCTGGCCGAGGTTTACGCAACTCAACTTGCGGCGATTCGGGAGTGGCAGTTGAAGTTTTACAACGATGCCCTTCCTCCGAGCTCCGCCACTCGGCTTCTGGCACGATTGGGGACGGATGATTGTTTCATGGCGAGCAAGAATCGGGCGTTCATGGCAGTGCTCTGGGAGGCCAAGTGCTATGCGGAGAGCAAGATGGTTGAGTGTATTCTCATCACGGGTCAGTCTGGCGTTGGCAAGGATCTCTTGGCCAAGGTGATCCACGGGATGGCTCCCCACCGGCGGGACCACCCTCTGCTCCAGCGGAACGTTACATCCATCGGGTATCCACGCAAAGCGGGACAATGGTCGCCGGGGAAAAAACTTGGCCTCGGACAACGCCGCGCTCCGCTCGGCGGTCGTCCGGGGACTCCGTCCCCGGTCCCCTGGCAGGGCTTCACCCTGCACCCACCAGGGAGCGAGCTCAACTTCCCGTTGCAACAAATGGCAACGGGATCCCAGCCCACATTCTTGTACGGTGGGCCTCGCTTATGCTCGGCGTCTCGCTTCGCTCGGCCCCGCGTTTTCCCTCTTCTTTTCCTGTTTTGTCCCGCCTTAACGAGCATGATCCCGGCGACCACACCCCGGAAGATGAAAGTGAATGGCGCCGAGCGCCATAACCACGCCGTCGAAGATG